>CAYNLG010000056.1:0-25670 GCA_964397995.1 uncultured Anaerolineales bacterium
ACGGCAGCGCAACGGGCCGGCACTCATGCGGCTCGAACCGGTCCAGGTCCTCCGAGTCCACCACCTCCGGCACATCGAGCCGCTGAAGCGCCTGCCACCGGACCCGCCGGCCGCCCGCCCGGTCGAGCAGGGCCTGGCGCTCGGCCGCGACACGCCCGAGCTCGTCCAGGTGGAGGAAGTACAGGTCGCGCCCCAGGTCCCAGCGGGCCGCCAGTTCCTCGGTCACCAGGCGCACCAGCTCGTAGCCCATCATCAGGTAGTGCTTGCCGGACTCGCGGTACGGCAGGAGCGCCCGGGCCTCGGCCAAGGCCGCCTCGATGTCCTCCCGGAGCGCGCTGCCCCCGGCGGCCGCCAGCGCCCCGGGCAGTTCCGCCTCGGCCTCCTCCCGCGCCGCCACGTTGGCCGCATGCACCGCCTCCGGCAGGGGACAGCCGTCGCGGCGGCAGGCGGCCAGGCGCGGTTCCAGGCCGACGGGGTCCTCGCGCCAGCGGGGCACGGAGAGTTCCATCTCGCCCGCCGCCCGGTGCCCGTACGCCGCCAGGAACGCCTCCATCATCGCCTCGCCGCGGGCCACGCGGTGGAGCATCACCTCCTGCTCGAAGGTCGTGTCGCCCTCCAGGCCGCGCACCAGCCGCGCCGCCAGGGCCTCGCCCTCGACCGGGCCGAGCAGGTCGCCGAGGAGGCCGGCGACCTCGCCGAAGGCCATGCCACCGAAGAACCCCGGCCGCAGGCTCTCCGGGCCGAACGCGTCCAGCACGCGGGCGCGCCGGGCGTCGAGTTCGGCCAGAAGCTGCGCGTCGCTGAGGGCCCCGAGGTCGGCGTCGCGCGCGGCGTCAACCCAGTCGAGGAACGGCGGCAGGACGTCCGCCTCGAAGCGCCGCTTCGCCCCGGCCCGCGCCTGCCGCGACCGCCGCGCCACACGCGCCATCGCCAGCAGCGTCGTCGGCAGGTGCGTCAGGAAGCGGCCGTCCGCCCGGTCGGGGTCGAAGGTCGTCGGGGCGGCGTCCAGGACCGTCGGGTCGGCCCGCACCGCCTCGACGTCGTACACCAGCGGCATGGCGTCCCAGAAGAGCTCCGCCTGCCGCGCCGGGTCGGCGTAGACGCGCCCGGCGATGAGCTCCAGGAACCCGTCGCGGCGGACCCGCGCCGAGGGGCGGTACCCGAGGTCGCGATAGAGCTTGCCGAAGCCGCCGTCGCCGCTCATGAACCGGCGGACGATGTCCCACGTCAGCGGCGTCGGCGCGGGGAGCGTCTCGCCCAGGTTGTGGGCGACCCAGACCCGCCGCCCGTCCGCCGCCGCCGCACGCAGCCGCGCCGCCTCGGCCTCCCGCGCGACCTCCACCTCGCGGGCCACGTCCAGGCCGCGGATCGCCCGGGCCTGGAGCAGCCCGAAGGCGCCCTCGGCAAGGCCCCACTCGACGTCCACCGGGTGCCCGAAGTACGCCTCCACCCGCAGACACAGGGCCCTCAGGTCCGCCAGCTGCGCCTCGCTCAGGCACGTCGCGTCCGGGTCCCGGTCCGACAGGTCCACGCCCAGGGCCCCGACGCGGGCCGCCTTGTGGCCGAGCTCGGTCTCGACCACGCGGCCGGTCTCGCGGTCGAGGACGAAGCGGTCGGGCGTCACGTCGCCGGAGACGACGGCCTCGCCGAGGCCGTAGGAGGCCTCGATCACCATCCGCGACGCGTCCACCGCGCTCGGGTCCTCCGTGAAGACGATGCCCGAGACCTCCGACGGGAACATCGCCTGGACGTTGACGGCCGTCCCCGCGAGGCCGCGGACGTCGTTGCGGCGGCGGTAGGCGACCGCCCGCTCGTTCTCCCACGAGTCGAAGACCGCCCCGATGCAGAGCACCAGCGCCCCCCACGGATCGGTCGGCAACGGCTCGCCCGTCCGGTCGGCGTACCGCGCAAGGTGGGCCTCGACGGCCTCGCGGCTCGCGGGCGACGGCAGGTCCGCCAGCGCCGCCGGCCCCAGGCCGTGGACCGTCCGGGCCACGCTGTGGATGAACGCCGCGTACAGCGACCAGAACGCCGGCGTGTCCCCCACGTCGGCCGCCAGGCCCGGGTGCAGCCCGCAGTTCAGCAGCGTGTCCATCATCCCCGGCATCGAGACGGCCGCCCCGCTCCGCACCGAGACGAGCAGCGGCGGGGCCTCGCGGCCGAGCGTGCGGCCGGTGGCGGCCTCCAGGCGGGCGAGCTGGTCGCGGACCTCGGCCTCCAGGCCCGCCGGCCACCGCCGGCCCCTTTCCGTATAGGCCGCGCACGCCTCGGTCGAGATCGTGAACCCCGGCGGCACGGGGAGACCGGCCTCGGTCATGCCGCGGAGGCTCGCCCCCTTGCCGCCCAGGAGCGCCCGGGCGTCCGCCCCCGCCGGCAGCGGCTCGTCAAAGGCCCAGCACCAGCGCCCGTGGCCGCTCATCGGCACGCTCCGAAGCAGACGAGGCCCCAGCCGGTGCGCGGCTGATAGACGCGCGAGCCGACGAGCAGCATCGGCCCCGCCGGCCGCCCGAGCCACGACGTGTCGACCCACGGCGTGGCCTTGGCGTCCTCGGCCTCCAGGTCCAGGACCCTGAGGGCGTCCGCCCCCGCGAAGAGGACCCGCCCGCGGGCCACCAGCGGCGCCACGCCCGGCGCCGCCCCCGCCACGCGATGCCGCACCTGACCGCCCGTCCGCGAGACGACCAGCAGGTGCCCGTCGGCCGTGACGGTCACAAGGGCCTCGGGCGTCAGGGCGAGCGGCGCCGCCACCGCCCCGCCGCCGACCGTCCAGCCCTCCACCGCCCTGCCGTCGACCAGCGACCGGGCCGCCACACCCGCCTCGGTCCCCACGAAGACGGCGTCGCCCGCGACGACCGGGCCGGTCGTCGGCGCCGCCTCCAGCGCCGCCGCCCAGAGAACCGCGCCGGTCGGCCGGTCCATGGCGGTCAGCGACCCGTCCTCCGCCGACGCCGCGAGGACCATCGTCGGCGTGACCGCCGGCGGCCCGGCAAGCCACCCGAGGGCCCGCGTCCACAGGGCCCCGCCGGCCGCGTCGAAGGCCATGAGCCGCCCGTCTGCCGTCCGGACGTACGCCTCGCCCGCGTCGCCGACGGTGAGGCCGGCCGGCGCCCCCTCAAGTGTCGCCTGCCAGCGGCGTTCGCCCGTCTCCAGGTCCACGGCGTCGAGGGCGGCCCCGCCGCCGGCACCCTCATGGAGAACGTGGGCCGCGCCCGCCGCCACCGCCGGACCGGCGACCACCGGTCCCGGCGTCTCATGCACCCAGGCCGGCTCGGGCGCTTCGGCCTCGCCCGCGCCGAGGGGCAGCTTCGCCAGGCCCTGCCGCCCTTCGCCCGCAAGCGGCACCAGCAGCCCGCCCGGGACGGGCGCCGCCGCGGCCGGCACCACCGCCGCCTCCGTCTCGCCCATCTGGTCCGCCGGGTACTGCCACAGGAACGCCCCGAGCGGCGGCAGCGGCGACCGGTCGGCGTTGCCGGCCTGCCCGGGCGCGCCCGTCCCGCCGGGCCAGACGTACGCGGCCGCGCCCTCCTCGGGCGGCAAGCCCGCACAGACGAGGCCGTCGTTCTGCGTCCCGACGTAGAGGTGCCCGCGCGCCACCACCGGCGAACTGATCGCCAGGCCCCCCGTCGAGACGGCCAGTTCCCACACCGGCGCCAGGTCCGGCCGCGCCAGGCCGTACACCCGCCCGCCCGTGGTCATGACGTAGACGCGGTCCTCCGTGACGGCCGGGCTCGCGACGATCGGCGCGTGCGAGTCCCACCGCGCCACCGGCTTACCGTCGGTCGTGTAGGCGTAGACGCAGCCGTCGCGGCTGGCGGCGTACAGCTCGCCGTCGGCCACCGCGACCGACCCCAGGACGGTGCGCGGCAGCTCGGCCCGCCAGCGGACCTTGAGCGTCTCCAGGTCGATGCCCCAGATCTCGCCGGCCGGCCCGAGCCGCGCCCGCATCGCGTCCAGCTCCTCCTCGGTCGCCCCGGCGTCCCGGGCCTTGTCCAGGCGGGCTTGGCGGGCCTGCTCGGCCGTGTTCACGTAGTCGCCCGTGCCCATGGCGAGGAAGAGCGTCCGCCCGTCGGTCGAGGGCGGGCCGAAGACCGGGTACGGCGTCTCGATCCGCTCCATCTCCTCGCCGGTGACGGCGTCGAGGACACAGAGCGCCCGCCCCCCCAGGCCGAGGCCGGCGTAGACGCGGCCTTCGTGCACCAGCAGGGCCGTCTCGGCGTCCGGGTACCGATCGCCGGGGGCGTGCCAGAGAACCTGGGCCTCGCCGTCCGGCCCGGCCTCCAGGGCCAGGCAGTAGTAGCCGTCGTCGCCGGCGCCGACGTAGACGCGGCCGTCGGCCACGAGGGGGGTGCACTCGACGTGGCTCGTCGTGCGGAAGGTCCAGAGGACGAGGCCCTCGCGGCCGGGGCTGAGGTCGAGGCAGACGACGCGGGCGTCGCGCGTCACGTGGAGCCCCTCGCCGCAGACGAGCCGGTCGCCCGCGAGGACGGGGCTGGAGAAGGTCGGCCGGAAGCCCTTGGGGGCGGCCGCCCAGACCTGGCCGCCCGTGTCGGCGTCGAGGCAATAGAGGGTTCCGCTCTCGCCGAACGCGCCCATCTGGGCCGACGCGATGTACACCCGGTTGCCGCGCACCGCCGCCGACGCCAGGAACCCCTCGCCGCCCTGCTGCCAGACCCACTCGACGCCGCCTCGCACGGGCCCCGGCCCGCCGGCCCAGCCGCGCCGGGCCGGCCCGCCGCGCGCCATCGGCCAGTCGCCGCCCCCCTCGGCCGCCGTCACCGGCCCGCCCGCGCGGGCCAGGAGGGCCTTGACGCCCCAGCCGGCGACAAAGACCACGGCCGCCCCCGCCAGCAGGTGCAGCTTGACCCGCCAGAGGAACCGCAGGGCCGCCTTCATGGCCGCCGGCTTCAGCATCCGGGCCAGGATGCCCGCCAGCGTCACCGCCACGCCGCCCAGGATGGCGATCACCACCGGGGCGATGCTCGTGAAGACGGGCACCACCGCCGGGGACAAGACGAGGCCGGGTTGTTCGAGCACGTGGGGCATGCGGTAGGACGCGGGCTAGGGAGTAGGGTTCTCGGGACCGGGCACGGCCAGACGTTCGGGCTTCAGGACGATCACCTGCTTCGAGCCGGTGCCGTGGGGCGTCCGCCAGGCGACCGTGAGCGGCCCCTTCGTCCGCTTGCCCAGCAGCACCGGCCGCCCCGGACGCGCGACGCGCGCCCCCAGGGCGTGCTTCCCGTCCGTGCCCGTGACGACGGCCGGGCCCTGGCCGGCCGCCACCGTCACACCGAGTACCGGGCAGCCCTCGGTCGTGCGGGCGAGGACGACCACGCGGCCGTCGTTCGTGACGACGGCCAGGTCCTGGGCCCCGTCGCCAGTCAGGTCGGCCACGGCCAGGGCCTGCTGCCCCCGCCCGATGGGACCGGCCGTGTCGAACCCGGTGTTGCGGACCTGCATCTCGATGGCGAATCCGAAGCAGCGGAAGCCGCGGTTGAAGAAGAGCTGCGGGGCCTGAGGCCGATAGGCGTGGGCGAGGTCGAGGCGGCCATCGTTATTGATGTCGCCGACCGCGACGCCAGCGACGTTCGGCTTCGCGTTGTAGGAGACCTCGCCGGCCTCCTCGAGCACCTCCTCGAAGGTCCCGTCGCCGCGGTTCCAGAAGAGGTACGGGCCGACCTCGCTGACGACGGCCAGGTCGACGAGGCCGTCGGCGTCGAAATCGCCCGCGGCGGCGCCGCTCGCGCCCCGGCGGAAGCCCGTGTCGGCCGCCTTGACGCCCGGGCCGAACGTGCCGCCCTCGATCCCCTTGAAGACGCGGACGCCCGTGGCCATCGGCTGGAGCACGTCCCAGCGGCGGTCCTCGTCGGCGAAGACCAGCACGCACGGGCCGGCCTCACCGAGGGCCTCGGTCGTCGCGTCCTCGGCCGCGCCCGGCGCGGCACGGGCGGCCCAGCCGTCGCCTTTGCGCAGGACGACCACCGGGCCGCGCGCCGTCCCCGCCACGAGCGCCATGGCCGCCCCGTCAAAGCTCACGGCCTCCAGGCTGAGGCACCGGGTCTCCAGGTCGACGCCCATCGGCGTGGCCGTGAACGTCCCGTCGGGGGCCTGGGTGGCCAGCAGGAGGCCCTTCTCGCCCCACGAGGCGAGGTCGAGGCGGCCCGCACCGTCGAGGTCGCCCCACGCCGCCACGCGCGAGGCCGTCGCGAGGCCCCGGGCCGCCGTCGCGTCGGTCCACGCGTCGCCGTCGCGGACGAAGAGGCGGTCGCCGCTCGCGGCCAGCGCGACGAGCGCCAGCGTGCCGTCGCCGGCCAGGTCCACGGCGTGCAGGTCGTGGACGGGCCCCTCGACGGTGCCGACGACGATGTCGCGGGCATAACTCGCCCCGACGCGGACGGGCACGTCCGCCCGCGGGTCGGCCAGGATGTAGCGGATGGCCCGGACGAGCATGGCGTCGCCGCCCGCCCAGACGGCGCTCAACTGGTACTGGTCCAGGCCGACGGTCAGGGTCGTCTCGCCGCCGGCGGGCGTCAGGCCGAACCACGTAAGACCCACGTGCAAGACGGCGGTCGGCCGGTCGCCGGTGTCGCCCGAGGCGCCCATCTCGGCGTCGACGAAGTCGCCACCCATCAGCGTTCCCGTGACCGTCCGGTCGCCGATGGCGGCCGCGATGTCCCTGATGGCCCGTTCGTCCTGGCGGTCGGGCACGAGGGTCAGCCCCTCGGGGACCTCGCCCTGAAGGACCTCCAGGACCTTCAGGGGCATGGGCCCGCGTTCGGGGACCGGCCCGACCTGGACGCGGGCGATGTAATCGCTCTGGTAGACGAGGTCCACCGGCGTGTAGTTGACGTTGATGAGCGCCGCCGCCGGCGCGGCCGGCAGGAGGAGCGCAAGAAGCAGAGGCGCCGCGTGCGCGGCCGTGCGAAGGCACGTGGCGTGGGTCAAAAACAACTCCTTTCCGCATCGGGGTCCGAGCCGGCGTGCCGCCTTGGCCGGGCGGCGGCCGGCGCCCCCGCGCGCCGTGGGTTAATCGCCCCGGGCGCGGCGCAGTTCCGAGCAAATCGGCCTTCGGCCGGGCGTCCTCCCCTTTTCCCGGGCGGGCGAAGCCCCTATAGTGCCCCGGACGCACGCACCGACGCAAGGAGTCCGTATGCCCCCGGCCACGCTGCCGACCGTCACCGTCCCCGCCACCGGCACCGTCCTGACGCGGTACGCCCTCGGCGGGTTCCACCAGCTCGAAATCAGTTCCGAGCGCGTCGCCGCGGTCGTCGACGCCTACCTGGCCGAGGGCGGCCGGTACATTGAGACCGCCCGGGCCTACGGGGGCGGGGCCAGCGAGGCCAAACTCGGCCGCGCCCTCGAAGGCCGCCGCGACGCCGTCGTTCTCGCCACCAAGACCACCGCCACGACCGCCGACGAGGCCCGGCGCGACCTCGACGCGTCGCTGGCGGCCCTGCGGACCGACCGCGTCGCGTTCTGCTTCTTCCACGGCGTCGGCCCGGACAAGCTCCGCGCCATCACCGCCAAGGGCGGCGCCCTGGAAGGGCTGCTGGCGGCAATCGACGAGGGCCTCGTCGGCGGCCTCGGCATGAGCAGCCACCACCCGGAGGTCTACCTGAAGGGCCTCGCGCGGCTGCCCCTGGCCCTGATCCTCGTCTGGCTGAACTACCTCGACAACCTGAACTTCCCGATCATTCCGGAGCGGGTGGTGCCGGAGGCGCGGCGTCGGCACGTCGCGGTCACGGCCATGAAACCCCTGGCCGACGGGTACCTCCACCGGTCGGTTGAGCCGGCCGTGCGCTACTGCCTCGGGGCGGGGGCGGACGTGGCGGTGTGCGGCACGAACACGCCGGAGCAGGTCCGCGAGGTGGCCGCCGCCGTCCGAAAGGGCCCGGCCGACGCCGCCGAACGCGAGGCCATCCTGCGCGACGCGGTCGACCTGGGCCGGTACGTCTGCCGCCGGTGCGGCCGATGCCCGGTGGAGGTGATGGAGCTCTTCCGCCTGGAGGGGATGGCCGACCGGCAGATGCACGATTTCTTCGGCCACGACGCCGCCGAAGCCGCGCTGCGGAAGGTGCTCGCGGGCTGGTTCGGCAAGGCCGACGCCGCCAGGGCCACCTGGGCCGAGGCGGGGGTCGACGCGGCGGCGCTGGAGGCGGCCGCGAAGGCGGTGACCTGCCCGTACGGCATCGACGTGGCCCGCAAGGTCCGCCTGGCCGCCGCCAAGCTTGCCGAGGGCGGGCGCCCGGCCCTCGTCTGAGCCCGCCCGGGGGCCGGTTCCGGCCAGCTCTTAACACGAAAATTGCGCGTCGCCCATTGACACGGCCTCGTTTGTCCGTATACTATCGTGCCCTTTCTTCCTCTGGCCGTACGTCGACGCACCCCCAGCCGCCGAACCGGGTGACGGACGTATCGGGTGAGGGCGCGGCCGCCACGGTGGTCGGCGGGTCACACCCGGCAGGACGGGTGTATACCCGGAGAGGGCGACGTCGTTGTTAGCCGGGCCGCGTGCGGCCCGCGCGGCGTTTGCCAACGAGTTCGTACGCGGCCGAGGCCTCGGGGCCTTGGCCTGACCCGGAGACACGGAGATGGATTCGATCAGCCGCATCCGCAATATCGGCATCAGCGCCCACATCGATTCGGGCAAGACCACCCTGAGCGAGCGGATGCTCTTCTATGCTGGCCGCATCCACCGCATGCGCGAGGTCCACGACCGCGACGGCGGCGCCACCATGGACTGGATGGAGCTGGAGAAAGAGCGCGGCATCACGATCACCTCGGCCGCCACGCGCATCGACTGGGGCGTCAACACCATCAACCTCATCGACACCCCCGGCCACGTCGACTTCACCGTCGAGGTCGAGCGGAGCCTCCGCGTCCTGGACGGCGGCGTCATGGTGCTGTGCGCCGTCGGCGGCGTCCAGAGCCAGAGCGTGACCGTCGACCGCCAGATGAAACGCTACGGCGTCCCGCGCCTGGCCTTCATCAACAAGATGGACCGCACCGGGGCCGACCCGGAGCGCGTCCTGCGCGAGCTCGAAGAGAAGCTCGACCTGCGGGTCCTGCCCATCCAGATGCCCATCGGCACCGGCGACGCCTTCGACGGCCTCGTCGACCTGGTCACCATGGAAGCCGTCCGCTTCGAGGGCGACGCCGGCGAACGGGTCGTGCGCGGCCCGGTGCCGGCGGCGCTGAAGGACGAGGCGGAGGCGTCGCGGCACGCGATGCTCGACCGCCTGAGCCTCCACAGCGACGAGATGACCGATCTCCTGCTCGAGGAGCTCGACGTCCCCGAGGCGATGATCCACGAAACGCTCCGCGAGGCCGCCCTGAACGGCGACCTCGTGCCCGTCCTCATGGGCTCGGCCCTCGACAACCAGGGCGTCCAGCCCCTGCTCGACGCCGTCTGCGCCTACCTGCCCAGCCCGCTCGACCGGACGGCCTTCGCCCGCGACCACGCCAACGACGGGGCCGAGGTGCCCCTGGCCGCCGACCCCGACGCCCCGGCCGTCGCCATGGCCTTCAAGGTGGTCGACGAGTCCTTCGGCCGCCTCAGCTACGTCCGCATCTACCAGGGCCGCATCGAGAAGGGCGGCACCTACACCAACGCCCGGACGGGCCAGACCATGCGGGCCGGCCGCCTTGTCCGCATGCACGCCGACCAGCGCGACGACCTGACCGACGCCGGCCCGGGCGACATCGTCGCCATCGTCGGCGCCGACACCGCCTCCGGCGACACGCTCTGCGGCCCGGGCGCCAGCGTCAGCCTCGAAAGCATCTTCGTGGCCGAACCCGTCATCAGCCTCTCGGTCACCCCGGCCTCCAGCAACGACCAGGACCGCATGGCCAAGGCCCTGAACCGGTTCATGCGCGAGGACCCGACCTTCCGCGTCTCGACCGACCCGGAGACCGGCGAGACCGTCATCGCCGGCATGGGCGAGCTCCACCTCGACGTCTATGTCGAACGCCTCCGCCGCGAGTTCAAGGCCCAGGTCACCGTCGGGGCCCCGAGCGTCTCGTACCGCGAGGCGCCGACGCGGCCGGCGGAATACGACTACCGGCACAAGAAGCAGACCGGCGGCGCGGGCCAGTTCGCCGAGATCGAGGGCCGCCTCGAACCGCTGACCGGCGAGGACGACCCGCCCTACGAGTTCGAGGACAACATCAAGGGCGGCGCGGTCCCGCGCGAGTACATCCCCGCGGTCAGCCGCGGCTTCGTCGACGCCATGAAGGAAGGCCCGCTGGCGGGCTACGAAATCGTCGGCTGCCGCCTCACCCTCGACGACGGCAACTACCACGAGGTGGACTCCAGCGAGATGGCCTTCCACACGGCCGCCATCGCCGCCTTCCGCCAGGCGTTCCAGCGGAGCGCCCCGTGCCTCCAGGAACCGATCATGGCCGTCGAGGTCGAGACGCCGACCGAGGCCCAGGGCCCGATCGTGGCCGACCTGACGAGCCGGCGCGGCCTGGTGATGGCGACCGAGCAGCGCGGGGCCCACACCGTGATCCGCGCCGAGGTGCCGCTGGCGAGCATGTTCGGCTACGCGACGGTGGTCCGGGGCCTCTCGAAGGGGATGGCGACCTTCTCGATGGAGATGGCCCACTACGCCCGCGTGCCGGAGAAGCTGGCCGAAGAGATCATCGCCCGACGCCGCCGCGACCGCCAGGACAGCCCGAAGCAGTAAGCCGCGCCGGCGCGGCACGGGCCGCCGACGGACGGCATGCCCCTCCGCTCCCGCGGAGGACGCGACGCGGCCCGCACGGGCCACCGCCGGTGTGTGCGTTAGTCCGTTACTTCATTGCGGTTCCGCGGGTTCTAACACGCGCCGCCACCGCGCGCCGGCGCTGGCACCGCCGGGCCGGTACCATGGCCGCCCGCGTCGACCCGAGAGACGGAGCCCGCCCGTGATTGCGCCGAAACGCCTCCGCCCCGCCTGGCTGCTCGTTCTGCTCGCGGCCCTCGGCCTGCCATGCCTGGCCGAAGAGCCCGACGTCCTGCCCGAGGGCGAGACCTTCCGCACCGAGGCCGACGACCTGGCCGAGACCGACGAGGAACCCGAGAGCCGCCAGCTCGGCTCCCTCGGGGCGGTCTCCATCCCGTTCGAGGTCGAGGCCGCCTGCACCGGCACGCTCGCCCTCTACACGCCCGGGGGGCAGCTCGTCCGCATCCTGGGCCAGGCCCTCGACTTCCGGCCCGGCCCGGTGGTGGCCCGCTGGGACGGCCTTGACCTCTTCGGCAACGTCGTCCCCGCCGGGACGGAACTCGCGGTCACCCTCATCACGAATCCCGGCCTTCGGGCGGTCTACGAGTTCAGCGTGGGCGGCCCGGCAGACCCGCCCTGGGGGACGCGGCCCGAGGGCGAGGGCCTCGCCATGCGGGCCGGCGGCTGGCTGGGGGACCACTCCTGCCCGGGCGCGGCCGTGGCCGTCGGCGAGCGGGTCCTGCTGGGCTGCTTCCTGGCCGAGCACGGCAGCAACATGATTGCGGTCGATGGCGACGGGCACAAGCTCTGGGGCGGCAAGCTGGACGGCTGGAGCGGTCCCGTCCAGTTCGCCACCGACGGCACGGACGCCTACGCGCTGCTCCGGCGCGGCCAGGCGGTCTACCGCGTCGACCCGGCCACCGGCGAGCGCCGGCGCCTCCTGGAGGCCGGCCCCGACGCCATTCGGTGCATCGCCGCCGCCCCGGGCCGCCTCCTCTCGCTCCACCGAAGCCACGAGCGGGACGTCTCCCCCTTCCGCCGCGCCCTCGGCAAGGGCCGGATCGACTTCGCGGCCTCGCGGCCCCAGGTGCTCGAGACGAGCGCCCCGACGGAGTTCCACATCTCGCCCCAGGCCGCCTTCGGCAACGTCTTCACCGAGCCCGGCAACCCGCAGAACCACGCCCGGCTCATTCCGTGGAACGGCGAGGGCTTCATCGTCCTGGTCTTCAAGGAGCCCGTCCAGGTCGGCACGGTCCTGCTCGGCTACACCGAGGGCGTCGAAAAGGCCCAGGTGTACGTGCTGAAGGAGGGCCTCGTCTTCGACCACGACGCCCACTCGCCGCTCCGCGAGACCGGCGACGCCATCCTCGACAGCTTCAACCTGGCCGAGTTCGACACGAACTGGGAGCGGCTGGGCGAGACCCGCGTCGCGGACCCGCTGAACTTCGTCACCGCCCCGCGCGACGGGATGCGCACGCGCGCCATGTACCTCAAGTACACGCCCGAGAAGAAGCCCGGCCCCGGCAAGGCCTGGACGGCGGGCCTCTCCATGGCCCGCATCCTGGCCGAGCGGATCGCCCCCGTGCCGGTCGTCGGGCGGCTCCACCTCCCGGCATCCATCCAGGGCAACCGCGGCGCCGGCCCGACCGGCTGGAACTTCCTGGCCGAGGTCCCCGCCAGCGACATCTACCCCGCCGCCGTCGTCTACGACTTCGGCGCCGAGACGACCTTCGACGGCCTCGTCCTGCTCAACTGCACGAGCCCCTCGGTCTTCCTCGACGTCTACACCGGCGACCCGGCGGCCGACCCGCGGGCCGCCCCGGACACGGCCTGGCGCGAGGTCGCCCGCTACAAGGGCCCGTACAACAAGAAGCTCCGCCACCTCTCCGCCAGCCGCAAGAGCAACGAGCACTTCATCGAGCTGCCCGACCGGACGACAACGCGGGCCGTCCGCTTCCGCGCGACCGACGGCTACCGCCACGGCAAGTGGGGCCAAGGCGGCGACAATCCGTACCTCGTCGAGTGCCACGCCGTCGCCCTCGTCCGGACCCTGAGCGGCGCCCCGCGCCCGCCCGCCTGGATCGTCCGCGTCACCGACCCCGCCACCGGCCAGGCCGAGCGCGAGCTGCGCGGCGACGACCTCCACGTCGACGCCATGGCCTGCGGCCCCGACGGGACGCTCTACACCGTGACCGGCAACACGCTCAACCGGACCGCCCTCACCGAGACGGGCCTGGCCCACACCGTGCTCGCCGAGGGCGAGATCGCCGAGGCCCTCTCGATGGCCGTCTCGGCCGACCGTATCGCCGTCGGCGACGGCGCCCGCGGCGCCGTCCTCCTGTTCTCACGCGATGGCCGCCTCCAGACCGTCATCGGCGACCGCGGCCGGCGGCAGCGCGGCCCGTGGGACCCGAACGTGATCGAAGCGCCGCGCGGGGTGGCGATCGACGCGCGCGGCAACGTGTGGGTGGCCGAGCAACGGTTCGCCCCGAAACGCGTCGCCCGCTTCGGCCCCGACGGCGCGTTCCGGGCCGAGTTCACCGGCCCGCCGATGTACGGCGGCGGAGGGTACCTGGACCCGACCCTCCGGCGCTTCTACTACCGGTCGGTCGAGCACGCCCTCGACTGGGACGCCGGCACCAGCCGCGTCGCCGCCCTCAACGACCGCCTCCACGCCGAGGCGTCCCCCGCCCTGGAGGGCAGCTCCTTCGCCTACACCGGCATCGGGCGGCCCATCTACCACAACGGCCGCCGCTACATCGTGGGCGGCACCGTCATCTGCCAGTTGCCCGAGGGGGCGCACACCTGGAAGCCCTGCGTCGTCATGGGCTCGGCCCTCCGCAGCCCCTTCCTCCACGGCAAGGCCGCGTGGAACCGCCACTGGGCCCGCCTGGACCTGCGCGGCAAAGGGTTCATCTGGTGCGACCGGAACGACGACGGCGGCACCCAGATCAAGGAGGTCGAGCTCTTCGACGAGGCCGCCTTCCCGGACCTCTTCCGCGGCCTCACCATCGGGCCCGACCTCACGCTTTGGGGTACGAACGCGCGGGCCGTCCCCAGCGGCTGGACCGACGGCGGGTGCCCGATCTTCACCTTCGCCGACTTCAGGCCCTTCGCCTACGACAAGCTCGCCCCCCACTACCCGCGCAACTACACCCTCGGCGGGCCGCGCTCCGCCAAGCCCGGCTACTTCGGCTTCAAGTGGATCCTCCGCGACGGGTCGCTCATCCAGGAGGGCCAGCCCTACGTCGTCACGCCCGAGATGACGATCCGCGGCGGCCCGGTGACGGCCGCCCCGACCGACTACATCCCGCCCATCCACGGGACGGTCCAGAGCCAGCCCTGGACGTTCGCCGGCAGCGCCGTCACCGAGTCGCCCCTCGGCGAGGTCGCCTGCGTCAACTCCAACAACGGCTACTGGTACGTCTGGGCCGCCCGCTACGGCTGCGTCGTCGGCACCTTCTTCGACGGCAGCGAGGGAGGCTGGGGGACGGGTCTGGCGGCGGAGCGCGGCACGGACGTGACCGGCCGCAAGCAATCCTGGGAAGGCTGGGGCGCCCACTTCCTCAAGGCCGACGACGGCCGCTACTACGCCGTCGCCGGCAAAGGCTTCCACGGCATCAGCCGCATCGAGGGCCTCGACGACTTCCAGGTCCGCACCTGGCCGCTCCGGGTCCCCGAGGCGAGTGTGGCCGCCAACACCCGGCTCCGCACCTTCCTCCGCGACCGGTACCACGCCATGAAGGCCGCCGGCAGCAAGTCCGGCCGCAAGGAACTGCTCCCGGCGGACCTCGCCAAGCGTGTCCCGCAGTTCCGCTGCGACGGCGAGATCCAGGAATGGGGCAAACGGTCCGAACTCCACGCCATCGGCCCGGCCCGCCGGAAGCTCGTCTTCGACCTGGCACCGAGCGAGCGCGGCCTGGCGCTGGCCTTGGCGGGCGAGACGAAACTCGGGAAACCCGCCGCCGACTGGAAGACCCTCTTCGCCCACGGCTTCGCGTGCGAGTTCGTCTTCCGCACCGACGGCCGCGCCCGCGGCCGCGACCTCGTCGCCGGCGACCGGCGCCTCGTCATCGGCAAGGTCGGCCAGGGGTGGACGGCCGTCCTCTACGACTACATCGACCCGGCGGCCCCCGAGGGTGCGGGCCTGGTGCTGGCGAGCGACGTCGTCGAGGCCCGCATCGCCCGCGTCACGCGCCTCGGCCAAGGCGACCTCGACCTGGCCGTCAAGGAATCGGGCCTGGGCATCGACCTGAAGGACCTCGGCGGACTCGACCTGGAGGGCTTCGGCGAAGAACCCGCCCTGCCCGGCTCGGTCGAAAGGACCCCCGCCGCCCCCACGTCGAAGGACGTGAGCCTCTGGTCGATGGAGCTCTTCATCCCGTGGAAAACGCTCGGCCTCAGTCCGGGCGCCCGCGTCCGCTGCGACGTCGGCGTCCGCTTCCCAACGGCCGACGGCACGGGCGCCGAGCGGCTGTGGTGGTCGAACCGGGCCCCCGCCCCGACGGGCGACCCGGCCGTCGAGGCCGCCCTCCTGCCCGGCACGTGGGGCACCATCCAGATGGGCAAGTGAGCCGCGCCCGCGGCGAAGGCGTGGGCACGGCCATCCTGCCCGTGAGCTCTCCTTCGCCGTCTTGCCGTTCGCCCCGGGCGGGCGCCACCGGCCGCGCCGCTACACCACCTCGTCCGGCGGCAGGGGGCGCGGCAACTCGCCCTGGGGCTGCGGAGGCGGCGGCGTCTGGCCCGGTAGCGGCGTGTCTCCCGCCAGCGGCGCCCACGCCGGACCCAGCTGCGCCAGGAACCCCAGCGCGTAGCTCCGCATGAACACCGCCACCGGCAGCAGCAGCACCGTCCCGAGGTACGGCAGCCACGCCAGGCAGCACGCGCACCCGCACGTCATCAGCCCGAGCAGCATGACCAGCATCCCGACGGCTGCCCCCAGCACGTGGGCCAGCAGGTAGAAGAGCGCAAACGGTCCCCACCGCCCGGGCAGGAGCTCGTACCGCAGCACCCGCCAGGCGTCCATCACGCGCAGGTCCCGCAGGTACATGATCGGCACGACAAAGTCCGAGAGCAGCGCCTCGGCCAGCCCGAAGACCAGGGCGAACAGCAGGAAGAAGACCACGCCGAGCAGAATCGCGATCAGCCCGAACGGCAGGAACACCCTGGCCTCGATTGCCGGCCACGCCACCACGAAGACGACCCCGCCGCCCAGCACCATCGCCGCCAGCCCCAGCAGCCCCAGCACGATCCGGAACCAGAACACGCTGCCCGCGCGCGCCCGGTACGTGTGCCACGGCTCGACCACGGCGCCGCGGTTCCGGACGACGCCGTCCAGGAACATGAACTCGCCGCGCGACTTCAGCCACACCACGGCGACGCCGAGGGCGATCACCAGCAGGCCGCCGAGGATGCCGGCGGCCAGGAGGAACGGCCCGAGCTCGTCCATCAGGTGCCGGGCCTCGCGGGCGAGGGCCTTGCCGCTGTCGCCTCCACACAAGTTGCTGCTGAACTGGAAGCCGCCCTCGCCGAGCTGCGCGAGCCACGCGCAGAACCCGAGGACGAACCACTTCGTGATGTCGAAGGGCTGGAAGCAGACGCGGCCCGTGCGCTTCAGGCCGTACGTCAGGGCATCAATCACCGAGACGGCCACGGCAGCGAACCCCCTTTCCTCGGCCCGCGCCCGGCGGCCGCGTCTACGCCCCCAGGCGCTGCCCGATCTCCTCGATCCGCTCGATGTGCCGCTCTTCCTCGGCGATGATCCGGTCCACCGTGGCGGTGTCCGAGACGCCCGCGCGCAGCCGCTTGTAGAACCGGACGGAGTCCCGCTCCAGCTTGACCGCCATCCGCAGGATCTCCGGCAGCGAACACGTCGGCGGGACGTCGGGTTCGCGGGCGCACTCGGGCAGCACCAGGTCGTCGATCAGGTCCTGCATCAACGCCATCTGCTCCGGCTCCAGACGCCGCGCCCGCACGGTCGCCACCATCTCCCGGCGCAGCGCGTCGAACGCCTGCAGGTGCTCGCTCTCCTCGGCGGCCAGGTCGCGGCAGAGGGCGGCCACGCCGTCGTTGCCGCAGTTCTTCGCCACCTTGTCGTAGAAGGCCACGCCGGACTCTTCCACCTGCATGGCCATCTGGAGCACCTCGTCGATGTGCAGTGCCGCCATCGGTCCGCCCTTTCGTACGTGGCCCGCCCGCGCTCTATTCTCGCCCGGACGCTACGCGTCGTAGCCCTTCAGCGGCCGGTACCACAGGTTCCGGAACCGCACGGGGTTGCCATGGTCCTGGAGCATCAGCGGCCCCTCGGGGGGATGCGGCTCCCAGGGCAGGACCTTGCGGTGCGTCGTCGGGCCGATCAGCTCCACGTCGTGGTGCACCACGAGCCCGTTGTGCAAGACCGTCACCCGCGCGGGGCGCACCAGGCGGTCGCCGTCGAAGCGCGGCCCGACCCAGACGATATCGTAGGTCTGCCACCGGCCCGGGGCGCGGCAGGCGTTGACCAGGGGCGGATGCTCGCCGTAGACCGCCGCCGCCGTCCCGTCCGCGTACGTCGGGTTCTCGTGGCAGTCCAGCACCTGGATCTCGTACTTCCCCATCAGGAACACGCCGCTGTTGCCGCGCCCCTGGCTCTCGCCCACGACCTCTTCGGGGGCGGCCCACTCGACGTGGAGCTGGCAGTCGCCGAAGGCGGCCTTCGTCCGGATGCCGCCCGACTTCGGCACCACCTCCATGTACCCGTGCTCGACCTTCCAGCCGGCCGGCCCGCCGTCCTTCGTGTTCTCCCAGCCCGCCAGGTCCGTCCCGTCGAAGAGGATCACCGCGTCCGAGGGCGGCGACCCGGCGGCCTCCTGGGTGCTGGGCGAGGGCGGCGTCACGACGCGCGGCTGCGGCCGCGATGAGTCGTGGACCTTCCACTGCTGCCCGGGGATCTGCGGCGTATCGTCGTAGCCGAGTGCCATACGAACCGTCTCCTTTTGCGCGGGCTCCGTCCGGGGCCGATTGAGGACCGAATCGCGGAACATCATGCCCCCGCCGCGGCGTAAGTGCAAGCGCAAATGGCCGTGGATGGAGGTCCGCGGACAGAACCGGCGCCCGGCAGGCGCCGCCCTGCACCCTAACATATTTCGACAGGCGGCGGGCGCGCAGCGGCCAAAAGGATTTGCTTTTGCCCGGTTCTTGGAGTATAGTCTTTCTGGTCATCCACTCAGGGGGAATGACTACGCAAGGTGGGGAAATAGCGGGGCTGGACTCCGCAGAGGGAGGCTGGCCCCTGTTCTGTGCAAATCAGGGGATTTCGCGCCGAAAGACGGAAGTCTGTGCCGCACGTCGGTCCGCGGTACGGACACGTTGCGGGCGGCGCTTCGGCTGCGGAAGCATGGGCGGGTCGGGCTGGTTCCCGTGAGGGGAGCGGGGCCGCTCTGGCGCCCAAGCTGACGTGGTGGCCCCGGGAAGCCGTTTGGCAGCCCGTGGCAGGCCCTTGGGGAGGTCCCGGGCCGAACGGCGTCCATGGCAACACGGGATAATGAGGAGACACGCGATGAAGAAGCTGCTTGTGGTGTTGGTGGGCCTCGCTATGGCGGCGCCCGCGATGGCCGATGACGTACTGGCCCCTCCGTGGCAAGGCGAAGTGTCGACCACGCTGCAGTGGTGGGAGTTTGCAACAAATCTGGCGGACGACGTGCTCCCCGACGGCCCGGGCCCGCTGGTCGAGGACCCCTACACGCCGGGGTACCTGCCCAGCACCAAGATCACTCACATCGAACCCGACCCGGCAAACCCGACGTGGCTCTTCGAGGATCCCTTTGGGTCGCCCCGCACCGGCATCTGGCCGCTCTCGGGCACCATGGACGTGATCGTCGACAACCACAATCCGCCGAACGACAGGAAGCTGGTGTGGGTCCAGATCACGTGGCATGCCTCGAACATGCAGCACCCGGACACGCCGCACCTCGTCAACCTGCACCCGAGCGCGAGCTTCGGGCCGATCGTCGTGGACGAGATCCTGTGGTGCAACGACTGGTACACGACCGTCTTCTACTGGGAGATCGAGCCGAACCCGGTGGACGAGATGTTCCGCATCCAGGGCGACATCATGGTCGACCAGCTGGTCATCGACACGTGGTGCATGCCCGAGCCGGCCACGCTCGGCCTGATGGCGCTCGGCGGCCTTGGCCTCATCTTCCGCAAGCGCCGCTAAGCGGCCTGTAGCCGCCACTGCAATTCGGGAAGTCATCAACGGGCGGCCCGCGCGGCCGCCCGTTCTTTTTGCGTTGCCGCAACCGCCGCGCTACGTCACGGCATCCCTTCCTCCGCGATGACCAGCGCCCCGCACAGGGCCGTGTCCGCCCCCAGCCGCGACAGCCGCACCTCCGGCACCGGCACCAGCTTCAGCCGCGACGCCATCACCTCCCTGGCCGGCCCGAGCAGCCGCTCCCCCCGCCCCAGCGCCACGCCGCCCCCGAAGACGATCACCTCCGGCACCAGCAGCACCGCCAGGTTCCGCAGGCCCAGGCCCAGGTTGTGGGCCACCTCCGCCCAGCTCGCCTCGTCCAGGGCCTCCGGGGCGACGCCGTAGACGCGGCGAATGCCGTTGCCCGAGACGAGCCCCTCCAGGCAGTCCGGGGCCCCGCACTCGCACGTCACGCGCTCCGGGTGGGCGCAGACGAACGGGACCGCCTGGTGCGACGGTTCCGGGTGGGCGTCGCCCGCACCGCGCACGGGCCGCCCGTCGACCAGCAGCCCGCCGCCCATCCCCGTGCTCAGCGTCAGGTAGAGCAGCCGGTAAGGTGTCTCGCCCGCGAGGCGGTACTCGCCCACGGCCGCCACGTTCGTATCGACGTCCATGTAACACGGGCATCCGTAGCGGGCCTCGAGCCGAGCCTTCAGGGGCACGTCGCGCCAGGCCGGCTGATGCAGCGGCGAAACGGTACCCGCGGCCCGGTCGAGCGGCGCCCCGATGGCGACGCCGAGGCCGGCCAGGGCCTCGCCGGCCGAGACCTCGGCAATCATCGCGTCGAGCCGGTCGAGGCCCTCCTCGAGCCCCTCCGGCGTCGGCGCCACCGTCCGGGCGCCCCCCTGGCCCCCGCCCGGCGATGCCGCCACCGCCAGCTTCGTCCCGCCGATGTCCAGGCCCACGTAGACCGTCACAGTCCGCCTTTCCTGTGGAGCGCCCGACGCGACGGCGCGGGCCAGCCTACCGGCTCCGGTCCAGCCGCCGGTACTGGACCGCCTCCGAAACGTGGACCTCCCGGACCTCGGCGGCCCCCTCGACGTCGGCAATCGTCCGGGCGACGCGCAGCACCTTGTCGTGGGCGCGGGCCGAGAGGCCCATCCCCTGCATCGCCTGTTTCAGCAGGGCCTCGCCCCCGGCGTCCAGCGCGCAGTGCCGCCGCACCTCCCGGTGCGACATCGTCGCGTTCGACCGCCGCGCGTCGCCGAACCGGGCCGCCTGCACCGCCCGCGCCGCCATCACCTGGTCCCGCATGGCCGCGCTCGTCGTCCCGTCATGCCGCCCCCGCAACTCGCGGTACGGCACACTCGGCACGTCCAGATGGATGTCGATCCGGTCGACCAGCGGCCCGCTGATCTTTCCCATGTACTGCTGGATCTGCCGGTCCGTGCAGTGGCACGCGTGCTTCGGGTCCGTCAGGTACCCGCACGGGCACGGGTTCAGCGCCGCCACCAGCATGATCCGCGCGGGGAAGGTGAGGCTGGCCTGGGCGCGGCTGATGGTGACGACGCCGTCCTCGAGCGGCTGGCGCAGGACCTCCAGCGTGTGCCGGTTGAACTCCGGGAGCTCGTCCAGGAAGAGGACGCCGTGGTGCGCCAGGCTCACCTCGCCGGGCGTCGGATACGTCCCGCCGCCGATCAGCCCGGCCTCGCTCGTGGTGTGGTGCGGCGAGCGGAACGGCCGCGTCGCCACCAGCGCCTCGCCCCGGCCCAGCAGGCCCACGCTCGAATAGATCCGCGTCGTCTCGAGCGACTCTTCCAGGTCCAGCAGCGGCAGAATCGTCGGCAGCCGCCGCGCCAGCATCGTCTTGCCCGACCCCGGCGGACCGATCATCAGGATGTTGTGCCCGCCGGCGGCCGCCAGCGTCAGGGCCCGCTTCGCGTGCTCCTGGCCGCGCACGTCCGCAAAGTCGACGGCGTCGCGCCGGGCGTCGGCGAAGAGCGCCTCCAGGTCCACCGCCGTCAACTCCACCTCCAGATCCCCCGTCAGGAACCCGACCGCCTGGGCCAGCGCCGCCACCGGCACCACCTCCAGCTCCGACACCACCGCCGCCTCCGCCGCGTTCTCCGTCGGTACCAGCAGGCCCCGCAGCCCCTCCGCCCGGGCCGTCAGCGCCATCGACAGCGCCCCCTTCACCGGCCGCACCGACCCGTCCAGGGCCAGCTCGCCGACGGCGGCATACTGCTTGAGGCGGTCCGAGAGCATCTGGCCGGTGGCCCCGAGCGTCGCCAGGGCAATCGGCAGGTCGAACGCCGGCCCTTCCTTGCGGATATCGGCGGGGGCCAGGTTGACGGTGATCCGCGTGTCGATCGGCCACCGGTACCCGGAGTTCTTCAGGGCGGCCTCGACCCGGTCCTTCGACTCCTTGACGGCCGCGTCCGGCAGGCCGACCATCAGCACCTTCGGCAGGCCGTCGCGGACGTCCACCTCGACGGTGGCCAGGTACCCGTCGATGCCGAAGACGCCGACCGAGAGGACCCGTCCGAGCATGCCGCCCCCTTTCCCCGCCGCGGGCCAATGTACATACGCGAAGCGAAACGACCGGGATGCTACCGCGCCCGCGCCGGAAAACGCAACGGGAAACCGGGGGCGTGACAGGGGCGCGGCACACCGCGCGGGCGCGGGCATGCGCGGCAAATGGCCGGACACGCGAGACGGCGCGGCCTACTTCGGCGCCTTCACGAGCGCCGCCTCCGCCGCCTCACGCACCCCCTCGTGATCGTCCTTTACCGCGGCGCGCAGCACCTCCACCACCTCCGGCCCGCCCACCGACCCGTACGCCAAGCCCTGGCACGCCGCAATCCGGCGCGTCGGCTTCCCCGCCCGCGCCGCCGCCACCAGGTGGTGCACCCCGTCCGGCCCGAAGCCGCTCAGGGCGTAGGCGGCATACCGGCGGGGCGGGTCCTCGGGGCTGTCGAGCAACTTCACCAGCAGCGTCAGCACGCGTTCGTCGCCCTTGCCGGCGGCCGCCAGCGTCGACGCCGCCCGCGCCTGCTGCCACGGGTCCGTCTCGCCCTTCACGTACGCCAGGAGCGCCGGCACGGCCTCGCGGGCGTCCTCGCCGAGGCCCCCGAGCGTGCGGATGACGTACTGCGTCAGCACCGGGTCCGCCCCCTCCAGCAGCGCCGCCACCGGCCCCGCCGCCTTCGGCCCCATGGCCGCCAACGCGTCGACCTCGCGGCTGTCGCGCACGGCGTGGCCGATGCGGCTGTTGCGGATGCCCTCGCTCTCGATGCTCCCGTACGTGGCGGTGGTCTCCTTGGCGGCCGCGACCAGCCGCGCCACCAGCGGCTCCACCGCCACCTCCGCCGCCGCCTCCCCCATCCGCCCGAGCGCCGCCGTCGCCGCCTGCCGCACCGACCCGTCCTCGTGCGCCAGAAGCGGCACCAGCCGCGGCGCCGACGACGCGTCCGCCTTCCCCAGCGCCGCCACGGCCGCCCCCCGCACCCGCTGGAACGGGTCCTGGAGCGCCGCGACCAGCCCCGGCACCACCGGCCCGACCGTCCCGATGGCCGCCAGCGCCCGGGCCGCCTCTTCCCGGATGTCCACCGCCTCGTCCGCCAGGAGCTTGCCCAGCGGCTCGACCGCCGCCTCCGCCTCCGCCCCGATCCGCCCGAGGGCGCGGCACGCGTAGAGGCGGGCCCAGTAGTGCCGGTCGCCCAGGGTCTTGACCAGAATCGGCACCGCCTCCGGCCCCACCTGCCCCAGCGCGTACATCGCCGACGTCCGCACGTCCCAGTACTCGTTCTTCAGGGCCTTGGCGAGTTGCGGCAACACCGGCACCACGTCCGGCGCCCGGTCCGCGAGCGCCCGCGCCGCCGCGATTCGCTCGTCCGCGCTCTTGGCATCGAGACGCTTCGCCAGGTCCTCCAGCGACGGGGCCGCCCCGGCCTCGGCGGCCGCAAACCCGGCCACGAGCCAAGCACTGGCGAGAACAGGAAGGAGCCCCAGGGACCACGGGCGGGCATGGCAGCGGACCGTCATGGCAACCTCCGGAGCGCGGGACGTGTCTCCTCCGTTAACCGCGCGCGCCGCCCCCCGGTGTCGCAGGAAGCATCACCCCGGCGCGGCTGCGGCAAACCCGCTTGTACCAGGCCAAGGACCCAGGGATCACAAGAAAACGGGGATTCCGCCTTGACAAAGGCCCAAAGCGCGGGTAAAGTTTGATCCACCAAACAATGGGCGGGAGCGCAGGCCCCCCCGAGGAGCCGACGTGGACGAGACCCTGGACCTGACCCCACAATCCGAGGATTACCTGGAGGCCATCTTCCAGGCCATCGCCCAGGAGGGCATCGCCCGGGCCGGCGAAATCGGCCGCCGGGTCAGCGTCCACAAGTCGACCGTGACGGCCGCCCTCAAGGGGCTGGCCGAGAAGGGGCTGATCCACTATGCGCCGTACGAGCCGGTGACGCTGACGGCGGCCGGCCGCCGTGTCGCCGAGGAGGTCACCCGCCGCCACCTGGCCATCCGCCGCTTCCTGGTGGAGGTGCTCACGGTGGACCCGGATCAGGCCGACGCCAACGCCTGCCGCATGGAACACGCGATGGACCCGGAGGTGGCCGACCGGCTGCTCCGGTTCATGGAGTTCGTCGAACGGTGTCCGCGCGGGGGGGCGAAGTGGATCCGGGGGTTTCGGCACTTCTGCCAGGAGCGCGGCGGCGGCGAACACTGCGAGGCCTGTATCGAAACCTGCCTGACGGATTACCGGAACCGGCGGGCCGACACGCGCGAAGGAGAGGCGTCAGCCATGGCAACGCTCAACGAACTGCGGCCGGGCGAGAAGGCCCGAATCGCCCGCGTCGGAGGGTCAGGTGGGCTCGCCCGCCGCATTGCCGACATGGGCATGGTGCGCGGCACGGCGGTGGAGGTGCTCCGGATCGCCCCTTTGGGCGACCCGATCGAGGTGCGCGTCAAGGGCTACAGCCTCTCGCTGCGGAAGGCGGAGGCGGAGGCGATCCGTGTCGAACGAACGTGACCCGGGCAAGGGCGCGGCCCCCCCGGCAATCGCCAACGGCCGGTGCCTGCCCCTGGCCCTACTCGCGCCCGGACGGCTGGCGCACATCGTGACCGCCCAAGGCGGCCGCGGGCTGACCCAGCGGCTGGCCGCCATGGGCATCGGGCCTGGCGTCCGGGTCACCCTCAAGCGGGGCGGCCCCCGAGGGCCCGTCATCGTCGAGGTCAAGGGGACGCAGATTGCCTTGGGCCACGGCATGGCGCGGCGCGTGCTGGTAACGCCCGCGGACTAGGCCACGCTCGGCTCTTTTTTTTGGACACGGGGTTTGACGCCTCAAACAAAACGCCCTTGGCGAAACGGGAGACACACAGGTGGAACGCACATCTGAATCGCGCGACGTGAAGCCGATCACGGTCGCCCTCGCGGGCAACCCGAACTCCGGCAAGACCACGCTCTTCAACGCCCTGACGGGTACGCGGCAGCACGTGGGCAACTACCCGGGCGTCACGGTCGAGAAGAAGGAGGGGCGCTTCGTCCACGCGGGGCACGCGGTCCACGTGGTGGACCTCCCCGGGACCTACAGCCTCACCGCCTACAGCCAGGAGGAGGTCATCGCCCGCAACGTCATCTTGCGGGACCGCCCGGACTTGGTCGTCGACGTCATCGACGCCTCGAACCTGGAGCGGAACCTGTACCTGGCCACCCAGTTCATGGAGCTCGGGGTTCCCCTGGTCCTGGCGCTGAACATGAGCGACTTGGCCGAAGCCCGCGGCTCGGCTATCGACACCGAGCGCCTTGCCCGGCTCCTGAACGTCACCCTCGTCGAGACCGTCGGCCACAAGGGCAAAGGCCTGGACGCCCTGAAGGACGCGATCGTGGAGGTGGGGGCGGCCGATGTGCCGCCCACGCCCTCCCGGGTCACCTACGGGGACGAGATCGAGCGCGAGTTGGCCCCCCTCGTCGACCGCGTGGGCTCGGACCCCGGCCTTGCCGACGGCCTGCCGCCCCGGTGGATCGCCGTGAAGCTCCTCGAAGGCGACGACGAAGTGCGGCGCCAGGTCGAGGCCCGCGCGGGCGCCGACGCCTTCCTGCACCGGATGGTCGAGGCCGCGCGCGGCCGGTTGGAGCGAGACTTCGGCGACGCCCCGGAGATTCTCCTGGCCGACCACCGCTACGGCTTCATCTCCGGCGCCTGCCAGGAAGCCGTGCGGACGACCGTGGAGTCGCGGCACTCGTGGTCCGACCGGATCGACGCCGTCGCCACGAACCGTATCCTCGGTCTGCCCCTGTTCTTCGGGCTGATGTACCTTGTCTTCAAGGTGACCTTCACGCTGGGCGAGCCGCTGATGGGGTGGATCGAGGCCGGCATGGGCCGGCTCGGCGAGGCGGTCGCCTCCCCCTGGCCCGCCGGCACCGAGAGCGCCCTCAAGTCCCTGCTGGTCGACGGCCTGGTCGGCGGGGTGGGCGGCGTGCTGGTGTTCCTGCCCAACATCGTGCTGCTGTTCCTGGGCCTCTCGCTGATGGAGGACACCGGCTACCTGGCGCGCTCGGCCTACATCATGGACCGCATCTTCAGCCGCGTGGGGCTGCACGGGAAGAGCTTCCTGCCGCTGGTCACGGGCTTCGGCTGCTCGATCCCCGGCATCATGGCCACGCGCACCATCGAGAACGAGCGCGACCGCCTGGCGACGATGCTGGTGCTGCCGTTGATGTCCTGCGGGGCGCGGTTGCCCATCTGGATGCTGCTGATCCCCGCGCTGTTCCCGTCCGCCTGGCAGGCGCCGAT
>CAYNLG010000057.1:0-25524 GCA_964397995.1 uncultured Anaerolineales bacterium
GTGCGACCAAGAATACGCGATTGCGGCAGATGCTGTCACATCAAAGACTTGCGTTGCCTTGGACGCGCTGGGGGGTTGACCAAGCGGAATAGAGATTTCCGGGCGAAAGAGAGAGATTCCGGGCCGACACGGGGCGTTCCGGGGTGGCGCGCGTCCAAGCGTGCGGCCGGGCTTCGGCTGGCGAAGCTCGCGAAACCCTTTGGATACTGGCCGAAAGTGCGATGGCCCGCCGGGGTGTCGGCGGGCCATTGCGTGCGTGATACGTTTTGCTCCGAGGAGCTTAAGTGGGCCCGGCAGGATTCGAACCTGCGACCAAGGAATTATGAGTTCCCGGCTCTGACCGCTGAGCTACGGGCCCGGCCTTGCCGCGATTATCCGGTGGCGGCGCGGCCGGTTCAACCGCATTCGCCCCCTGCGCCATAGCCTTGTGCAACCGGTGCCATGCCGTATCATGGGCCTATCCATGCCCGACCGGCCCTGCGACATCGTGGCGCGCGTTCCCGAGGCCGCCGACGGCCTCGCCCTCAACGAGGCCTTCGGCGGCTGGAAGACGCCGCACCTGCCTTCCTTGGAGCAGGCCTTGGCCGGTTCCCTGGCCTGCTTCTGTGCCTTGGACGGTGGGAAGCTTGTCGGCCCGATGGCCGCGCCGGGCGCCGAGGCCTTCTACAAGCGGTTCGGTTTCCGGCGCCGGCCCGGGGACCGGCCCGGGATGGACCGGGCGATCCGCCGGGACGCACCGCCGCCGGGCAGAATATGACGGGAACGCCCTCTTGCGGCGCTGCCAAATGATGGTAGGGTGAGCCCGTCCCAAGGAGGCCCCGCCGTGGCCCTGCTCCACACCGACTCCCTTGCCGCCACCGTCGATGCCTGCAACGAGGCCCTCTTCTTCGACACGGCCCGGTGCAAGCACGCCCGGCGCCAGGTCGCCCGGTGGATCGCCGACCGCGTCGGCCAACCCGGCAGCTATCACGGCCTCCCGGCCCTCCTGGAGGCCGACTTCCAGGGCAGCCATGTCCTCTTCACCGGCGAGAAGGTCCGGAGCGACGCCGGCCGCCGCCACATCCTCGGCCAGGAGGCGTGCCGCGTCATGCGGATGATCGCCGTCAACGACGACCGCATCGACAACCCCAACCCCTTAGCCGTGGCCGCCCTCGAGCGGGCCGACGCGACCATGGGCGGCCAGCTGGACGCGGGCGCCGCCCGCAAGGACTATGACGAGGGCCTCTATTGCTGCGGCACGTGCAGCGTGGCCCTGTGGCGGAACTTGGCGGTCGGGGGGCTGGCCCGGCAGCGCCAGCGCCTGGCCGCCGGCGTGGCCGCCCTCAAGGCGGCACGCGACGGCAAGGGCCGCTGGGCCAGGTTCCCGTACTGGTATACCCTCTCGGCGCTCGTCGAGATGCCGGGCAGACTGCCCCTCGATGAGTTGGCCTATGCCGCGCCGGGCTGCGAGCGGCGGCTCCGCTCCCGGCCGAAGGACGCCCGCTACGACACCCGCCGCCGCGCCGTCGCCGAGAGGGCCTTGGCCCGCATCGCTTGAACCCTTGGTCGGAAGACCCGCCGCATGAACCCCAGGTCATCCCAGTGGACCCGCTACCGCAATCTCTGGCGCCACGTGCGGAACCCCGGCACGTACCTCCTGCACAAGGCCGGCCTCCGCCGCCGCGACCCCTTGCGGTTCGACCTGCCCGGCGGGCTGCGCCTGGACGTCCCGGCCGAACGCCTCGGCGAGTTCAAGGGCATCGTCATGGACGACGCCTACCTGAAGGCCTTCCGGCCGGGGTGCCTGGCCCCCGCCGACAGCGCGACCGTGCTCGACGTTGGGGCGAACCTCGGCTTCTTCTCGGTCTACGCGATGAGCCGCCTCCCGGGCAGCACCGTCTTGGCGGTCGAGCCCCTGCCGGCGAACTTCGCCGCCCTGGAGGCGAATCTGGCCCTGAACCCGGACCACCGATTCCGCGCCTGCCAAGCCGCTGTCAGCGATGCCCCGGGCACGCTCCGCCTCTTCATCCCGAAGGAGGACGCCCACCCGACGGGCGCGTCGATCTTCGCACCGCCCGGGGGTTTGGCGCCCGAGGTCGAGGTCCCCGCCGTGACGCTTGCAACCCTGTGCGAGGAGGCGGGTTGGACCGACGTGGACCTCCTGAAGCTCGACTGCGAGGGCGCGGAGTACGCCATCCTCTATGCGTGTCCGCTCGACGTTCTCGACCGCATCTGCCACGTCGCCATGGAAGTGCACCGGGGGCCCGGTGAAAACGAGGACGTGGCATCGCTGGCCGCCTTCCTGGCCGAGCGCGGCTTCGTGGTGTGCGTGGCGTCCGATGGCCACTACATCTGGGCCGCGCGCGACCCGGACCACCTCGTGGAGCGCACGCGCTGACCGGTCTCCCCGGCGCAGCAAGCGGGCCCGCGTCCTTGTGTCCGATTGCGGCTACTCGGCGGCCAGGACGTCCAGGCGGGTCGGCGCCAGAGTGTATAATTGTATCCTGGAGTATCGCTCGCGGTGTACACCGGAGTATACGTTTGTATCCTATAGTATCGCGCCGCCGCCCCGAATTGGCCTTTTTTTGGCTTTTTTTGACTTTTTTCATGCCTTTTTTTGGCCTCTGGTGGCTTTTTTTGTGCCCGTTTTGTCTCCTTTTTGCCTTCGTTTGTCTTTTTTGTGGCGGTTTTTGTCTTTTTTTTCTCCGGGTGCCGTCGAGACGGCCGCGCGACCCCTTCAGGCGGCCGGCGCCGTGAAACGGGGCAAGATGGGCAGTATGGAGAAAATGCGGAAGCCGGAATGCGGAATGCAGGTGACGGCATAGTGGAATCGGTCTATGCCTGGGGGCGGGCTTGGGCGAATGCGGGAGCCGGAGGCGAAGTGCCGAATGCAGGCAACGACACAATGGCAGCCGTTGATGCGTGGGGGTTGCGCCGGGCGCGGGCGGAGGAGGGGGCGAGTGTGGGCGTGTTGTGCGCAGACATCTGGTGCCGCTGTTGGTTCCCGAAGCTCCGCGTCGCCTCACGTGTGGGGCGGCGCGGAGCTTGCGGGGATTCGCCGCTCTGGTACACTACCCCTTTCCTTTGCCCTTCCCCACCATAAGCTGTGGCTTGCGGGGATTCGCCGCTCTGGTACACTCCTGCCTGGTGATTTTTGGGGCAGCGTGGTGCTGTGGCTTGCGGGGATTCGCCGCTCTGGTACACTCGGCATCGGAACGAGACTCGGAGGTCTCCTGCTGTGGCTTGCGGGGATTCGCCGCTCTGGTACACTTGCTCGCCCTGTGTGGCGACGACCGGGGCAGCTGTGGCTTGCGGGGATTCGCCGCTCTGGTACACTACAAATGAGGGCGAAGGGCTCGCACTGGTTGCTGTGGCTTGCGGGGATTCGCCGCTCTGGTACACTTTTCCACTTCTGCCCAAGCCCACTCTCCCGGCTGTGGCTTGCGGGGATTCGCCGCTCTGGTACACTCCCCCCGCCGCTCGGCCTCGACCGCCATGTGCTGTGGCTTGCGGGGATTCGCCGCTCTGGTACACTGCGAGGCTTGACGATCTGATCACGGATGCCGCTGTGGCTTGCGGGGATTCGCCGCTCTGGTACACTTGCCGCGCACCCACGCCGGGTCGTCGCAGTGCTGTGGCTTGCGGGGATTCGCCGCTCTGGTACACTCCATCCCGCGCAAGCCGAGGTGAGACAGGAGGTTGCGGGCGAACGCGCCCTCAGAAAAGCTGAAGCTGTTCGGGTTCTGGCTCGGGATTTTGCCGTTTTCGGCCGTGGTAAATCTCCATCTTGCCGAACTGCTTGTCCGTAATCGTGACCAGCCGCACGTGGCCCTCGTGGGGGAGAATGTCGCGAATGTGGCGCCGCTGGGCGCGGCTCCGTTCCTCGCTCCGGAAGTACCGCGCGTACACGCTGAACTGGAGCATGGTGAAGCCGTGCCCGAGCAGGGCCTTGCGGAACTGGGCGTAGGCCCTGCGTTCCTTGCGGGTCTTGACGGGCAGATCGAACATGGCGACGAGCCACACGGCTTTGAACTCCGACGGGACGCGGCGCCGGGGCATCAGGACGCCTCCGGCATCACAAGGGTCTTGCGGTTGCCGTGCAGCACGGCCACGAGCGAGGCGGCCACGCGTGCGGCGGTGTCAAAGAGCGAACGCTCCCGGCCCTCGATGACGACCGAGCCGAGGAGGGGCTCGATGAGGGCCCGCTTGGCGTCGGGGTCGAGGGGCGCCTTGGGGCCGGCGTCGCGGACGCGCTGGACCACGACGCGGTCCACGACCGGGCGGAGGGGCTCCATCAGGTCGTCGGCCAAGCAGAAGCTATTATAGCGATTGTGGTGATGTATGCCAAGAGACGGGTGGAGACCGGCGGCGCAGGCGGCGCGGGCGACGACGGCCCGGAGGACGGCGTAGCCGTAGTTGAGAAGGCGGTTCTGGTCTGGGCGGTCGGGGTCGCGCCGGAAGTCGGGGTCCTCGAAGAGGGCGGGCCAGTAACGGCGGGAGGCCTGGGCCTCGACGTTGGCGGGGTCGCCGGAGCGGACCCGGGCGGCCAGGGCGGCAATGCCGCGGTCGTCGTCGTAGAGGGCCTTGAGGAGGCTCGCCTGGGCGGCCACCTTGGCGCGGACGATCTGTTGCCACAGTCGCTTGTGCGTGGGGCGCGACGCCCGGGCCTGGAGGGCGAAGCGCTCGGTCTGGACGTAGTTGGCGTCCAGGGGCAGGAGCATGCCGACGGGCAGGTGGCGCCGGTCGCAGATGACGAAGGCGCCGCCGGCCTCCACGAGGGCGGCCAGGACGGACTGGGTGTAGGTGACCTGGGGATGCGAAACGACCAGGACGCCGACCTCGCCGACGGGGAGCCGGGCGGCGTCCTGGCCGTCCTGGTGAAGGACGAGCAGGCCGCCGCGCACGGAGAGCTTGGCGGGTTTTTGCGAGACGTCGAGGATGCGGTCGGTCATCGTGCCCGGCGCACGTCTCCGAGGGGCGTGACCTCGATTTTGCGGCAACCGCATTGCCGGAGGCTATCCGGCGAGAAGCTGAACCATTGGTGCGCCTTCTTGATGTCGGCTTTCAGGCGTGCGTCCTTTAGCTCAATGCACTCAAAGCGGATGCCGCCCGACGCTTGCTGGCTGATAGCCCGGACCAGATAGGCGCCTCCCGGCGCCTTAGAGGTGTCCTCAATCTGGATGGTGTCCCCTGCATGAAGTGAAGAGAAATACTTCGCATTCTTCGCCGCTTTCTTTGAGATGACCGGTTCCTTGCGTGCGTGCCGTCGCTGGGCCTGCAGACTGGAGACCATGCGGCCGGTCCATTTGACCTTGCCGTTCTTTCCGGTGACCTCGAGGATTTCGACGTGGTGGTTCGCGCCGGGCTTGACGTGGCGGGCGGCGTCGCCGTTGCCGAGCTTCTCGGTTTTCTGCTGAACGGCGATGCGGACGGCCTTGATGGGAATGCGGCGGTGGTTGCGTCCGATGATGACGGGCAGGTTGGCGCCGTTCTTGAAGACCTGGGCGGGGGTGCCGCCTTTCTCGTCCAGCTTGTCCTGAACCATGCGGCGTATGGTGGGGTCCACGATGGCCTCGACCTGGTTGGCCGAGAGGGATTCGAGCGGCTTGTGGACGTGAACGACGGTCTTGCCGCCCTTGGCCTTGCGGGGCGGGCTGTAGAAGGTTTCTTCGTGGAAGCCTCCGCTCAGGCGGCGGTTCGGGCGGTGGGACACGATGATGGCGTCGATGGACTCGCGAACGGTGTCCGGGAACCGGTCCCACGGGTAGGGGACGGCGGCGAAGCGGCGCTTGCCTTCCTCGGGGGCGCGCTCGGCGGCGTCGGCCAGGGCCTTGATCGTGCCGGCGCTCGTGAGGGCGACGGCCACGGCGTCCACGGCGTGGTGCCGGTGGTCGTTGCGGGTTTTGGTGCCGCCGTCGCCGAGGATCTCGTTCAGGTACCACTCGTCGCGGAGGAACTTGGTGGCGCCGCCGGAGGTGGCCTGGACGCGGCGGCGACCGGCCGCGTCGAAGAGCCCGCCATAGAGCATGGCCAGGTACTGCATGGCCTGGCGTGTGGTGAAGCGGGTGTCGGTCAGTTGGCGTGCGGAGAAATCGGCCAGCATCTCGTTGACCTCGTCGGCGGTCATGAGGAAGCGGGCGAGCTTGGCCTTGGCCATGTCGCCCTTGAAGCGTTTGACGCGGGCGAGGACCAGGTCCCAGGCGGGCTCGTCGTGGGCCATGGCCTCGCGCGGGGTCAGGTTGCGCTTGACGTGGCGGTTGAACTCGTGATGGCAGAGGGTGAGGTTGGGGTAGCGGTTGTCAAGGCTGCGGCTGAAGGGGATGATGTGCTCGATGTCGAACTGAGGGTTGTTGCCGAGCAACGTATCCATGCTGATGGTGTTTCCAGTATAGGGGCATTCCCAGTTGCACTCGTCGGCGAGGAGGACCTTGAGGATGTCGCCGCCCTTCGGGTCGTCGCCGAACTCGGCCACGATGCGTTTGGCGGCGTCTTCGCGGCGTTTCTGGTTGGCGCGGTTGCGCTGGGCGGTCTGCTGGCGGTGTTTCTTGGACTGACGCATGTCGCGGGCGAGTTCGATGTGGATTCGCTCTGGCTTGCCGTAGGCGCGGACGAGGGCGTTGATGACCTTCCGCAGTTCGGTCAGGGCGCGGTGAACGGCGGGGTTGCGCAGGTGGCCCATGAAGCGGTCCACGGGGGGAAGCTGGTCGAGGGGCTCCGGGTGGGCGTGGAACTCGCCGTACACCTCCTTGACGGCGGTGGCGTAGGGCACGCCGTCTTGGAGCAAGGGAACGATCTTCTCGAGGGCGCGGCGCGAGAGGCCGCAGTAGTCGTCGGGCAGATTCGTATCGGCGAAGGCGTCGGCGTCGGCGGGGTCGAGGCCCCAGACGTCACGGCCGCGCCGGACAAGGACGTCGCGCTTCTGGATGCTGCGCAGGTCCTGGAGGATCTGTTCCCGCTCGTCGGAGGAGAAGGCGTCCCACCGCTCGCCGAAGACGGCCAGAAGGCGGGCGCGCGTGGCATTGCCGTTGAAGCGTTTTTCGCCGCCTTCCTCAAAGCCGAACTTGGCGCGGTTCGAGAGGCCCATCAGCTTCTTGGCCTTGGTGAAGGTGAGGCTCTCGGCGTCGTTGAGGGCGGCAATCAGGGTGTCGCGCTCGTCGGGGGTCAGGAAACGGGAGCGGCCGTCGGGCTCGATGACGCGGGTATTGCCCACCTGTTGAAGCAGGCGGAAACGCTGGGCCAGGGGCAGGGACCACGAGGCGCGGCGCTTGCCGCGCTCGAACTCGCACGGGCCGACGAGGCCCTTGGCGCTCTTCAAGGGGCGCTGGAAGAAGATAGCCTTGTGGGCGCGCCGCTTGAGGTCGTCGGTCAGGACGTCGGGGTGGTGGGCGGCCTGTGCCGACCAGACGGCCTCGAACTCTTCCTCGTACATGTCGCGGGCGGTCCAGCGCTGGCGGATGCGGGTTTGTTCGGGGTCGAGGGAGGCGAGGTGTTCGCCCAAGGTGCGGGCGCCGGCCTCGGCCATGGCCTTGCGAAGGCCTTCGATCTCTTCCTTGACCTTCCCGAGGTTTTCGCCCTTGCGCTCGGCGCGTTTGCGGTTGGACTTGAAGCCGCGGCGCTGGGCGAGGTGATAGAGGGCGCGTCCGAGCTCGTGGGGTTCGAGTTTCTGGTCCAGGGCGCGGGCGCGGAGGAAGTAGGGCAGGACGTGAGCACGCTGGCGCCGCTCGGGCGTGCACGGCTCGAAGGGCGCGTGCACGTACTTGGCAACGAGTTCTCTGTCCAGGGCCTCCAGGACCTCGCGCCGGCCGCCTTCGGGCAGGAGGCCGTGGCGCTGAAGAAGGCGGAAGAGCTTTATCTGGCGACGGCGGCGGCGGTCGCCGAGGCGGCGGCGAAGGCGGGCTTCGCGGCGCGGGGCGGCGCGCGATTCGGCGCGGCCGGACTCGAAATCGCCCTCGACGCCGGCCTGGAAGATGCGCACGCCCGTTCGGATGAGGCCGGCGGGGGTGTTCGCGTCAAGGGCGATGGCGGCCCAGCCGATGGAATCGGACCCGATGTCGAGGCCGAGGAGATAAGGACGGGCGTCCGGCATGAAATTTCTCCTTGACATGGGCAGCAGGGCCGCGTATAAGGGTGGGCAAGTGTACCAGAGCGGCGGATGACCGTCAAGTTACAGTAAGGATCATTCGATCCGCGGGCTCCGCCCCACGGGGCGACCTGACGCGTCTCAACGGCGCGTCTTTTTTTGCGCCCACGGCACGTGCCAATCGCGGGGAAACCCGGGCGCGGGGGTCTGGTTCAACCCCACGGAATCGGACGTTGGGAGAGGGGTTTCGTATGGCACGAGGCACGTTGACGATGGGGGCGCTGGCCGTGGTGATGGGTGTGGCCGCGGGGGCGGGGCGTGCGGCCGGCGAGGCGGGGGATGGTGCGTGGCCGAGGTGGGGGGGCGGGGCCGACCGGAACATGGTGGCGCCGGGCGTGACGTTGCCTGAGTCGTTCGACCCGGGTATCCGTGGGTCGAAGCGGGCCGATCCGGACCTCTCGGCCAGCCGCCACGTCCGCTGGATCACCCGCCTGGGGCCGCGCACTTACGGGAGCCCGGTCGTCGCGTGGGGGCGGGTGCTGATCGGCACGACGACGGGCGGCCTGGCCCACACGTGGGGCCCCGCGCCGCAGGGGGTGGGCAAGTCGGGGGGCGACCTGGTGTGCCTGGAGGCGGCCACGGGGCGGGGGCTCTGGCATTTGCCGCTGCCGAAGCTTTCGAGCCGCGTTGCCCACCACGCCGACACCGGTTACGGGATGTGCGCGACGGCCACGATCGAGGGCGACCGGGCGTACATGGTCAGCAACCGGGGGGAGGTTCTGTGCCTCGACCTGGGCGGGATGGCCGACGGCAACGACGGGCCGTTCAGGGACGAGGCGGCGTTGCTGGCCCCGACCGATGACCGCGGCGAGACGGCCCCGCCGGCCGCGCTGCCGCCCGACTGCGGCGACGTGCTCTGGTCCTATGACATGGTCCGCGAGACGGGGGCCCATCCGCACGACGCGTCCAGTTCGTCGGTGCTGGTCCACGGCGAGCTGCTGTACGTCTCGACGGGCAACGGGCGGAACGAGCGCGAGGACCAGGTGCCCAGCCCGGAGGCGCCGAGCCTGATTGTCCTGGCGAAGGGGACGGGGCGGCTGGTGGCGTGGGACGCCGAGGGCATCGGCACGCGGATGTGGAAGAGCCAGTGGTCATCGCCGTCCCTGTCGGTAGCGGAGGGTACGGAACGGATCGTTTTCGGGGCGGGCGACGGCCGGTGCTACGCGTTCGAGCCGGTGGGGGAGGCCGACCCGGACGCGGTGCAGACGCTGCGGTGCCTGTGGGCGACGGACTGCAACCATCCGGACTACCGGCGGGCGGACTTCGAGCTGGCGGCGCGGCCGACCCGTCAGCCCGGGCCGAGCGAGATCGTCGCGACGCCCGTCTGCCACGAGGGGCGCGTGTACGTGAGCGTCGGCCGCGACCCGGCTCACCCCGTGGGCAAGGGGTGCCTCGTGTGCCTCGACGCCGCGACGGGGCGGCGGCTGTGGGCGTACGGCGCGATCGGGCCGTGCCTGGCGACGGCGGCGGTGGCTGACGGGCTCGTTTACGTCGGGGAGGTTCGGCGCACGTTCCATTGTGTGGACGCGGCCGACGGCAAGCCCGTGTGGACGCACGCGATCCGCGGGGAGATCTGGGGCTCGGCCCTGGTCGCGGACGGCAAGGTGTACGTGCCGACGACGCGTGGGCTCTTGGTCTTCGCGGCCGGGCGCGAGAAGCGGGTGCTGGCGACGGTGAAGCTGGATGCGCCGCTCTACGCGACGCCCTGTGCCGCGGGGGACGTGCTGTATGTGGCTTCGGCGCGGCACCTGTATGCGGTGGAGGCGGGGCGCGAGGGCCCGGACGCGGCGCCAGGGCCGCCGACGCCCGGCGACGCGAACCTGACGATGGTGCTGCGCGGCGCCCGGGGGGCGGGACGCGACCTGGTGCTGCACGTGATGACCCGCGGCGGGCACGTGGTGCACGGTTTCGCGGAGGAGGCGGACGCGGCGGCCGAGACGCTGGCGCTCGACCTGGCGGACGTGACGGTGGACGGGGACGCGCTGGGCGGGACGGTGCGGATGGCGCCGGGCGCGGATGCGTCGGACGAGGAGGCGGGCGACGCCGATGCGCCGGGTCTGGCGGCCGAGATGACGCTCGACGTCAGGGCGTGCGGCACGATGGCGTCGGGTACATGGGCCGGGCCGGTCGAGGGGACACGCGCGACGGGGGCGGTCGAGGGCACGCTCGGGCCGCCGGCACGAGCGCCGCAGCCGGGGCGCGTTCGGCTGGACCTGGTCGGCACCGCGGGTGGCCCCGACGCGGGCACGGAGCACTGGGCCGTCGCGCTGACGCTCCACGACGGGGGCATCCGCGGCGCCACCGTGAGCCGGGACGGCGAACCGCTGGACGCGACGGTGAGGGGCGGCGTCACGGTTTACGAGGACCGCTTTGCGGCGCGGATTCGTGTGCGGCCGAACCTGGCGGACGAGAAGGCCGCCAAGGCCGGCGAGGTGCGCCTCGAGGCCGAGGGCGTGTGCGTGGGCGAGCGGTGCGGCGGGGCGTTCGAGGCGAAGCGCGGCAAGAAGGAGCCCGTGACGCGCGGCCGGTTCGGCGGCACGCTTGTGGCGGCGGACGAGGTCGAGGACACCGCCCCCGCGGCGACCCACTGAGCCCCCTCACCGCGCCGCTGGGCCGGCCGTTTCGTCCGCCGCCAGGGCCTCCAGCCGCTCCCTCGCTCGGCGCGCCAGGTACGACTCCGGCAGGGCCTTCACGATCCGCTGCAGCACGTCCTTGCGTTGGCGGATGCGGTCGAGCCACTCCTTCTCGGCGGCCGACGGGAGCTGGAGCGGCGTGAAGCGGGGCGTGATCGTCAGGCGCCCGACGGGCGGGATGCGCGGCGCGTCGATGCGGACGAGCATCGGATGCCGCCCGGGCTCGAACAGCAGGGGCGTCTCGGACGGGACCTCGCGGCCGTCGATCCAGGCCCGCGCCCCGAGCATCATGAACCGCATGGCCGCCTGTTCCGGCACGTCCAGGACCGTGGCGTAGGCGAGCATGCGGCCGTCCCGGCCGGCAAGGGCCTTGTCGACGTCGATGGCGTAGGTGGGCGTGTAGAAGGTTCCGCTGCTGCGGAAGACTTTCGTCATGCCCCGCATGAACCGCCAGTCGGCCGGGAGGCGCCGCCACGGGCTGCGCTCGCCGCCGACGGCCAGCACCTCGCCGGGGCGGGGCACGAAGTCGGCACGGTTGGCGTCCCACAGGGCGACGCCTTCGGGCGGGATCGGCAGCGGCCCCGCCACCAGCCACCGCGTCGGCGGGATGAACGGGCGCAGCCGCTCCACCGGCATGCCCAGCGAGGGCTCGAACCCTTCCGGCGGGGCGAGCGGAAGCAGGCCGTAGTGGGGGCGGCGGCCGATCTCGGCCAGCACGTACTTCGCCAGCGCCCGCAGGTCCGCGTCGCGCGCCTCGGGTGTGCCGCGCCCCACCGCCACCACCGACCCGTCGATCCGCAGGATCATGCGCGGCCCGTCGAAGGCGGGCGCCGCCCGCAGCGTGCCTTCCTCGAAGACGTGGGGCAGGAGGAGGCAGGGCGTGTCGCCCGGCCGCAGGAACGTGACGGCGGCCTTGGGCGGCGAGCGGTGGGCGGCGCGGCCGTGGTCGGACTGGACGAGGACGTCGCCCGCCCGCACCAGCGGCAGCGGGGTGAAGGCCGTTCGGATGACCGGGTTCGGGCGGGCCAGGTGCTGGCCCAGCTCCGGTTCGTAGACGTCGAGTTGGTCCCAGTTGATGGGCGCGTGGCCGCCGTTCTCGTCGCAGCTGCGCGGCACGTAGATGAGGCCGTCGAGGACGATCCCCGCCCGGGTCTGCTGGTTCGAGGACGTTCCGCCCCGTCGCGTCTGCCAGAGCTTGCGGCAGGCGACGCGGCCGCCGGCGTCCACCCAGAACCGCAGGGCGGCCTGCCCCAGGTTCCGCGCGAACAGGTACGCCACGTTCTCGTGGACGAGCGGCGTGATCGGCCCCGGCAGGTCGAACTGCCGCCGGTACAGGATCCGCCCGTCGGCCCCGTCGACGACCGTGCCGTCGGGCGTCACGAAGACGTACCGGTCGGGGGGGTCGCCCGCGAGGCGGACCGGCGCGAGCCCGGGGTCGCCGGTCGAGCCGACGGGGGCCAGGGGGTCGCTTTGCCAGGCGGGGTCGCCGGAGGCGGCGTCGAAGGCCGCCAGGACGTACGGCCGGCGGTTCTCGCCCTCCCGCGGGGCGACGGTGCCGACCACGACGAGCCGGTCGCCGCAGACGACCGGCGAGTGGTCGATGCCCCCGTCCCACGGGAGGCCGGTCACGCGTTCCCAGACGACCTCGCCGTCGAGCGTATAGCAGGCGGCGACGCCCGTGCCGTAGACGACCCAGACGCGGTCGCCGACGCGGACCGGGGCGGCTGTGGCGCGCCGGCCGAGGCCGCTGCGGCTGCTGACCGCGACGCCGGTTGCCTCCAGCCGGTCCATCAGCGGTTGCCAGGCCGCCTCCAGCGTCCGGCGCCGGCCGCCGATCTCCTCGAGGCTCGCCTCCAGGCGGGCCACCTCGGCGGCGTCGGGCGCCCGCGCCTTCTGGGCGTCGCGAAGGTCGCGCCGCGCCTTGTTCCACTCCCGTTCCAGGGCCGCCAACCGGCCGAGCACTCCCGGCAGGTCCTCGAAGCGCGCGGCCTTGGCCTCGTCGTCGAAGAGGTTCGCGCCGCGGCGCCACCGCTCCGCGCCCGTCTCGCTGTCCAGGCAGACGAGCGTATGCGGCTCGACAGTAACGAAGACGCGGCCGCCGGCTACGACGGGCGGGCCGTCCGACCCCCCGACGGGGGCCCGCCAGACGACGTTCTCGCCCTCGACCACGTCCCAGTGCATGGGCGGCTCGGCGTCCGGGAAGTGCCGCCCGTCGGCCGCGTAGTATCCGTGGGCCGCCGACGGCGAGCGGGCATGGGCGGCCCGCTCGGCTTCGCGGGCCTTGGCCAGGGCCTCGCCTTCGCGCGGCCGGCCGCGCGTCGCCACCCAGACGGTGACGCCCGACCGGTCGAAGCCGCTTGGGTGGTGGAACGTGATGGACCGCTTGCCGCTCTCGATCAGCAGTTCGTTCGCCCCTTTGACAAGGGGCACCTCGAAGATACTGACCGACGCGGGCTCGTGGTCCGGTCCGCTATCCCAGACGAGGCGACCGTTGACCCAGAGGCGGCCCCAGTCGGCCGCCCGCACCGCCAACCACAGGGGCCGCGCGTCCGACGACCGCAGCGTCGTGGCGGCGTACCAGGTGTGCGACCGGCTCGCGTTCTGCCGGTCGTAGAACATCGAGTTCACCGGGTACGACCCGTATCCGGTGTAACCCGAGGCTTGGGTGAAGGTGTCACGCCACGACTCGGGGTGCGGCCGGAGGACCTCGTCTCGCGTCCGAACCTCGTGCCAGGCGCGGCGAATGGTCAGGGTCTCGGCGAGTTTGGGGCGCGGCACGGCGTACGTGACGCCTTCGATCGGCACGACCGACGGCAGGTGCGCGGGATGCCACGACCGCGAGCGGCCCTGGCGCTCGATGGGTCCGACGGCCCGCCACGTGCTGACGACGCGCCACTGCTGCGGCCCGGCCTGGCCGACGGTCTCGGGCAGGGCGTCGCCCGCCAGCGGCTCGGGCGGCAGGTACGGGCCGAAATCGCCGTCGTCCGGGGCCACGTGCCCCACGAGCGGGGCCGGGCCCTCCGCGGCCGCGGTCCGGACATACCGGGCCAGGGCCTCAATGTAGGCCGTCCGCGCGGTGGCGCCCGCGCACAGCGGGGCCGGCATCTCCAAGGCCCGACCGAACGACGCCTCGCCCGACACCGGCAGATGCGCCAGCGTCAGGAGGGCGGCGTGGGCGCGGCGATAGGCATCGACGGCGGCCCACAGGTCGTCCGTCGCGTCCGGCCACACGGGCGACTCAAAAGGCGGCACGTCCAGACTGCCGATCGCCTTGATCTGGCCCGGGGCGGGGCGGACGCGGCCGTCGATGGGCCCCGTCAAGCGCCCGTCGGCCCCGTCGACGGTATAGGTGCCCAGGAGGCTCTGCCACGCCTTGCCCGCGATGGTGCCCTCGTACGCCCCCTGGTCGCCGCTCGCCTCGTAGCGCCCGCGCACCGCCCCGTCGCGGATGGTGGCGGCGACCTTGCAGGTGACGCGGCGGACGCGCGTCCCGTCCGGGCCCCGGCCGGGCACCCACGGGTCCGGCAGCAGCGTGACGACCAGCGTCCCGACCAGGCGGCCGTCCTCCCAGGCGAGGCCGTCGGCGTCGACCGTGTGGATGGCCCGGTTCCACGAGGGCGTGTGGCCCTCGCCGCCGACCCATTCGTCCCCTTCGCGGACCAGGGTAACGGTCAGAGGGTTCCGCGGATGCGGGAAGAGTTGGGCATCGGCCTCGCCGGGGCGCATCTTCGTCGTCTCGTCGGGGGCGGGCATGCGGCCCGGGCGGTCGTCGCCCGCGAAGGCCGAGAACGTGAGCTCCAGGACGAGGCGCTGCGGGACGAGCCGGGCGTCCAGCGTGAACGTGTGCGGGCGCGGAAAGACCCGGTGCCGCCCGCCCATGTGCCAGTTCATCACCGCCCGGCGCTGGGCCTTGAGCATCGAGTGCATGTTCTCGCCCTCGCCGTAGTCGCGGTGAAGGTTGATGCGGCCGATCTCGGCGACGACGGTGCCCGTGAGCCGCTCGCCGTCCCACGCCAGGGCCGACGCGTCGATGCCGTGAACCGAGAGCTTCGTCTCGAAGCGGCCATTCACCGTGCGGAGCGACGGCCGCGTCCATCCGTCCCCGAGCCGGAAGAGCGAGAGGATGGCGTGTTCGCGGCGGACGCCGGAGGGGTCGATCTGGGCGGCGTTGGCGTGGTGGACCAGGGCGCCCTCCAGGGTCAGGACGACCTCCCGGGGCCGCGCCCCGGGGGTGTCGCCGGGCAGGGCCGCCTCGATGTGCCGGACCAGGTCGGCCTGAAGGGCCGTGAGGTCGCGGCCGGCATCGGCCGCACCGTGTCCCGACGCGGCGGCGCTGGTTGCCAGAAGGGTCGCCAGAACGGCGCTTGCCACGTGGGCCGGAAGACATCGCATCCTGCGGTTCATGCGCGGGGTCTCCTCGCGTCGCGGGCTACCCCATTCAAGCCCGCGCCGCGGGCGCCGGTTCCGGTGGCAGGACAGTGGTGGGCGACCTGGTGGGGGGGACATGGCCTGGCCGCACGGCACATGCGCCGGTCCCGCGCACGGGGCTAAGCGGCGCAGGCGGCAATCGCGTCTGTGCGGTGGTTCTCTACCCCGCCACCAGCGCAAGCCCGGCCATCAGGGCGGCCACGGTCCACAGGATGATCCGCTGCATGGCGACTCCCTCCCCAGGGACGGGCACGCGGTGCCCTCGCTCGCCACTACCCTAGCGACCCGCGGGGCCGCGTGCAAGCGAACTTGCTTGACTTGCTCCGCCGCCCCCGCCACTGTGCCCGCCATGGCCGACCGGACGCCCATCCTGGTCCTCACCGGCCCGACCGCGAGCGGCAAGGAACGCGTTGCCATCGAGGCGGCGCGGCGGCTGGGCGGCGAGATCGTCTCGGCCGACTCGATGAAGGTCTACCGCGGGATGGACGTTGGGACGGCCAAGGCCTCGCCCGCCCAGCGGCAGGCCGTGCCGCACCACCTGCTCGACGTGGCCGACCCGGGCGAGACCTTCTCGACGGCCCGGTGGGTGGCGCTGGCGGACGCGGCTAGCGCGGACGTGGCGGCGCGCGGCCGGGTGCCGGTCGTCTCGGGCGGGACGCCGCTCTACCTCAAGGCCCTGCTGGAGGGCCTCTTCGAGGGACCGGCCGCCGACGAGGGCCTGCGACGGCGGCTGCGGGCCGAGGCCGCGCAGCGCGGCACCGAGACCCTGCACGCGCGCCTGGCGGAGGTCGACCCGGCCGCCGCGCGGCGCATCCATCCGAACGACCTGCGGCGCATCGTCCGGGCCCTGGAGGTCCACGAGCTGACCGGCACGCCCATCTCCGAGCACCAGCGGCAATGGGGCCGCGACCGCGGTCTCTACGCCCCCGTCATCGCGGGTCTGCGGCGGGACCGGGCGGACCTGGACCGGCGCATCGCCGCGCGGGCCCGGCGGATGGTCGAGGGCGGCCTGCTGGACGAGGTGAAGCGCCTGGCGGCCCGGCCGGAAGGCCTCGCCCGCGGGCCGCGCCAGGCTCTCGGCTATGCCGAGGTGCTCGACCACTTGGACGGGCACAGGACGTGGGACGAGACGGTCGAGGCGATCGTCACCCACACGCGGCAACTGGCGCGGGCACAGCTGAAGTGGTTGCGGCGGTTCCCGGGGCTCGTATGGATCGACGCGGCCCCGGACGCCACGCCCGAGGCCTTGGCGGCCCGGGTGGTCGGGCTCTGGGAGGAGGCGGCAGGTGGCGGCTGACGGATCCGACCTTTTCGGCGCGACCTTCGCCTGCGCGTGCGGCAAGACGCATGCGATTGAGCCGCGCGAGGTCCTCTTCGCGCCGGGTGCGGCCGCGGCGACGCCGGACCTTTGTGCGCGGGCGCTGGCAGGCCAGGGGCGGCGCGTCGCGGCCGTCATGGACCCGTGGACGCGCGAGGCCGCCGGCGAGGCCGTGGCGGCGGCGCTCGCGGCCGCGGGGTGGGACGTCCGCGTCCTGGAGGTGCCCGCCCCGGGCGGCGAGCCCCCGGTCTGCGACGAACCCACGCGGGACACACTGGCCGGGCGGCTCGCCCCGTGCGACCTCCTCGTCTCGGTTGGCAGCGGCGTCGTCACGGACCTGACGAAGTGGCTGGCCCACGGGCGGGACGTGCCGTTCGTCGCGTTCGGCACCGCGGCCAGCATGAACGGGTACGCCTCGGCCAACGTCGCCCCGACCGTCGGGGCGGTCAAGACGCTGGTGCGGGCGCGGCCGCCGGCGGCGGTGGCGTCGGACCCGGCGGTGCTGGCGGCGGCGCCGGCCGAGATGACCGCCGCGGGGCTCGGCGACGTCCTCGCCAAGGCCACCAGCTCCCTCGACTGGTACCTCAACCACCGCCTCTTCGGCGACGACTACTGCGCGCGGTCGGTCGCGCTGGTGGAGGACCTGGAGCCGCTCTACGCCGGGCGGCCGGAGGCCCTGGCGGCGGGCGACGCGGCCGCCCTGGAGGCCCTCTTCCGGGCCCTCCTCCTGACGGGCGTCGCCATGACCATGGCCGAGACCAGCGCCCCGGCCTCCGGCGGCGAGCATCTCGTCTCGCATACGCTCGACATGCTCGCCCGGCGCGACGGGCGGCCCCACGACCTGCACGGGCGGCAGGTCGGCGTCGGGACGGTCCTGGCGGCGGCACTCTGGCAGCGGGTGCTGGTCCTGGAGATGCCCGCGTGGGTCGCGCCGGCCGAGGCGATCGATGCCGCCTTCTGGGGCGACCTCGCGCCCGCGGTCGCCCCGCAGTACGCCCAGAAGCGGCCGCGCCTCGCGCAGGCGCGCGAGGCCTTGCCGCGCCACTGGGACGCCCTGCGCGCCGAAGTCGGGCCGCGCCTCCGGCCCGCGGCGGCGCTCAAAGAAACGCTCGCACGGGCCGGTGCGGCCCATCGGGCGGAGGATATCGGCCTCGCCAAATGCGACTTGGCGGCCGTGCTCGCCCGGGCCCGCGAAATGCGGCCGCGCGTCACGGTCCTGGATCTTGCGCACCTGGCGGGCGTTCTGCCGGACGCCGCCGAAGATTTGGTGGAGGCGTGGGCATGACGATGACGCCGCGCGAACGATTCCTCGAAACCGTCCTCTTCGCCGCCCCGGACCGGGTGCCCTTCATGCCCGGGCATCCGCGCGAGTCGACGCTGGCGGCGTGGCGGACGCGGGGTCTGCCGGCGGAGGGCCGGTGGCAGGACCACCTCTTCGACGCGCTGGGGTTCCGGCCGGCGCCGCCGGTGCGCCCGCCGCGCGGCCTGGGGGTCGACTTCCGGCTGATTCCCCAGTTCGAGGAGCGCGTGCTGGAGCGCCGCGACGGGCACCTCGTGGTGCGGGACTGGAAGGGCAACGTCTGCGAGATCGACGACCGCTATGACCTGACGTACCTGCGCGAGGCGAAGGACTTCGTGACACGCCGGTGGATCCGGTGCCCGGTCGAGGGGCCCGACGACTGGCCGGCCATGCGGGCCCGGTACGGCCTGGACGCCCCCGGCCGGTTTGCGGAGGACTTCGCCGACCGGTGCCGCGCGGCCCGCGACCGCGACGGCGTCCTGACGGTCGGCTTCTCCGGCCCGTTCTGGCAGATGCGCGAGTGGTGCGGGTTCGAGGGGCTCTGCCTGATGACGATCGAGCGGCCCGACTTCGTTGACGAGATGGCGGCGTTCTGGGGCGACTTCGTCGAGGCCCTGCTCGGGCGCGTCTTCGAGCACGTCGTGCCGGACGTCGTGCGGTTCTCCGAGGACATGGCCTACAAGGGCCACAGCATGATCTCGCCGGCGATGGTGCGACGGTTTCTGAAGCCGTGCTACGACCGGTGGGCGCGGCTCGCGCGCGAGGCCGGCGTGCCCGTGCTGGACGTCGACTCCGACGGCTTCATCGGCGAACTCGTGCCGATCTGGATCGAGTCGGGTCTCAATCTGTGCGACCCCGTCGAGGTGGCCGCCCACAACGACATCGTCGCCCTCCGCGCGACCTTCGGCCGCTTCATGGCCTACCAGGGCGGCGTGGACAAGCGCGCGATGGCCGCCGGCGGCGACGCCATCGCCGCCGAACTCGACCGCGTGGCCCCGGTGGTCCGCGACGGCGGGTACATCCCCGGGTGCGACCACGGCGTCCCGGCGGACGTCTCGTGGCCGGCGTTCGTGGACTATGCGCGGCGGCTGGCGGCCCTCACGGGGTGGCTGTAGGGGGCCGCGAAGGGCCGTTTACGGCCCGATCCCGATGGCACGAATCCACGGGCGCCGCGGCTCAGTCCTCGAGCGCCGGCACCGGGTCGACCCGCCGGCTGCGCCACGTGATGAGCGCGGCCGCGCCGAGCAGGACGAAGCCGACCGTGGCCGGTTCGGGAATCGGTTCGCTCGGCGCGCCGGCGACGCCGGCGCCGCTCGCGAGCCAGAGGTTGCCGGCGGCGTAGACCGATCCGTTGATGAAGGTGCGGGCGTCCAGGTCGACGTTACCCCAGGTGAAGAGGTTGCCCGCGACGGAGCCGTCGGGCCCCAGGTACGTGTGGCCGCCCACGTTCACCGTGAGGGCCCCCGGGCCCGTTGTGGTGAAGGCGACGGCGGAGCCCGCGGTCAGGTTGCCCTCGATGTTGAGGACGACGTCGCCCGTGCGCGTGTCGGCGACGACCGTGCCGCCGCTCCCGAGGTCCAGCCGCTTCAGGTCGTACGTCCCGGCGGCCAGCGAGACGGTCGCGCCGGCGCCGATGTCGAGCTGGCCGTAGTCGTCGGGGGCCAGGTTGACGGCCGACCCGGCGGGGTGCCAGGTGTGGCCGGCCACGTCGCTCGCGAGCTCCGGGGCGGTCCGCGTGACAGGAGCCCACGTGTCCGGGGTATCGAGAGCCTTGGCCACGATGCCGCTCACGGTCGCGGAGCTCGCGATCCACGCCCGCGTGCCGTAGCTGACGTCCCCCGCCACGGTGGCGCGCGAGTTCACGTCCACGCGCTTGTCGGCCGTCACGGACCCGTAGGCGGCCACGTCGGTCCCGAGGCCGACCGACTTCAGGCTGTCGATCGCGCCGGCGGTCGTGCGGCTGCCGAGGTACACGTCGTGGCTGGCGACGATGCGGCCGGCGACCTCGACGTCGCTACCGGTCTCGACCTTGTGCGTTGAGAAGACGGGGCCGTCGACCTGGGTGCCCGAGCCGAACCAGACTTGGCCGCCCGCGCCGACGTGGCCGCCGAGGCGGACGTCGTTGCCGGTCTCGACCTTGCCGCCCGCGAGGACGGCGAAGTCGTCCGGCGAGGTGACGATGACGCCCGCCCGCGCCGCGCCCGCGCCGGCCAGCATGAGGGCCAGGGCGGCCGCGCGTGTGATAGCACGATACATGGGTTCCTCCCGTTTCAGTGCGCCGTGGCCGGCCCCGCGAGGGGCGCCGGGCCGCGCGCAGCATGTGTCCGGGTATAACGTAGGGGTGTGGGCGGCCGCGTCAACTCGCATTGCCAGGGAAGCCGGCGCCGGCTCCTAACCCTCTCATGCGCAACGGGTTACGTCGGGTGAAGGGGGCCGCTCCGTGGGGCGGGCCGTGCGGGCGCGCCGCGGAATCCGCCCGAAAAAGCGCTCCCGCCCGGGGGGCCCATCGGGTAGAACAGGGGCGGATTCGGAGCGGAGGAGGGCCGCCATGCGGGCCGTCGTGCAGCGCGTCACGGAGGCGTCGGTCACCGTCGAGGGCCGCACCGCCGGCCGCATCGGGGCGGGGCTGCTCGTGCTTCTCGGCGTGGCCGAGGGCGACGACGACGCCACCGCGGGCGCGCTCGCGGGGAAGGTCGCGCGGCTGCGGATCTTCGCCGACGCGGCCGGCAAGATGAACCGCTCGGTGCGCGACGCGGGCGGCGCGGCCTTGGTGGTCAGCCAGTTCACGCTGCTGGCCGACACGCGCCGGGGCAACCGGCCGAGCTTCGCCCGGGCCGCGCCCCCGGCCGAGGCCGAGCGGCTCTACGAGGCCTTCGCGGCGGCGCTCGGCGGCGAGGGCGTGCCGGTCGAGACGGGCGTCTTCGGGGCCATGATGGCCGTGCGGCTCGTCAACGCCGGGCCGGTCACGATCGTCCTCGACCTGGCCCCGGACGGAGAGGCATAACGATGGCTCGCCCCGAGGCCGTAAGCCTGGTCGGGATGCCCGCGGCGGGCAAGAGCACCGTCGGCGTGCTCCTGGCCAAGGCGACCGGCTTGGGCTTCGTCGACACCGACGTGCGGCTCCAGGTGCGGGCCGGCCGGACGCTGGCGGCGCTGCTGGCCGAGGCGGGGCTGGAGGCGTTCCTCGCGGCCGAGGCGGCCACCGTGCTGGCCCTCGACCCGCGCGGCCACGTCGTGGCGACGGGCGGCAGCGTGGTCTATTCGGAGGCGGCGATGCGGCATCTGGCGGCGGCCGGGCCGATCGTGCTGCTGGACCTGCCGCTCGAGGCGCTCGCGCGGCGGATCGGGGACCTGGCGTGGCGCGGCGTGGTGATGGAGTCCGGGCAGACGCTGGCACAGCTGTATGGGGCGCGCATGCCGCGCTATCGGCGCTGGGCGGACGTGGCAGTCGCGTGCGGCGACCGCACGCCGGACGAGGTCGTCGCGGCCATCCTGGCGAAGCTGGGCGGCTGAGGCCCGGCCCGGTGCCTTGTCAGGGTGCGCCGGCGTCGCCTCCGCCGGACAGCTCCACGAAGCACGCCTCGGGGTCGTGCGTGAGCAGGGCGCGAGCGGCCCGGTTCTTCAGGCGGGCCACCTCCGGGTGCCCGCAGTTCATCCCCTGGTTCTTGAGCTCGAAGAACCGTCCCGGTATGAGGCCTTCCCTGAGACGGAACGTGATGGCCCGGCCGGTCGACGGGCGTTGCGCGGTGAGGGTGAAGCTCGCCAGCGAGAGCCGGCCCGGCGCCCGGGCGGGGCGGTTAAGCGTTTGTCCCGTGTAGAAGTCCAGCATATCCCAGAGGCCGGGCATCGGCCCCGTGGCGCCGATCTCCAGGTCCGCGGCGTCCGGTACCTCGCCGGGGAAGAGGCGCGCGGCGGCATAGCGGACGGCCTGGTAGCCTGTGGCCACGCCGGCACAGACGGCTTCGTCGTGGTCATGGTCGGCCGCCTCGTGCGCCTCGCCTTCCGTGGCCGCGTCGCGCGGGTGCGGCGTCTCGTGGGCGTGGTGCCAGGCCATGGCCTCGGCGAAGGTGACGGTGTCGACCTCGCCGCTCGGGCGCCGGACGTGCAGGGGTTCCGGGTCGAGGCCGGCGTCGTGGGGATGGGCGGCGGTGCCGCAGCCGGCCAGGGTGGCCAAGGCGAGGGTGCAGGCAACGGTCAGAGACAGGTGCGCATGTCGCATGGGGTAACTCCTTCGGGTTCCCGGCGCGGGGCGCCGGTGGTGGGTTCGGGGTCAGTGGCGGGGTGTGCCCCAGAAGGGGGCGTTCCGATTCCACATGCCCATCGGTACCTCTTCTTCTTTCAGGGCCTCGACGTGGCCGTCGAGAAAGACGACGTTGGCGCGGCCGTTGTGGCGGAAGGCCCAGTGGTCGGCCACACAGCCGCGGTACAGGACGACCCCAGGGGCATGGGCGCGGCCCCAGGCGTCGGCCAGCAGCATGGTTTGGTCGGTCGCGGCGAACTCTGTGACGTGCCGCTGCACGGTGTGGTCCGGCCGCCCCGCCAGCCCCAGCGTGCCGTTCATCCCATAGCTGAGGCCGTACGGTTGCGAAGCGCCGTCCCGCGCGGCACACGGGGTGTCGTGGCTGGGGCAGATGAGAACGGTGTCGGCGCGGGGCGGTCCCAGGACCTCGCCGTCCGGGCCGTCCATCAGGGGCACGTCCAGCGTTGTGAGCAGGTCCGGGTTCAGGAACCAGTAGCGGGCGTCGGGGAACTCGAGCTTCGGCGGCTCGGCCGTCGGGAGCCACCCCTCGTGGCTGGTGGTGTAGGCCCGGACGGCCAGGGCGAGGGCGCGCAGGTTCGTGGCGCACGCCACCTGGTCGGCGGTGCCGAGGGCGCCCGCCAGGGCCGACGCGATCAGTAGGACCAGGCACCCGATGATGGCGATGACGACGAGCAGCTCGGCGAGCGTGAACCCGCGGTGCCGCGTCACGGAAGGCATTGGGCGTCTCCTTTCGAGCCCCGTTGGGCGGCGGCCCGGGCGCGGCCGGGCGCCGCGTAGAGCGGCGCCGGGAAGGCCGCGCCGTGTGGACCGCCTCAGCGGCGCGCCGCGGCAAAGGAAGCTCGGGGGCCGCGGCATGCATGCGCCTTGGTGTTAGCGGCGGCGGCGGAGGGCCAGGCTCGCCAGGCCCGCACCGACCAGGGCCAGGGTGGCGGGCTCCGGCGTCATGCCGCCGACCGCGTCGATGAACCGGCCGGACTTCGGGCCGTCGACCTCGCGCTGGATTCTGACGTACTGGACGTCGTCCACCAGGCCGGCGAAGTCGAACCAGACCTCGTCCAGCGTGCCGGAGGTGCCGGCCCCGAGGGTGCCGACCTGGACGAAGTCGCCCGGGGCGTCGGTGGGGCTGGCCCAGACGGAACTCTCGCCCATCGGCCCGCCGTAGGTCACGACGGTAAGGTCCCCCCCGGCCACGTCCTTCACGGCCGTGTCGAAGTAGACGGTGAAGCCGCCGAGACCGAAGCCCCGCCAGCCGCCCACCGTGTCGGTGTCGACGCCGATGTCCCAGGCGTACCCGTTGCCGTTCCGGTCGGCGTCGGGGGCGCCGGTGACCCACCAGGTGGTGGCGGCGCTCATGGGTTCGGGTTCGGCGTAAAGACCGTAGTTCTGGACGACGTCCTGGGTGTAGTCGACCACGTCGTCGGCCCAGACGAGGCCGGCGGCGTGGGCGAGGCTTGCCGGGCCGCCTACGCAGACGGCGGCGAGGATCAGGATACGCAGTGTGCAACGCATTGGGTTGACTCCTTGTGTGGGTGTATCGTGTTCAAGTTCGGTGTTCCGTTTCGGTGCGGCGTCCCCCCTTCGGGTGCGGTTCAGGTCCGGGTCATACGTGGCCTCCTTTCCAGCCTGCGGCCCGGCCCGGCAACAAAGAAGGGAGCGGCGGCACACGGGGTGCCGCTGACTCCCTGGCTGGCGTGGCGCTGGCTGGGTAGGGGGTGGGGCGGGCCTACATGGTCACAGAGGGTGCAGGGCCTCCTCAAGTGGGTCTCACACGGCCATGGCGGGCGAGACCGTCTCGCCGGCCGGGTCTCCGCTTCGGGACCCGCGTGGTGCGGCCGCTCGGCCCGCCTCGCCCTGGCGCCGCCGGATATAGCGGTCGCACTGCTGGAGCCGCCCGTACCCAAGCATGGTGCCGAGGATGAAGTCCTCCTCCGGCGTGTAGACGCTCAGGTCGGTCTTGCCGATGGCCCGCACGACGTCCACGCACGCGTCGGCGCCGAAGAATACGTTGATATTCCCGTTGCCGAGTTCGTGGATGACGTAGTCGATGCCCTTGGCCGCGAGCTTGGCCTCCAGGTCCGCCCGGTGCCGGCCGGGCAGCGTGTGCAGAACCAGGTTCCGCAGGCCCTTGCGGTACTCGTACACGTGATGGCAGAAGACGTTCACGTCGCCAGTCTCCCGAGGGGCGTCCCGCCTCCGTGCCGCTCGGCGCGGGGGGGCGGGGGCTACTTGTTGAGGATCAGTTTCCCGTTCCGTGTGACGCGGAGGCGGTACGTTTCGCCGCCGTGCCGGATGTCGACCTCGCGGCGACCGGCAAAGAGGGTCGCCGACTCGATGACGCGCGGCCGGCATCCGGCGGGCGTGCCCTCCTCGGGGGCCGGCGGTTCGGGGTCGTGTCGGGTCCTGTCGTCCATGGTCTCCATGTCCTCGCCACGCGTTCGCACGGCACCGTCCGCTCAGGTCAGTCGCAGGCCGACTTGGTAGACGAGGGCCGTAACCACCCAGGCCAGGGCGGTCAGGCCTGTTACCTGGAGGGCCGCCCACTTCCACGAGCCGCTCTCTTTCCACGTGGTCACCACCGTCACCATGCAGGGGACGCTGATGAGGCAGAAGAGCATGATGGCCAGCGCCTGGAGCGGGGTGTACTGGCGCTGCAGGGTCTCCCGCAACGGTTCCGACTCCTCGTCGGCGTCGCCCAGGGAGTGGACGATGCCGAGCTGGGCGACGAAGACCTCCTTGGCGGCAAAGGCGCCCACCAGGGCCGTCGAAGTCTTCCAGTCGAACCCCACCGGGCGCATGACCGGCTCCAGGGCGTGGCCGATGCGGCCGGCGGCCGAGTACGACAGGGCGGCCCCCGCCCGCGCCTCCGGGCCGAGGTCCCGGAGGCGGTCCGCTGGCGGCTGGGGGTAGCTCGTCAGGACCCACAGCAGGACCGAGATGGCCACGATGACCGTCAGGGCCTTGCGAAGGAACATCCACCCGCGCTCCCACATGTGGACCAGCATGCCGCGCACCGTCGGCATCCGGTAGGGCGGCAGCTCCATGACGAAGGGGGCGGCCTCGCCCTTGAAGAGCGTGGCCCGCAGCAGTTTGGCCAGGCCGACGGCCAGCACGATGCCGACCAGGTACAGCCCCCAGAGGACCGGGGTCCGCCACGCCTTGGGGAAGAAGGCGGGAATGAAGAGCATGTAGATCGGCAGCCGGGCCCCGCAGCTCATCAGGGGCAGCACCAGCATGGTCGTCAGGCGGTCGCGCCGCGACTCCAGCGTGCGGGTGGCCAGGATGGCCGGCACGGTGCAGCCGAAGCCGATGAGCATCGGAATGAACGCCTTGCCGTGCAGGCCGATCTTGTGCATGAGGCGGTCCATGACGAAGGCGGCCCGGGCCATGTACCCGGAGTCCTCCAGCACGGCGATGGCCAGGAAGAGCAGGAAGATGTTGGGCAGGAACACCAGCACGCCGCCCACC
>CAYNLG010000058.1:0-7208 GCA_964397995.1 uncultured Anaerolineales bacterium
GTGCCCTGTACCTGCAACCCGCTACAGCAGGGCGGAATTCCCCCTCGAGGCTTGCGGTGGTCGTACGGAGCGACCCACCGGGCGTCGATGGCTGGATCCCATGCGATGGGCCGCCGGTGAACCGGGTCAGGGCCGGAAGGCAGCAGCCCTAAGCCGGAAGGCTCATGCGCCGTGGGGCTGTCTGGCCGGAGCCACGGAGGCCGAAACCGGCGGTTACCGCCTGTCGAAAGGGGGTGCACGGCCTAATTATTGTATACAGACGTATAACGTCCACGGAGCCGCCGGACCATGGCCTATACCGTCCTCGCCAGACGCTATCGACCCCGTTCGTTCGACGAGGTCGTCGGCCAGGAGCCCGTCAGCCTGACCCTCCGCCACGCCGTCGAACGCGGCCGCGTGGCCCACGCCTACCTCTTCTGCGGCACGCGCGGCGTCGGCAAGACCACCATGGCCCGCATTCTCGCGTCGGCCCTGAACTGCTCTGACGGCCCCACCGCGGCCCCCTGCGGCCAATGTGAGATCTGCCGGAGCATCCACGCCGGCGAGGACGTCGACGTCCTGGAGATCGACGGGGCCTCCAATACGGGCGTCGACGACGTCCGCCAACTCCGCGACAACGCCCACTATCGGCCCGCTCGGGCGCGGTATAAAATCTACTACATCGATGAAGTCCACATGCTGTCGCGCAATGCCTTCAACGCCCTCCTGAAGACCCTGGAAGAGCCGCCCGAGCACGTCAAGTTCATCTTCTCGACCACCGAACCCGAGCGCCTGCCCGCGACGATCCTCTCGCGCTGCCAGCGCTTCGATTTCCGCGCCGTCCCGACCGAGGCCATCGCCGACCTGCTCGCCGATTTGTGCGAAAAGGAGGGCGTAGAGGCCGAAAAAGCGGCGTTGACGGCCGTCGCTCGCGAAGGGCGCGGCAGCATTCGCGACGCCCTGACGCTCCTGGACCAGGCCATCGCCGTCGGCGACGGCACCGTCTCCGTGGACGCCGTCCGCGAGACCGTCGGCGCCGTTTCCGCCCGGGCCGTCCTCGACGTCGTCGACGGCTGCGCCCGAGGCGACACCGGGGCCGCCCTGGCTGCCTTCGGCGGCCTTCTGGCCGGCGGGGCCGACCTGCGAGCCGTTCTGGACCAGTTGATCCGCACCCTCCGCGACCTGCTGGTCGTCAAGACCTGCGGCCCGGAGGTCGAACTCCTGGACGTCTTCGGCCCCGGGCGCGACGCCCTCGCCGAGACCGCCGAGCGGCTGACGATACCGGCCCTGACGGCCTCGCTGGGCTATCTGACGGAAGCCCAGGGCCGGGCCCGCGGGTCGGTGGACGGGCGGCCCGTGGCGGAGTTGGCCCTCGTGCGGATGGCCTCGCTGGCCGAGCTGGAAGCCCTTCCGGAGGTCCTTGCCCGCCTGGAGGCCCTGGAGCGGTCCCTCGCCGGCGGCGGACCGGCTCCGACGGCGTCCGCGTCAAAAAAAAACGCGCCGCCCCCCCGGGCCGTAGCCGATGAGACGCGCGGCGGGTCCGCGCAGCCAACCGCGCCGTCGCGGCCCGAGGCGGCCCGGGAACCCGAGGCCCCTCAGACGGAATCGGCCGCCCCACCGGCCCCCGAAGGCGGCGAGGTCGGCGATGGCAACCCGTTTCTTAACAAGGCCTTACGCCTCTTCGATGGCCGCGTCGTCGGACGCTGACCCGTGCCGACCGCGGCCCCGTTTGCACGCGAACCCGAATCCGGAGGTGCCGGCATGGCCGGTGGCGGACTGGGCGACCTGATGGGCATGATGCGGGACCTGGGTGGCCTGCGCCGCAAGATGCAGGAGGTCCAGGAACGGCTCGGCACCATGACCGCCGAGGGCTCCGCGGGCGGCGGCATGGTCACCGCCACCGTCAACGGCAAGATGGAGGTCGTGGACCTCGCCATCGACCCGGACGTCGTCGATCCCGATGAAGTCGAGTTGCTGGAGGACCTTGTGAAGGCGGCCATCGGCCAGGGCATGGCGGCCGCACGGGACCTGCAGCGCGAGGAAATGCAGAAACTGGTCGGCGGGATGCCCCTGCCGCCCGGCATGCTGGACGGTCTCATGCCCTGACGTCCGGGGCCGCAAGCTGCCCGGGGGAGAGCCGCATGGACGCCTATACCGAGACCCTCAGCCGCCTGATCGCCGAACTGGGGCGCCTCCCCGGCATCGGACGGCGTACGGCCGAACGGCTCGCGTTCCACCTCCTCGGGGCCGAGAAGGGCGAAGCCAAGGCCTTGGCGGCCGCCATCACCGACCTGAAGGCCCGCCTGACGCCGTGCCCGGAGTGCGGCGGTCTGGCCGAGGACGGCGCGCCGTGTCCGGTCTGCTCGAACCCGCGGCGGGACCGGTCGCGCCTCTGCGTTGTCGAGACCGCCCGGGATATCGTACGCCTGGAGGCCGCCGGCGGGTACAATGGCCTGTATCACGTGCTCGGGGGCCTGCTTGCCCCGATGGACGGCCACGGGCCCGAGAGCCTGGACCTGGCGGGTCTGGTGGACCGGGCGGCCGACCCGGGGGTCGAGGAGGTGATCCTCGCCCTCAGCCCGACGGCCGAAGGCGACGGAACGGCCCTCTATGTGGTCCAGCGGCTCAAAGGACGCCGGTCGGACCTGAAGGTGACACGCCTGGCGCGCGGCCTGCCCGCCGGGGCGGGGTTGGAGTACGCCAACCAGGGGACGCTGAGTGAAGCCCTCCGCGGGCGCGAAGAACTGGGGACCTGACGATGCGGTTCGACACGTCGCTTCAGCAACGGCTCGAACAGCGCATGGTCCTTGCGCCCAAGATGATCCAGGCCATGGAGGTGCTCCAGCTGCCCCTGATGGCCCTCCAGGAGCGGATTGACCAGGAACTGGTCGCCAACCCCGTCGTCGAGCTCCGCCAGGACGACCCCGATGGCCCCGAACCGCCCGGCAACGGCGAGGCCGACCGGGCGTCGCTGAACGTGGCCGAAGACGAGCGCGAACTGGTCGTCCGCGAGGACGGCACCAACGCCGAGGACTTCGAGCGGCTCTCCAACCTCGTTGACCGCTGGGAGACGTACTTCGAGGAAACAGGCGGCTACGGCGGGGGGCGGCCCGTTTTCGACGGCGAGGACCCCAAGGCCGAGGCCATGCAGAACACGCCCGATACGGGCGAAACGCTCCAGGAGCAGCTCCTCGGCGTCTGGCGGGTCGAATCGGTCGACGAGCGGACCCGTGCCCTCGGCGAGCTCGTCCTCCGCAACCTGGACGCCTCCGGATACCTGCGGGTCCCCCTGGAGGACCTGGCGGAGGAGGCGGAGCCGCCCGCCTCGGCCGAGGAGATGGAGGCGGCCCTCGCGGCCGTCCAGGACCGCGCCCCGGCTGGCGTGGCCGCGCGGTCCCTCCAGGAGTGCCTGCTGTTGCAGCTCCGGGCCGATCCGGTCTACGGCGGCGGGCCGGGGGAGTTTCCGCAGGACGCCTTGGAGGTCCGCCTGATACGCGACCACCTCCGCGACATCGAGGCCAACCGCTATCCGCAGATGGCCAAGGCCCTCGGGGCCCCTATCGAGGAGATCAAGGTTGCGGTCGAACGGATCGCGCGGCTGAATCCCCGGCCCGGAGCGGCTTTCAGCCCCGGTCTGAACCCGACCATCACGCCGGACGTCCGCATCGAATGGGATGACGAGATGGGCGAGTGGCGGGTGACCGTCCTCAAGGGGGGGACGCCCGAACTCCGGATCAGTGGGGCCTACCGGCGGCTGGTCAAGCAGCGGGACCTGGACGCCCAGACCCGCGAGTTCGTCGCGAAGAACATCCGTTCCGCCCGGTGGCTCATGGATGCCATCGAACAGCGCCGCGACACCCTCCAGCGGGTCTCCGAGGCCATCGTCCGGTTCCAGAAGCCGTTTTTCGAGGACGGCCCGGAACACGTCCAGCCCCTGAAGATGCAGGAGGTCGCCGACGAGGTGGGGCTGCATGTCGCCACCATCTCGCGGGCGGTCGCCGGAAAGTATGCCGACACGCCCTGGGGCATCCACCCTCTGCGGGACTTCTTCATGGGGGGGACGCAGACGGCCGACGGCGAAGAGGTCTCGTGGGACCGTGTGCGGGTGCGTCTGAAGGCGATTGTCGACGCCGAGAACAAGAGGAAACCGCTCTCGGACGAGGCGATCATGAAGCGGTTGGCCGGCGAAGGCATCGACGTCGCCCGCCGCACCGTGGCCAAGTACCGCGAGGAACTGGGCATCCCCTCCAGCCGGAAACGCCGCGCCTATTAGGCTCTGGCCGCCGAACCGGGCCCGGTTTCGGGCTCCTGGCCGGTGCCGGACCCGATCACCCTTGGGCCGACGCCCGGTTCGCCAGACCAGACAGAATGCGGGCCGCCTGCGGACCGCACCGGCCTCGTTTCCGGGCGATGCCGCCGGTTCCGTCGTATAATCAGGCGGAGGCCCTATGGACCCGCTCGTCGCCACCCTTGGCCGCATCCGACGCCGCCTGCTGGCTGTGCGCGCCCTGGAGGCGGGGCTGGCGGGGGCGGTCCTCGGTGGCGCGGGGCTCCTGGTGGCGGGTCTCGCGCGGCTCTTCCTGGCGGCGTGGGTAACGGAAGCAGATGTCCTGCGGGCCGCCCTTTTGCCCGCAGCGGGCTTCGCGGCTGGGGTTCTGGGCCGTTGGGCCTTCGGGGTGAAGCCCATCGAGGCGGCCCGCCTTGCGGACCGGCAGGCGGGGCTCCACGACCAACTCGCGACGGCCCTGGAAGTGCTCGAAGCCCGACGCCCGGAGGAAGGTCTGCTGGACGCCGCGCTCCTGGACAGGGCGCGTGAGAAGGCGGCGGGGCTGGAGGTCGGCCGTGTGCGGCTGAGCCGGTCCCTCGGGCGACGCGGGGCGTACGTGGCGGGGCTTGCGGTCGCAACGGCGGTGACGCTGCTTCTGCCGCCCATCGGCGGGCCTCCGTTGGCGCGCGAGGACGCAGACCGGGCCCGGGCGGCGCTCCGGGAAGCGGGCCGGGTCGAGGCGTTGGCCCCGGAGGTCCGGGACCGGCTGGAAGCGGCTCTGGCACGCTTGGCGACCCCCTCCCCGCGTCGAGAGGCGGTAGAACGGGCGACGGCTGAGGTGCTCCGGGCCGTCGAGGAAGCTGAGGGGGCTCGCAAGGCCGCACGAGACGTGCTGGGCCGGTTGAGGCACGAGGCCCTCGGATCGGTCGCGTCGGCCGCCGGGGCCGGCGACAGGAGCGGGGCCGCCTCAGCGGCCGCGAACCTGGCGAAGCGGGCACAGTCAAGGTCGGATCAGGGCGGCCTGAAGCCGGCCGACCGCGAGGCGGTTGCCGCCGACCTGGACGCTGCCGCCGAAGCGGCCCGGAAAGCGGGGAAGGCTGACGTGGCTGATGCATTGCGTGCCGCCGCGGCGGCCATGCGCGGCGGCGGAGCAGGGCTCCGCGAGGCGTTGACCGACGCATCCGGCCAACTGGCCGACTTGGCCGCAACGTCGCCCGAGGCGGCCGTACCGGTGGCAGCAGCCGTGAGGGCGGCCCGGCGCGCGGCCGGGCTTCCGGCCGAGCCGGGGCCGGCGACGGCAGGCGGGCCTTTGGCGGCCGTCGGGTCGGGCGGGGCCGAACCCCCGGACGAAGCGGGCAGCGGCACACCAGGCGCTGAACACAGCGACGGCCTGACAGGTCCGGCGTCTCCGGCGGTGCGGCCGGAGGACCGGGACGTCGTCCGCCGGTACTTCGGGGGCTGACGGCCGCTTCTGCGGGGGTTTGCGCTGGACAGGGGGGCGAAGCGCGCGTATAGTACCGCATCTTCAGCGTCCCCTCGCCGGGGGCGCTGGCTCCTGAGACGCCGTCGGCTTGGGGCTGCGGCGTCAAAGCCGTACGGTCGCCCTCGTGCGAGGGTGGCCGGGGTGCGATGCCTCGCCGGCATCGCGACCACGGAGGCGGGACCCGGTCCCGTCTCGCTTGACCCGGGCGGTCAGCCCCGCCGGCTGACGTCCACTGAGGAAGGAGCCGCACCATGTCCGCGTCCGTGGAACGTTCCGGTGCGCACATTCTGATGGAGGTCCTGCGCGCCGAAGGCGTGGAGGTCATTTTCGGCCTCCCCGGGGGGGCCGTCATCCCCATCTTCGACGCCCTGCACGACGCCAAGGACCTCCGGTTCATCCTGGCCCGCCATGAGCAGGGGGCCGGCCATGCCGCCGACGGCTACGCCCGCGCCACCGGCAAGGTCGGCGTCTGCATCGCCACCTCCGGTCCGGGGGCCACGAACCTGACGACGGCCCTGGCCACCGCCAACTTCGACTCCGTGCCGATGGTGGCCATCACCGGCCAGGTCAAGACCCACCTGATCGGCAACGACGCCTTCCAGGAGGCCGACGTCACGGGCATCACCCGGTCGATCACCAAGCACAATTACCTTGTCAAGGACGTGGGCGAACTCGGCGCGACGCTTCGGGCCGCCTTCTACATCGCCCGGACCGGCCGCCCCGGGCCGGTGGTGGTCGACATCCCGTCCGATGTCAGCGTGGCCATGACGGCCAAGCCGCTCCCCGACAAGGTCGATCTGCCGGGGTACCGGCCGACCGTCAAGGGCAACCGGCGGCAGATCAAGCGGGCCGCCGAGGCGATCAACGCGGCCGAGCGGCCGGTGCTCTATACGGGCGGCGGGGTGGTCTTGGCGGGGGCGTCGGAGACGCTCCGGAGGCTTGCCCGCACGTGCTCGATCCCCGTGACGACGACGCTCATGGGCCTGGGGGCGTTCCCCGAGGACGACCCGCTCAGCCTCAAGATGTTGGGGATGCACGGGACCGCCTACGCCAATTTCGCCATCCAGGAGGCGGACCTCCTGATTGCCGTCGGAGCCCGGTTCGACGACCGCATTACCGGCGACGTCAAGACGTTTGCCCCGCACGCGCAGATCGTCCACGTGGACGTCGATCCGACGTCGATCTCGAAGAACATCCGCGTGGACATCCCCGTCGTGGGCGATGCCGGCGACATCCTGGAGGGCCTGCTGGAACTCTGTGAGCCGCGCGACCGGTCCGCCTGGCTCCAGCAGATTGCCGACTGGAAGGCCAAACACCGCCTCGCATACGCTGAGGGCGGCCTGAAGCCCCAATACGTGGTCGAGCAGATTTGCGAGGCTTCCGGCGGCGACGCCATCGTCTGCACCGAGGTCGGCCAGAACCAGATGTGGGCGGCCCAGTATTACACCCACAGGCACCCGCGGCACTTCATCTCGAGCG
>CAYNLG010000058.1:7218-24831 GCA_964397995.1 uncultured Anaerolineales bacterium
CGAGCGGCGGTCTGGGGACGATGGGCTACGGCCTCCCGGCGGCCCTCGGGGCCCAGGTGGGCCGGCCGGACGCCATCGTCGTGGACGTGGCCGGCGACGGCTCCATCCAGATGAACATCCAGGAGCTGGCCACCGCTGTCCACGAGAAGGTGCCCGTGAAGGTCTGCATCCTCAACAACGGGTACCTGGGCATGGTCCGCCAGTGGCAGGAGCTCTTCTACAAGAAGCGCTACTCGGGCACGCCGCTGCACGGGAACCCGGACTTCGTGCGGTTGGCGGAGGCGTACGGGGCGCGCGGCGTGCGGGTCACGAACCACGACCAGGTCCGGCCTGCCCTGGACGAAGCCTTCGCGGACCGCGACGTCTGGGTCCTGGACTTCGCCGTCGATGCCGAAGAGAACGTGTTCCCCATGGTCCCTGCCGGCCAGGCCATCGACCGGATGATCGGCGGCATGGCCTGAGACCGATGCGGGGCGGGGCGGCGGCTCAGGTCTCTGGGACGAACAGCATCGCGCTCTCGGCCGTGTAGAGGGTGTCCAGGACGTCCTGGAGCTTGGCGGTGGCCAGGCAGATGGCGTAGTCGGCGGCCCCGTAATACATCCACAGTTCGTCGCCCCGCAGGATCAGGCCGGTCGGGAACACGACGTTCGGGATCAGGCCCGCCTGCTCGTAGATCTCGACGGCCTTGAAGATGTTGTGCGGAGAGCGCCCGATGAGCTTGTGCGGCCGGTCGCGGTCCAGCAGCGCGACGCCCACGCGGTACGCGAGCTGGCCCGCGTACGCCTTCACCCCGTGGTACAGCAGCAGCCAGCCGTTGCGGGTGGGAATGGGCGGCGGGCCGGCGCCGACCTTGCGGGCGTCCCAGGCGGGGCCGGGTCCCTCGGGGAGGACGCAATGAGGCTCTCCCCAGTGCATCAGGTCCGGCGAATAGGCGATCCAAATCCGCTCGATGCCGCCCCCGGCGTCCGGTCGGTGGAGGACGGCCCAGCGGTCGTTGAACTGGACCGGGAACAGGGCCGCGTCCTTGTTGTTGGGCGAGAAGATGAGGCCCACGCGTTCGGCGGTCTGGAAGTCGGTCGTCTTGGCGAGCCCGACGGCGGCCCCGGCCGGGGAATAGGCCGTGTAGGTGATGAACCAGGCGCCGTAGGCGTCGAGCCACACCACGCGGGCGTCTTCGCAACCCCAGGTCTCGTAGCGCAAGCCGGGGTCGCCGTAGGCGAGCAGCGGTTCGGGCTGGACCTCCCAGTCTGTGACGCCATTGCGGCTTCGGGCGACGTAGATACTGGAGTAGCCCGCCGTATCTTCGGCGCGGACCAGCAGCACGGTCTCCTCGCCGTGTTCGGCGGCGCCGGGGTTGAGGACCGCCTCGCAGTGCATCGGCATGTCGCGGGGCGTGAGGATGGGGTTGTGCGGCGAGCGACGGAAGATGGGCTTCATGGCGGCGCTCCTTGGCGGTGGTCTCACTCTCGGGTATTCTACCGCGGGCGCGGCGCGCGAGACAGGGTGAACCTGCCTTGTCGGCCCGGGGCTTTCGGCTTGCTGGCCGCCTCAGGGACCGTTAGAATCCGGAACTCGACAGGAAAGGCGGGGTGACCCGTATGCGACATATCATCAGTGCGATCGTGGAGAACAAGCCGGGCGTGCTGGCCCACATCTCGGGCCTCTTTGCCGCCCGCGGCTTCAATATCGACTCGCTCGCCGTCGGCGAGACCGAGGACGCCGGCCGCAGCCGCATGACCGTCGTGGTGCGCGGCGACGACGCGGTCCTGGAGCAGGTGCGCAAGCAACTCGGCAAGATCATCGACGTGATCAAGGTGACCGATTCGTCCGGCCATTCGATCATCGAGCGGGACCTGATGCTGATCAAGGTGGGGGTGCGGCCGGAGAAGCGGAGCGAGATCTTCGAGGTCACCAATGTGTTCCGGGGTAAGGTGGTCGACATCGGCCCGAAGCACCTGACGCTGGAGATTTCGGGGCCCGAGGAGAAGATCGAGGCCTTCGTTAACCTGATGAAGCCTTACGGTATCCGCGAGGTGGTTCGTACGGGCCGCATCGCCATCGAACGCGAGGAATAGGCCCCCCGCGACGCAGGAACCAGGGAGCCAACGCCACGTACCACGTCGGCCCGGGGGGCCGGCGGCACGCACACGGAAGGGAGACAGACATGGCCAAAGTGTACCACGACGACGACATCGACCTGGAACCGATCCTGTCGAAGACCATCGGCATCGTCGGCTACGGCAGCCAGGGACACGCCCAGGCTCTGAATCTGCGGGATTCGGGCGTCAACGTCATCGTTGCCGAGGTCGAGGGGACGGATAACTACGCCTTGGCCGTCGAGCACGGCTTCCAGCCCATGAGCGCCGCGGAGCTTGTGGCGCAGGCCGACCACATCCAGATTCTCATCCCGGACGAGATCCAGCGGAAGGTCTACGAGGCCGAGATCGGCCCGAACCTGGAGGCCGGCAAGTCCTTGGGCTTCAGCCACGGCTTCAACATCCACTTCAAACAGATCGTGCCGCCGGAGAACGTCGACGTCGTCATGGTCGCCCCCAAGGGGCCCGGCCACACGGTGCGCGGCCAGTACGTGGAAGGGGCGGGTGTGCCGGCCCTCTTCGCGGTGCATCAGGACGCCTCGGGCGAGGCGCGGCCTTTCGCGATGGCCTACGCCAAGGCCATTGGTGCCGCCCGGGCAGGCGTGCTCGAGACCACCTATGCCGAGGAGACCGAAACCGACCTCTTCGGCGAGCAGGTCGTGCTGTGCGGCGGGGTGACGAGCCTGATCAAGGGTGGCTTCGAGACGCTGGTCGAGGCCGGCTATCAGCCGGAATTGGCGTACTTCGAGGTCCTCCACGAACTCAATCTGATCGTCAAGCTTCTTGTCCAAGGCGGCCTCTCCTACATGTGGTACTCGGTGTCGAACACGGCCGAGTACGGCGGTTTGACACGCGGTGACAAACTGATCGACGAGGGGGTCCGGGCCCGGATGAAGGAGATCCTGAAGGCCATCCAGGACGGCTCGTTCGCCAAGGAATGGGTCGCCGAGTGCGAGGCCGGGGCGAAGGCCTTCAAGGAGATGGAGGCCAAGGAACGCAGTCACTCGATTGAGTCGGTCGGCAAGGAGCTCAGGCGGCTGATGCCGTTCATCGACGCCAAGGAGGTCTAGCCGCACCTTCGGAGGCAATGCGAATGCTGGCGTGGCCGCCCTCTCCCGCTCGAAGGCCGTGGCGGGGGAGGGCGGCCCCCTTTCTGCCGCGCCCCGGGCGGGGTCGGAATCGGCCTGTGGGCACGTCCAGAAAAAAACCGAACTGGCGGAGGATTAACACACCGGAAGGCGCCGCGTAAGTCACTGCTTTTGAAGCACTTAGCTTCATTCCGGGGGCCTCCGGCCCCCCACAGCCACCAGCAATTCGTTCCGCCGTTTGACTTGCCGCCTTTTTGTGGTACACTCTGTGTGACGTACCCGGGGACTATGGCTGTGCGTAGGGGTCATGCGCTTTTTCTAGGCCGACCGGCCCCCACGTCCGCAGCCGCATTGCAGGGAGACTGCCGATGCGCTTCAAATGGGGGCTGGTATGCGTGCTTGGCGCGGTGGCGTTGGCCACCCAGGTTGCTTCGGCCAGTGTGATCTACGAAGACAATTACTACTGGCTGAGCGACGGGACCGTGATGATGAACCCGACCTCGCCGCCCGTCGCGGCGCTCATCAAGGTCGAGGAAACGGTCTACGCCGACGATCAGGGTCGCGCCCTGCTCGCGGCGCTCTCGCAGATGGGCGCGATCAGCGGGGACGCCATCCCGACCGAGGCGTTCGACCTGTACACCTACCACATCACAAACATGGACTTCCGTGGGCCGAACGGCATCTCCGGCTTTGGGGTAACCAATCCGGGCGCCGTGCCCATCCTGGGCCTGTGGGCGCCTACTCGGGCGTGGGACGCTTGGAGTGGTGCCGTGGATGTCCTCGGCGCGGGCTGGTCCGTGAATGCCGACCAGGACGTCGACCTCGGCGACGGTTGGGGTATCCTGAGCGGTATGACTTTCGGCGGCTTCATGTTCGCCGTCCCGGAAGGCACGCCCCACAGCACGTCGATTCCGGCGGCGGTCGCGAGTTGGACGGGCGAAGAGCCGAACGGCGTCCCGACCAACATCCTCGAGGGGCTTGTCTCCGGACCGATTCCCGAGCCGGCCACGCTGGCCCTTGTCGGTCTTGGCGGGGCGCTGACGATTCTGGCGGGCCGGCGCCGCCGGTAACGCGCAACGGACAAGCTGCGATTTCCGCAAGGAGCGGCTTTGGGCCGCTCCTTCTCTTTTCCAGCGGCAGCCGGATCGGGTCCTGGGCAGGCGCTTTGCCCACAACTCATTTGACTTGCTCTTGTTTTGGGGTATACTTTCGCTGACGTGCCCGGGGAACAGAGGCTGTGCAGAGGGGTAGCGGTTTATTCCTGCTTGGCGGGATTCCCTCCGCATTCAGCCGTAACGGCAGGAGAGTCACAATGCGCTTCCATTGGGGGTATCTGGCGGCGTTCTGCACGGTGGCCGTGGTCGGCCAGGTCGCTTCGGCCAGCGTGATCTACGAGGACAACTACTACTGGTTGGGCGATGGGACCGTGGTCATGAACCCCACGGACCCGCCGGCGCACGCCTTGCTCCGCATCGAGGAGACGGTCTACGCCGACGACCAGGGGCGGGCCCTGTTGGGGGCCCTGACGCAGATCGGCGCCGTCCACGGCGACGCCATTCCGACTGAGGCGTTCGACCTCTACACCTACCACATCACGAACATGGACCTTGTCCTCCCGAGCGGTGTGACGGGGTTCGTCGTGGCGAATGTGGGCGTGCCGGTCCTGGGCCAATGGGCGCCCAGCCGCGCGTTCGACGGCTGGACCGGGATCAACGACCCCTCCATGTGGATGTGGGGGGTGGACACCGACCAGGACACGGACATGGGCGACGGGTGGGGCATCCTCAGCGGTACCGCGTTCGGCGGCTTCATGTTTGCGGTGCCTCAGGGGACGCCGCACAGCACGTCGGTTCCGGCGGCGATCTTCGACTGGAGTGCCGAGGAACCGGGGGGCAGTCCGGTCCTCCAGGTGTTTGGCTTGGTCTCCGGACCGGTTCCCGAGCCGGCGACGCTGGCGCTGGTAGGCTTCGGCGGTGCGTTGGCTCTCTTGGCGCGGCGGCGCCGCCGCTGAACCCCGCATCGCAGACTTGCAACAAACAAGGAGCGGCCCATGCGGGCCGCTCCTTTCTTCTTCCTCGGTCTTCTCGACAGCGCTGCCGGCAGGCATGCACGACCGCCGGCCGCGTCAGGGTCGGTTGCTGCGGAGGGTCGCCAGGGCGCCAGCCATCGATTCGGTGAACTCGAAGATCTGATCCAGGCCCGTTGCGAGGAAGACGCCCCAGACACGGTCGGTCGGCGAGACCAGGATCAACCGGCGGCCGTGCTCCAACTGCCCTTTCCGCAGCCGCAGCAGCCGGGCGATGCCGCTCGAGGCCAGAAGGCCCAACTCCGACAGGTCCACCGCCACGTCGCAGTCGCCGTCGCGGAGCCGACGGTCCAGGTCGTCCATGACGTCCGCCATCTGCGGGTCGTCGGTCAATCGGACCACCAGGATGCCGTCATCCCACTGTTGGATGCTCATCGGCGGACCGACCTTTCTCCTGACCCTACCGGGCGCGGACCATCTCAGACGGGTCCAGGCCGCCGAGCGCCCCGGCGGCCGCCAGATCGCGGACAAACCGCAGGGCATCCGGCCCATAGCCGGCCGTCGGTTTCAGGTCCGGGACCCGGGTGGCGAAGTACGCGTTCAGTTGGGCCATGTGCAGTTCGCGGAGGTACTTGGCGGCCATCGATGCCAGGGCCGTCACGAGGCTGCACGTCTCGCAGCGCGGCCGTACGAGCAGGTGCAGCGGCCCGGCATCCGGATCCGCCGGGAGGACCAGGTAGCGGCTGCCCTGCGGCGTTTCCTCGACCGTCTCGACCTGCTCCATCGGGAAGATGCCCGCGAGCAGGTCGTGGTAGTAACGGCGCCCCCCGTGCTGGTCCATGGTTACGTGGACGGGCTCGCCTGCGGCGGCGCGGCGAACCGAGGCCAACGTCTCGGCTGTCAGGGCGAAGAGGGCGGCGGCCTTGTTCCGACCGGCGGCCATCAGGCGGTTGAGCCGGGCCGCCGGGGCCGCATTTGCCAAGAGCCGCACCGGCTTGGCCTGAATGCGGCCAAGGGCCTTCCCGAGAAGGTCCGTCCCCGACATCACGTCAGCGGGCGTCGCCGCCAAAGGAAGGCGAAGGTCGTCGGGCACCTGCCACGGGGCCGGCAAGGCGGCTGGCCCCACGTCCGGCGCGACGCCCACGACCGCCAGCAGCTCGGCCATGGTGCGCGGTCGCGGCCCGGTCGCCCCCAGGAAGGCCAGCACGGTGCGTTCCAGGACGGCCAAGGCGGCATCGCGGCCGGTGGTGGCGGTGAAGGCGTCCTTGGAGTCGCAGATGACGACGCGGCGCGTGGAACCGTTGACCTTCCGTCGGACGTGGTGCCGCAGGGCTCCCCACAGGTCGGCCTCAGGCGCGGCATCGCCCTCGAACGCCAAGGCCGCGCTCCCTACGACCAGAGGCCCGAGGTGGGGACCGTAGCCCGCCTCGTCGATGCCGACCAGCCATGCCATGGTTTCTCCCCGCACCGCCCCGCGTGACTGGATTCTACCGAGGTCGGTCCGCTTGGGCAACGGTTGCGCCTGAGCCGGGAGGGATTTCCTTTCCCTGGCCGGCCGGCCCTGAGAGAATTATGCCCGCGGACGGGAGGCAAACGGCATGGGCGAGCTGCTCGCACGGTTGACGAGCCTGGGCGGTCTGGCGGTGATGCTGGGCCTGGCGCTGGCGATGAGCGAGAACCGGCGGCGGGTCAGCCTTCGGGCCGTCGGGGCGGGATTGGCTCTGCAACTCGGCATAGCCCTGCTTGTGCTGGGATGGGGGCCCGGACGGACCGTCTTCGAGGCGGCACGCCACGGCTTCGATATCCTCCTGCAGGCCAGCGCCGCCGGGGCCTCGTTTCTTTTCGGGTCGCTCGCGACTGACCCCAGCTTCGGGGCGATTGTGGCCTTTCAGGTCCTTCCCATTGTGATCTTCGTCTCGGCGCTGGCGGGCATCCTCTACCACCTGGGCGTGACGCAGGTGGTTGTGCGTGCCATGGCCCGGGTGATGCGGGCGGCGATGAACACGTCCGGGGCCGAGAGTTTGGCGTGTGCGCTTTTTGTCTTTCTGGGTATCGAGGCCACAACCGCCATCGGCGCCTACATCCGCCGCATGACCCGGTCGGAGCTCTTCACGCTCATGACCGGGTTCATGGCGACCATCGCGGGAAGTGTGATGGGGGCCTACGTGCTTTTTATCGGGGCCGAGAACGCGGGCCACCTGCTTGCGGCAAGCGTGATGAGTGCGCCGGCCGCCATCGTGGTGGCGAAGATCATGGTTCCCGAGACCGAAACGCCGCTGACGATGGGTCACGTTCAGTTTGACCCGCCGCGGGAGGCGGTGAACGTCATCGACGCGGCTGCCCGGGGCGCGGGCCACGGCCTGAAGCTGGCCCTGAACATCGGGGCGATGCTGATCGCCTTCGTGGGACTCGTGGCGCTTGCGAACCTCCTTCTGGCGGCCGCGACGGGCCCGCTGATGGACGAGCCGCTCACGCTCCAGCGGCTGCTGGGCCACGCCTTCAGCCCTCTGGCCGTGGTGATGGGGGTACCGACCGAAGACGCCCTGGCGGTCGGCCGCCTTCTCGGCACGAAGACAGTCCTGAACGAGTTCCTGGCGTACCAGGACCTCCAGGGCCTGATCCACGCGGGCGCCCTGCGGCCGCGCAGCATCGTCATTGCCACCTACGCCCTGTGCGGCTTCGCGAACATCGGGTCGGTGGCCATCCTGATCGGCGGCTTGGGGGCCATCGATCCCGAACGCATGGGCGTGGTGGCCCGGCTTGGGGGGCGGGCCCTGGTCTCGGGGACGTTGGCGGCGTTCATGACGGCGTGCGTGGCGGGGATGCTGGCCGGGGGCGCGGCCCCGTGATGGGGTTGGACGAATGGTGCGGGAGGCGGGACTCGAACCCGCATGCCCCGGAGGGCACAGGGACCTAAACCCTGCGCGTCTGCCAGTTCCGCCACTCCCGCGCGGTGATCGAGGCGTTCGGTTTCGTCTCGCGGCTGAGCACGGACGACTTCAGGTTCGGATTTGGCCCTCGCCGGTCACGATCCACTTGTACGTGGTAAGGTCGCGACAGCCCATGGGCCCCCGGGCGTGCAATTTGTCGGTCGAGATGCCGACCTCGGCGCCGAGGCCGTACTCGCCGCCGTCGCTGAATCGCGTCGTCGTGTTCACCATGACGCTCGAGGAGTCGACGCCGCGCACGAACCGTTCGATACGCCGGACGTCCTCGCAGACGATGGCGTCGGTGTGCCCCGAGCCGTAGGCGGCGATGTGGTCGACGGCGTCCTGGAGATGGTCGACGACGCGGACCGCCAGCACCAGGTCCAGATACTCCTCGGCCCAGTCGGCCTCGGTGGCGGGCGTCGCCTGGGGCCAGAGGGCACATGTCTTCTCGCAGCCGCGGAGCTCGACGCCTGCCTCCGTCAGGCGTGCACAGATGCGCGGCAGGAACCGGGCCGCCACGTGCGCGTGAATGAGCATCGTCTCCATCGCGTTACAGACGCCCGGTCGCTGGACCTTGGCGTTGAGGCAGACGCCCTCGGCCATGTCCAGGTCCGCCAAGTCGTCCACGTAGACGTGGCAGACGCCCTTGTAATGCTTGATGACGGGGATGGTCGACTGCGCGGCGACGGCGCGGATCAGGCTCTCGCCCCCGCGTGGGATGACCAGGTCGATCGTCGAGTCCTGCCGGAGCAGGGCGGCCGCGAGGTCGCGGTCGGGGTCCTCGACCAGGAGGACGGCGTCGGCCGGCAAGCCGGCTTTACCGAGGGCGTCGGCGACCGTGGCGTGGACGGCCTGGTTCGTCCGCAGCGCCTCCTTGCCGCCGCGAAGGATGCAGGCGTTGCCGCTCTTCAGGCACAGCGCCGCCGCGTCGGTCGTCACGTTCGGCCGCGCCTCGTAGATGATGAGTACCACGCCGATCGGAACGCGGACCCGCTGGATGCGGAGGCCGTTCGGCCGGACGTGACCGTCCATCACCTCGCCGACGGGGTCCTGAAGGGCGGCAATCTCCTCGACGCTCCGGGCCATCTTCGCGATCCGCTCCGGTGTCAGGCTGAGTCGATCGAGCATGGCGGGGGCAAGGCCGGCGTCGCGGCCGGCGTTGACGTCGCGGGCGTTGGCCTCGAGGATGGCCTCGGCCCCGGCGCCGAGTGCGGCCGCAATCGCCTCCAGGGCGGCGCTCTTGGCGGCGGGGGTCAGAGCGGTCAACGCCCGCGAGGCTGCACGGGCGCGGCGGCCGAGGTCGGCGGCTGTGGTCTCTGCGGCGGTGAGGGACACCGGTGGCTCCTTCTTTGCTCTCACGGCGCGGGCGGCGCCGCGTCACGCCGCTCCAGGTTGAAGTTGATCGTGCTTAACGGTTCGGCCAGCCGCACCCCCGGCGGCAGGCCGTAGACGACAGGTACGCGGCTGAGCCACGCCCCCTGCACGGCGGGCCGGTCCTCCGGCGTCAGTTCCAGTTGGACCTGAACCTGCCGCTCCGTCAGCGGGTCCACCACTTTCGGCGGGCCTTCGACTTTGACGTGAACGACGCGGCTGGCGTCTTCCTGGAAGACCACCCTGTATGTGCCCAGAACGAGGAGCGGACCGGCCACTTCGACGGGCAACGGCGGCAGCGTCTTCTGGATGACGGCCGACTCGAGCCTGGCCGTCACCGTGACGATGGGCGGCTCGAACTTGGCTTCCATGCCGTCCCGGCCGCCCAGGCGCGGCTCCAGAGAGACCTCGCGGGTCACCTCGGCGTCTTCCGGCATTGCTTCGATGCGGAGGACGGCCAGCGCGTGGCGGCGCATCTCCGGTACGGCGGCCAGGTTGGCCTCGGTGACGACGGCGGTGACGCTGGCGGGTTGGGCGGCCTTGGCGGCGGCGGTGGCGCCCTGGACCTCGATCTCGACCGGCACCGTCACCCGCACGAACCGGACCAGGCGGGCACGCACCTCGGCGTTGACCTCGCCCGTCTCGGTCCGGATCTCCGAAACCGTGACGCCGAGGTCGAGCCAGTGCCGGAAGCCTTCGCGGGTGCGGAGTGTGGCGCGGCCGTCGACGATGTCTTCGCCCGTGAGGGTGAACCGGCAGACCTTAACCTCCTCGTTGGCCTTGAGCTGCTGAATCTCGCCGCGCCGACCGCGGACGGTTACACGCACCGCGTCGGGCGTGACGGTCCTCTCGACCACGTCGTAGCCGGTCGGCGGGATGACCCGGACCGGGACGGTCAGCGTGGCGGTGTCCTGTTGCTCCAGGTCGGTCCAGACCCACAGCGTCGCGGTGAGCAGGGCGACGGCCAGGACGGTGCGAACGCGTTCGCTCATGAGGCGGTATCCGACGCGGGTGGGTTCGGGGTCCTTTCGTCGTCGGTCCGCTCGGGCGTTTCCAGGGTGTGCTCGGTCAGGGTCGCGCCCGCACCGCGGAGCAGTTCGCTGAGGCGCCGGGCAAGGCCTTCGGCGTCCAGGTTTCGCTCCAGACGGCCACCGATGGCGATGCTGATCTGCCCGGTTTCCTCGCTTACGACCACGACGACGGCATCGGTTTCCTCCGTGAGACCCACCGCCGCTCGATGCCGCGTCCCCAGGTGAGGGTCGAGGATGGCTTGCCGCGAAAGGGGGAACTCGCAGCCGGCCGCGGCGATACGGCCGCTGCGCACGACCACGCCCATGTCGTGCAAGGGCGACCCGGGCCAGAAGATGGTCGTGAGGAGTTCGCTGGTCAGCCGCCCGTCGACATGGACGCCCTCTTCAGTGAGGCCGCCGAGTTGGGTGTCGCGTTCGATGGCGATGATGGCGCCGATCTTGTTGAGGCTGAGGCGTTCGGCGGCCCGGATGATGCGGTCGACGAAGGCCGATTCGCCCTCCTTAAGGAAGGCCCGGAAAAAGGGGTTCTGGCCGAGTCGCATCAGGCTTCGCCGGAGTTCCGGATGGAACACGATGACCGCGAAGATGACGATGACGGGCACGAGCTTCTCGTAGAGCAGTTTCAGCCGGTCCATGTGCAGGTAGTCCGAGACGAGACGCACGCCGACGAAGCTCAGCACCACCAGGAAGACGAACCCGCGCACGAGCCGCGCCCCGCGCGTGCCGCGCAGCGACCGGTAGACGACGTAGACGATGGCCCCGATGAGCAGGAGTTCCAGAGCGTCCATCCATGTGAAGGTGTAGACGAGCCGCGTCAGGTAGTTGGCGAAGTCGGTCATGGGCCTCCCCGGTCGGCCTCCCGGACGGCGGCGGCCAGGTCGACGGCCTGCCGTGCGGCCGCGACGTCATGCACGCGCACCATGGCCGCCCCCGAGGCCACGGCCAAGGCGCAGGCGGCAAGCGTGCCGGGTCCGCGTGCGGCGGCCGAGGCGACGCCCGTGACGTCGCCGATGAAGCGTTTGCGGCTGGGACCCACCAGGATGGGGCGTCCGAGCGACCGAAGTTCCCCCAGTCTCGCCAGCAGCCGCAGGTTGTGCGCCAGCGCCTTGCCGAAGCCGATGCCCGGATCGATGATCAGCCGCTCCTCGGCGACCCCGGTGGCGCGGGCGGTGCCGACGGCGTCACGCAGGTCGCGGCAGATGTCGGCCATCAGGTTCGCGTATCGCGGGGCCTGCTGCATCGTCTTCGGCTCACCTTGCATGTGCATCAGGACGACGGCGGCCCCGGTGTCGGCCGCGACGGCGGCCATCTCCGGGTCCCCCCCGAGGGCCGAGACATCGTTGATGATCCGGGCGCCGGCGCCGACGGCTTCGCGGGCGACGCGGGCCTTTCGCGTGTCAATGCTCACGGGCACGCCCGCGTCGTCGGCCAGGGCCTCGATCACGGGCATCACCCGCCGGAGCTCATCGTCGGCGTCCACCGGGCCGCTGCCGGGACGCGTGGATTCGCCGCCCACGTCCAGGATGTCGGCGCCTTCGTCGGCCATGCGGCGGGCGTGATCGATGGCGGCCGAGGCGTCGGCGAACTGGCCGCCATCGCTGAAGCTGTCGGGCGTCACGTTCAGGATACCCATGACGGCCGGCCTGTGTCCGAGGTCGAGCGTTCCCCCGTCCGGCAAGGGCACGGTGAATGCATCCTGCTGATAGCGGGAGAGGGCGTCTCCGAGGGCTTCTCCCACCGCGGGCAGATCGAGCGGCGCCTCGGCCAGACCCAGCAGCAGGGCTTCCATCTGCAGTTCGGTGCACGCGAGAACCATGTCGGTCCGGTCGGCCTGGCCGAGCCAGGCGTCGCGGCTGAGAGACGCGTCGCCGCCGACCGCCAGCATCTCCTGCTTGAGGATCTGGGCGAAGTGGGCGTCGACCCCTTCCAGGGCCACCGCCACGCCGGCTGCTTTCGGCACCATCCGCTCGATGCCTCGCGGATCGCAGCCTGAGACGGCCATCTCGTCGGCCACGGGGAGGGTGGCGCCAGCGGTGATGATGCGGACGTTCCAGCCGTGTTCGCTCATGTCACGCTTCCGGCGCGGTCCCTGCTTCGTCCGACCCGTCCTCGTCGGCCTTGCGGGCCTCGGCCTCCTGGGCGGCCCGTACGGCTTCCTCGGGCCGTTTCAGAGGCAAGTCGGCGATGACGGCCCGGACCTCGGCGGCGCTCAGGGCTTCCTGCTCCAGCAGAGACGTGGCGACCCGCTCCAGCGCCTCGCGGTTCTCGACAAGGAGGTGGCGGGCCTTCTCGTATGCCTCTCGCAGGATCGCCTGGACCTCCTCGTCGATAAGGCGCGCGGTCTCGTCGCTGTGCTCGTGGCCCCCCGCCATCTCAACGCCCCAGGGCGTGGTCTCCTCGCGCGGCGCATAGCGGACCGGGCCGAGCTTCTCGCTCATGCCCCAGTCACAGACCATGCGGCGGGCGAGGCGGGTGGCCTGGCGGATGTCGTCGGAGGCCCCCGAAGAGACGTCCTGGAAGAGAATCTCCTCGGTGATGCGCCCGCCGAACGCCACCTGCATCTGGCTCAGGCACTGGCTACGCTTGACCAGCCATCGGTCCTTCTCCGGCAGGAACATCGTCGAGCCCATCGCCATGCCGCGCGGGATGATGCTGACCTTGTGGAGCGGTTCGACCAGCGGCTCCAGGCAAAGGCTGACGAGCGTATGCCCGGCCTCGTGGTAGGCCGACAGGCGCCGTTCGTCCTCGTCCATGAGGCGGCTGCGCTTCTCGCGGCCCCACCGGACCTTGTCGCGGGATTCCTCGAGGTCGTCCTGCTCGACGGCGTCCTTGTCGAGGAGGGTGGCCCGGATCGCCGCCTCGTTGATGATGGCCGCCAGGTCGGCCCCGCTGAACCCCGGTGTGCCGCGCGCCACGGCCCCGAGGTCGGCTTCCTCGTCGAGCTTGACGTCGCGGGCATGGACACGGAGAATCTGCTCGCGTTCGTTCAGGTCGGGCAGGGGGATGACGATTTCGCGGTCAAAGCGTCCCGGCCGGCGAAGCGCCGGGTCCAGGACGTCCGGCCGGTTGGTCGCACCGATGAGGATGACCTGTTCGTTGGTCTCGAAGCCGTCCATCTCGACGAGGATGGCGTTGAGGGTCTGCTCACGCTCGTCGTGACCGCCCGTGTAGCCCATGCCGCGCCGGCGGCCCACGGCGTCGATCTCGTCGAGGAAGATGATGCAGGGGCTGGACTGCTTGGCTTGGCGGAAGAGGTCGCGGACTCGGCTGGCGCCGACGCCGACGAACATCTCGACGAAGTCGGAGCCGCTGATGCTGAAGAAGGGCACCTCGGCTTCGCCGGCGATGGCCTTCGCCAAGAGCGTCTTGCCGGTGCCCGGCGGGCCCACCAGCATCACGCCGCGCGGAATGCGGCCGCCCAGCCGGCGGAACCGCTGCGGGTCCTTGAGGAACGTGATGATCTCCTTGACCTCTTCCTTGGCCTCCGGGATACCCGCGACGTCGTCGAAGGTGACCTTGACGTGTTCCTTTTTGGCGAGGCGGGCGCGGCTGCGGCCGAAGCTCAGAACGCCGCCGGGCCCGGAGGCCGCTCGCATTTGGCGCGATACGAATACCCAGATCAGGACCAGGATGAGGATCCACGGGACCGTCGCGATGAGCGTCTGCCAGAAGAGCGGGTCGTCCGGGATGTAGCTGGGCCGGTTCTTGTCGTCGCCCTTTCGGGCGAAGCGCGAGCCGAACGTTTCGGTCAGCGTCCCGATCATCGCCGGCAGTTCGTCCGGATAGAGCTGCACGGTGAACTTCGTTGTGCCGAACTCGCTCAGGTAGTCCGGATGCAGCTCGCCGTGGACCGTGCTGCCCTTGACGTAGACCTGGGTGACGGCGTCGGGTTTGGCGAGAATCTCGCGGAAGCGGTCACGCGAGAACTCGGGCTTGTCGTAGAAGCCGCGCACCAAGACCCAGACGACCAGCACGGTGAGCAGGCCGATCAGCCCCCAGCCCAGCAGACCGCGCAGGCTCGGCCCGGTGGGCGGCTGTTCCTGCTCTTGTTGCTCGTCATCGTAATCGGGAGGGGTGGGTCCGCGCATGCGTGTCCTCAGGGCGCGACAGGCGGCGGCACGCGGCCGCTACCAGTCGGATTCCATGGCTTCGACGATCCGCTCCGCCAGGTCCCGCACGGCCTCGGCCGTGGCCGAGTCCTGCGTCTCGCGGATCGCGGGGGAGTATGTTCCGTGGGCCGACAGGTGGGCCTCCCGGGCCAGCACCTCGCCCGTTCGCAGGTCCTTCCACTCGAACCAGCAGGTCAGCGTGACCTGCACGTCGATCGGGGCGTCGGAATCGAGGTCTTCGGCCACGACCGGGGCCGCCAGGTCGAGCACTTCGCCGCGGAGTTCCGAGTCCGCCCGCCCCCGGTCCTGGACGACCTTGTACGGCGTCCGGGTCTCGAGCACCTGGACGACGGCGCGCGTCAGTTCGAGTTCGATCTGGCGGCGGAACTCCTTGCTGGCGAAGACCGGCACGACCACCGTCCGAACGTCGGTGCGGTGGAGCGGCTCGGTCGAGTAACCGAAGCAACCCGCCATCAGGGTCGCCGACACCAGCACGACCGCCAGCACGGCGCCTCGAGCGTGAGTCACGGCCTGACCTCCTCGGGCTGGACCTCCAGCACGGTCTCGCCGCCTACCGTGGCCGGCGCGGCCTGGGACGGCTCGGGAGCGGGCACAGGTTGGGCAGGCGGCGCCGGCGCCGGTTCCTCAGGCGGTGGTTCCGTTGCCGCGGGAGTCTTCACGGCCGGGGGGGACTCGGCGATCGGTTCGACTGCCTGCGGCTCGCCCTCGGCCGCCGTTTCCTGCCAGGGGGCCGGTTCGGCGATGTCGTCGACCAGGGCGGCCGCCTGATGGCTCCAGGGCGAGCCGGGGTAGTCCTCCTGCGCGTACTCGGCATAGCGGGCGGCGGCCAAGGGCTTGCCCGACCGCTTGTAGTACAGGGCCACTTCGTAGAGCGACTGGGCCTGCAGCTCGCGCACGTCTTCCAGGATCTCGGGCACGCCCTCGGCCCGGGCCTGCTCGGGGTACTTGGCCAGGTACCGGCGGAGTTGCTCGGCGGCCTCGGTCAGGACGGTGGTGTCGCACCGGGGACCGCGGCACTGCTGGATGCCCGCCATGGCGCGGCGGAGTTCGGCCTTTCGGACAGCCGGGCCGTTCGGGAACTCGCGGCAATAGGCATCGTAGTACTGTTGGGCGCCCTCCCAGTCGCCTTTGCTCCAGTTGTAGTCGGCGATGCGGAGGAGGGCGTCGTCGGCCAGGTCACCGAGGGGCTCGTGCTCGTACACGCGGCGCAGGATCTCGATGGCCTCCGACTCGCCCGAGAGGACCGGCATCCCCAGCAGCCTCCGTCTCGCCGGACCCAGGTAGAGCTCGGCGATCTCCACCTCGCGTTCCAGGGCCGTCCGGTAGTGGGGGCTGCCGGCGTAGTTCCGGATCAGGTCCTCGTACTGCTCGTAGGCCTTGTAGAAGTCCCGGCCATAGAAGAGGGCTTCGGCCCGGAGCCACATCGCCTCCTCGCGGTAGGGGGACGTCGGGTGGTCCTTGATGAGCTTCTTCAGGGCGTCGGCGGCGCCCTTGAGGTCGCCCTCCTGGTACAGGTGCACGCCCTTGTCCCAGAGCCGCTGCTGCTCTTCGGACGGCGGTTTCTTCCAGAACTTCCACCACGGGGGGGCTTCGTCGCCGTCGGCCGAAGGGCCGGTCAGTTCGGGAGGTTTGTAAGCCGGCCGCTCCTCGGGCGAGGGCAGGTCGACCGGTGCGGGTTCGGGATCCGGCGGCGTCGTCGGCATCCGGACCCGCGGAGCATCCGTGGGCGGTGGAGGCGGAGGGGCGAGTGGCTTGCCTTGCGGCTCGCCCGGGGCCGGTGAGGGCGGTGTCGGCGCAACCTCCGCGCGGGAGGGCAGCGCCACCGTCCGCGGGGCTTCCAGTTCCGGCGGGGGCGGGGCTTCCGCTTCGCCCGGTTCCTCCTCAGGCGGCGTCAACGCTTCCGGCGCTCGTTCCGGCACGTGATACCATCGCCCGTCCCGCCACACCCAGCTCGCCGTGGCGGGGGACGTGACCCACGCCGCCATGACCGCGGCCAGTGTCATGTAGGCCAAGACTCGCACCACACCCGCTCCTCTCGTCGCGTCGCGTTCCCCGTACCGGGGGCGCCCCCGCCTGCCGCGGTTCGGCACGCCCGGGTCAGACGTATTGTAAGGCCGACAGGGGGCGGTCCGCCAGTGCTTCTACGCGGGCCTTGACGGCCGACCGCAACGCCTCGGCTGTCGCTTCTGTCAGCCGCACCCGCCGCACGTCCTCCCACTCGGCCGAAGCCAGGAAGCGGATCGCTTCGACGGCCTTGCCCGTCAGGGCGATCGGTTGGTCGGGCACGCTGCAACTGCCGCACACCAGCCCACCCAGGCCTCCGCTGAAGCGGGCCGGCGCCTTGGCGTCCAAGGCGCGCCCACACTGGACGCAACGCCCCGGGTCGACCTCGTAGCCCAAGAGGGCGAGGATGCGCCAGGGCAGGGCCAGCGTCAAGGCCCGTATCGACTCGCGTTCGGCCGATGCCAGCTGCCTCAGACCGTCTACGACCAGGTCGAAGAGCGGCGGCTGCGGGTCCAGGTCCGGTGCCAGCACCAGGACCATCTCGGTAACGGCGCATGCCCCAAGGAACGCCGGCAGCTGCTCCCTGAGCCCCCGGAACCGCTCCAGTTCGTAGAGCTCCATAAGCGTTGCGAGGCGATCCGGGTGCGGCAGACTGAAGACGGCTTCGCCGAGGGTCCACCGGTCGAGCGGCCCGCCGAAAGGGTTCTTGCCCCGCTTCGACCCCTTGGCCAGGGCCCTCAGCCGGCCGGTCTCGCGGCCCAGGAGGTCGACGACCTGGCTGGTCTCGCTGTAGTCGCGGCCGCGGAGGACGAGCACGAGCGTCTTGTGTACGGGCACGGGCGTCTCCCGTCCGGGTCGCGGCCGCGGCGCGGCGTCGGGCGGCTAGCAGGCCGCTAAAGAGTGCGGCCGAAGCCGGTGCAATCTCTTTTCATTGAGC
>CAYNLG010000059.1:0-24488 GCA_964397995.1 uncultured Anaerolineales bacterium
ATTTGCAATCGACTTATGCAAAACATTAAGAGATTTCCTTCCGTCGCGAAAGCCCTGAAGAAGCAGATCAACGCGAGGCGGCGCAAGGCTTCCAAGCTGCTGGAGGAGCTCAGCCTTCGAACGGCTCGTATCCAGCCGATGTTCAAGCGGCTGGAGAATCTCTCCGGCAAAATGCTCGAGCTTCAGCGCGAGATCAAAGCGCAGAACAAGCGGCTTACCGTGCCCGAGGAAGATCTCGAGGACATGGAGGAAGAGCTCGACGGGATGAGCGGCCTGGTGCTCGAACCGCCGGAGGAGCTCGCCAAGCGGGTCGAGACCACGGAGCGCGTCTTCGGCGAGTATGAGGACGCCAAGCGCAAGCTCTCCGGTGGGAACCTGCGTCTCGTCGTCTCGATCGCCAAGAAGTACCGCAACCGCGGCCTGAGCTTCCTCGACATCATCCAGGAGGGCAACACCGGCCTGATGCGGGCCGTGGACAAGTACGAGTACCGCCGCGGCTACAAGTTTTCGACCTACGCGACGTGGTGGATCCGGCAGGCCATCACGCGGGCCATCGCCGACCAGGCCCGGACGATCCGCATCCCGGTCCACATGATCGAGACAATGTCCAAGCTGCGGAACATTTCAAAGCAGTTCCTGCAGGAAACGGGCCGCGAGCCCACCCTGGAGGAACTGGCCGACGAGGCGGCCCTGCCGGTGGCCGAGGTGCGGCGGGTGATGAAAATCAGCCGCCATCCCATCAGTCTGGACCGCCCGGTCGGCGAGAGCGAGGACTCGTATTTCGGCGATTTCATCGAGGACGAGACGGCCGAATCGCCCGTGACGGCGGCCACGCAAGAGATGCTGAAGGGCAAGATCGACCACGTCCTGAAGACGCTGACCTACCGCGAGCGGGAGATCATCAAGCTGCGGTACGGCATCGGGGACGGCCAGACGTACACGCTGGAGGAGGTCGGGCGAATCTTCCGCGTCACCCGCGAACGCGTCCGCCAGATCGAGGCGAAGGCGATCCGCAAGCTCCAGCACCCGGTCCGGAGCCGCAAGCTGGAAGGCTTCCTGGAGCGGACACGACACGAGTCCCGGCAAGGATGACCCCAAGACCATCTTTGCCGCTCCGAGGCGGGGCCCTCACCCCCGCCTCTTTTTTGCGCCGAAAACCCCCCCGGGGAGCGCCGCCACAGGGGCCTGGCTCAATTCTCGCTTGATTCGGCTCGCGCCGGGGGGTATAAGCTTTGGGTTCTCTTGCCCTTTGGGAGGATTCCGTGGCCAAGTTGGTCATTGACAGACTGCGGGCGCTTCAGGAAGCGGACCAGAACCTCCGCCGCCTGGAGGCGGAGAAAGCGGCCCACGACCGCAGCATCCGCATCCGCGGACGCCAGATCGGCCGGTTGCGCGAGGAGTTGAAGGGCCTTGAGGCGGAACGCAAGCAGGCCCGCGTCCACCTCGACCAGAAGGAACTGGAAATCCGCGAGAAGAAGGGCCAGATCGAGAAACTCCGCCAGCAGCAGATGCAGGTCAAGGACAACCGCCAGTACCAGGCCCTGCAAAACGAGATCAAGTTCGCCGAACTCAGTATCTCGAAGATTGAGGACGAGATGCTGAGCGATTACGAGGACCTGGAACGCATCGAGGGCCGCATCGCCGAGACCAAGGAGGAGCTTTTTCGCGAGGAGGAGGCTCTGGAGGCCTTCCGCCGCGAAATGGAGGCCCAGAAGGACGAGGTCGACGCCCGGATCGAGCAGTGCCGCGCCGACCGCCGGGAGATCGCTGACGCCCTGCCGCCCGACGCCGTGGCCCAGTTCAACCGGACGGCTGACCGGTGGGAGGGGGAGGCGTTAGCCAAGGTCGTCCGCGACGAGGACGGCGGCTTCTCCTGTGCCGGCTGCAACATGAGCGTCACGCAGAACACCTACGTGCTGCTCATGGGCCGCACCGAGGACCTCCTGACCTGCCCGAATTGCTCGCGGATTCTGTACGTGGACGAGGTATGAGCGAGCCCCGCGACGCCGCGCCGGCCGAGGCCGGCCCCCCCAGCCCTGGGCCTTCCGAGCGGCCCGACCACCTTATCCTGTACACCGATGGCGGGGCGTCCGGCAATCCCGGTCCCGCGGGGGCGGCGGCCCTGGTCAAGGACGACCAGGGCGTCACGCTCCTGGAGAGGGTCCGGGCGTTCGGCCCCGCGACGAACAACGTCGCCGAGTACCAAGCGGTCATCCTCGGCCTGGAACTGGCCGCTACGCTACGTCCGCGGCGGCTGACGATCCGCTCCGATTCCGAGCTGCTGGTGCGGCAACTGGTGGGCCAATACGCCGTCAAGTCGTCGCATCTGAAGCCTCTGCACCGCCAAGTGAAGGCCCTTCTGGAGCCGTTCGAGGCGGTGGAGATCGAACACATCCCCCGACGCGAGAACGCCGAGGCCGACAAGCTCGCGAAGAAGGCCGTGGAACGGGCCAAGGCTATGCGCGAGGACCTGCCCCCCGACGCCCGGCGAGCGGGTCCCGGCAAAGTCTTCCGGCTGAAATAACCCCTGTCACTTCAGGCGTTTACGGCCGTATAATAGGTTGGAAGATCGGCGAGCGGGCGATGTGGCCGCCCGGCCGAGGGAAGCCCGTGCGGGGAATCGATTCGGCCGGGAGGAAAGTCCGAACTCCACAGGGTACGGTGGTGGGTAACGCCCACCGGCCGCAAGGCCAGGGAAAGTGCCACAGAGAACAGACCGCCGATGGCCGCGGGCGCTTCGGCGCCGGCGGCACAGGCAAGGGTGAAACGGTGCGGTAAGAGCGCACCGCCCGCCTGGTGACAGGCGGGGCACGGTAAACCCCACCGGGAGCAAGGCCAAATAGGGGACGAGGCGCGGCCCGCGCCGCTGGAGTCCCGGGTTGGCCGCTCGAGGCGCTCGGCAACGGGCGACCCCAGAGACATGGCCGCACCCCGGTCCGCCGGGGAACAGAATTCGGCTTACGCCCCGCTCGCCGACCTTCTATCGCCGTTTTCGGGGCATCCGCGTCGCCGCTTGTTCTTGTGCGCGGCGGCCTCTTTCGTTGACCTCGCCGCCCCCGCCCGCTACAGTGCGCCGGCGGCCCGAGACGGCCGCCCGAGCCCGGAGCCCTGCCCTGGAGAGTGCCATGGAAATCGTCCCGTACGGCGGCTGGCCGCGCAACGTGCGGCTGACCAGCGACCATGTCGATCTGATCGCGACCCTGGACGTGGGGCCGCGCCTCATCCACCTGTGCGCTCCGGACGGGGCGAACGTCCTCAAGAACTACGGCGAGCAGCTCGGCGTCACGGGCGAGCCGGAGTGGCAAATCCGCGGCGGGCATCGGCTCTGGGTGGCCCCGGAGCACCCCGTAGACACCTATGTTCCGGATAATGGCTCCGTCGATATGGATGAGATCGAATGTGGGGTGCGGCTGCGGCCGCCGGTCGAGACGGCCACGGGCATCGCCAAGGAGATGGACATAGTTCTTGGCGATTCGCCGCACGTCCGCATCACGCATCGCATCCGGCGCGTGGCCGACGGCGAGGTCGAGCTCGCCCCCTGGGCGCTGTCGGTGATGGCCCCGGGCGGGACGGCCGTGGTGGGCCTCCCGCCGCGCGGCAGCCACCCGGAGGACCTGCTGCCCAACCAGCACATCGTCCTATGGCCTTACACGAATCTGGCGGATACGCGGCTGAATCTGGGCACGGAAGCCATTTTGCTTCACCAGGCCCCGTACGCCGACCCGATCAAGCTGGGCCTGTCGAACGTCCTGGGCTGGGCGGCCTACGCCGTCGAAGGGTGCCTGTTCCTGAAGCGGTTCGACCACGACCCGGCGGGCCTGTACCCGGACATGGGCTGCAACTGCGAGCTCTTCACGAACGACGAGATGCTCGAAGTCGAGTCGCTGGGCCCCCTTGCGCGGCTCGGGCCGGGCCAGGCGGTGGAACACGTCGAGACGTGGTGGCTGTGGCCGGGCGTGCCCGAGATCGAGTCCGAGGACGACGTCGACCGGTTCGTATGGCCCAAGGTCAACGAGACCGCGTGAGGGCGAAACCGCCCTGAAACGGCCTTCTACGGCACGCGCACGGCCACTTCGACGCCATGACTGAACGGGACGTGGCCGCTCGTGAAATCGGCCCGCCCGCGCAGCAGGTCGACGACGTCCGCCATCTCCTCCGGATGGGTGGACGTATTGTCGAGCACCACGATGGCACGCGGCGCCAGTTTCGGCTCGATGGCGGCCCAGTAGGCGGCCGTTTCGTGCTTGGCGGCGTCCAGAAAGGCGAAGTCGATTCCGGCCTCCAGGGCTGGTAAAAGGGCCTTGGCGTCGCCCGTATGCAGCGTGACCGTGTCGCCCAGGCCGGCCTCCCGGAAGACGCCGCGCGCGTGGTCGTGCTTCTCCGGGTCGATGTCAAAGGTATGCAACCGTCCGCCGGCGGCGCGGGTCGCGGCCGCCAGGAAGAGGCCGCTGAACCCGTAGCTCGTGCCCACTTCGACGAGGAAGCGGCACCCGCCCCAGAGGGCCAGCTGGTACAGGAAGAGGGCCTCGTCGCGGGGCACGTTCCAGGCGTTCGCGCGGCCCTTCTGAAAGGTTTCCAGGCGGTCGACAACGGCCAGCACGTTGGGCGATAACACGCGAACTCGTCCTTTCAGAGGGGGCTGGGAGCCCGTTTACGCCGCGGGCCTCAGTCGCCGTCCAGCAGCGGGTCCGGGTTCTGCAGCAGGCCGACGAGGGCGTCGAGGAAGCGGGCGGCGGCGACGCCTTCGATGATGCGGTGGTCGCACGAGGCCGTGAGACGCATCACCTTGGCTACAAATATGCCCTCGCCGCGCACCACGGGCGTCGGCAGCGACGCCGAGACGCCGAGGGTGACGGCCGAGGGCGGATTGATGATCGGTTCGAAATGTTCCACGCCGAACATGCCAAGGTTCGAGATCGTGAAGGTGGGATGGCGGCGGTCCTCGGCCTTGAGTTTCCCCGCCCGGGCGCGGTCCACGAGGCCGCGGGTTTTCTCCGCAAGTCCTTCCAGGTCAAGGGTTTCCGCTTCGGGAATCACGCCGACGGTGAGGCCGTCGTCGGTCTGAATGGCCACGCCCAGGTTGACATGCTTCCACTTGATGACGCGGCCGCGATCCCAGCTCCGGTTGATCTCCGGGACCTCGTCGAGGGCGCGGCAGATGGCGTGCATAACGACGTGGGTGACCGAGGCGCCGCGCTCTTCCTTGAGGGCGTCTTTGCGGCCCAGAAGGGCCGTAACGTCCGCGCTGGCGGTCATATAGAAGTGTGGGATTGCGTGCTTGGCGGCGACGACGCGGCGGACCTGGGTCTTGTGGCGGAACGTGGCGTCGGTGACCTCGGCCTCGTCCTCGGCGACCTCGATTTCGGGGAGGGCCTCGTCCTCGGCCGGCGGGGCGTGTTCATCGCGTTTTTTGCCCGCCTGGGCCACTTCCTCGACGTCGCGGGCCATGATGCGGCCGCCGACGCCGGTGCCTTCGAGGACGGAGACATCGACATTCCACCGCCCGGCGAGCTTCCGGGCGTAGGGGGAGATGCGGACGCCCTCACGGGCCGCGCGGCCCGTCTTTTCTTGCTTTTTTTTACCTTCCGCTTGCTCTTTTTTGCCCTTATCTGACTTTTTTTTGCCTTCGTTTGTCCTTTTTTCTGCGGTTTTTGTCTTCTTTTTACCCTCTTCTGATTTTTTTTTGCCCTTTTCTGTCTTTTTTTTCTTGTCGGCTGCTTCGGGTTCCTCCGGCTCCTCCTCGGCCGCATCCTTGTCGGGCGGCTCGGATTCTGCCTCCTCGGTTTCGCTCTCGCGCTCTTCCCCGCTTTCCTCTTTTTCCTCTTCTTCCTCTTCTTCCTCTCTTGCCCGGCTTGCCTCTTTTGCCTCGTCCCCCTCCCCTTCCGAGGCTGCCTCGTCTTGCTCCTTTGCCTCGCCTTCCTCGCGGGGGGCGGCGATGGTGGCGATGGTGTGGCCGACCGGGACCTCTTCGCCGTCGCCGTGCCGGATGGAGGCGATGGTCCCCTGGTGGAAACATTCGAGTTCCATGACGGCCTTGTCGGACTCGACCTCGGCCAGGACGTCGCCTTCGCTGACGGCGTCGCCCTCGGCGACCTTCCACTCGATGATCTTGCCGACCTCCATGGAGTCGGAGAGTTTGGGCATTGCGACATCGTACATGGGTGCCTCCTGTGTTGAGTCCGTCGATGTCAGGGGGTTAGAGATTGAAGATGTGCTCGACAGCCGCCACCACATCGTCGGCGTGGGGGATGGCGGCCTGTTCCAGGTCGCGGGCGTAGGGCATGGGGCAGTTGCCGCCGGAGACCCGCTCGATGGGGGCGTCGAGCTGATCGAAGACGCGCTCCTGCAGACTCATGCCGATTTCCGCCGCGATGCCGCACTGCGGCGGGCACTCCTCCACCACAACGGCGTGGTGGGTGCGGCGAATCGAGGCGCAGACGGCCTCGACGTCCCAGGGGCGGAGGGTCCGCAGGTCGATGACCTCGGCCTCGACCTTCCGCATGGCCAAGGCGTCGGCGGCCTCCAGGGCGACCCCGAGCATGCCGCCGTAGGTGACGATCGTGACGTCGTCGCCGGCGCGGCGGACGCGGGCCTCGCCGAGGTGGGCGACGTCCAGGTCGTCGGGCACCTCGCCGGTGCTGTTGTAGAGGCCCTCGTGCTCGAGGAACAGGACGGGGTTATCGTCGCGGATCGAGGCCTTGAGGAGGGCCTTGGCGTCGGCCGGGGTCGCGGGATAGACGACGACCAGGCCGGGGGTGTGGACGAAGATGGGCTCGGCGCTGTGGCTGTGCTGGCTGCCGAGCTGGTGCCCGCCGCCCCCCGGCATGCGGATGGTGACCGGCAGCGTCACCTGGCCGCCGAACATGTAGCGCATGACGGCGAGGTGGTTGAGGATCTGGTCCATGGCGACGTAGGCGAAGTTGACGGTCATGAGTTCCGGGACGGGGCGGAGGCCGACCATGGCGGCGCCGACGGCGGTGCCGACGATGGCGGCCTCGGAGATGGGGGTATCGAAGACGCGCTCGGGCCCGAAGCGGTCCAGCAGGCCGCGCGTCACCTTGAACGATCCCTCGTACTCGGCGACGTCCTCGCCGAAGACGAGGACGTCCGGGTCGCGCTCCAGTTCCTCGGCCAGGGCCTGGTTGATGGCCTCGCGGTACGAGAGCTCCGGCATGGGTCGGCCTTTCGTCTGGGCGGGGCGTCGTCGGCCCCGCGCGTCCGGGGGGCGGCGGCTAATCGACGTAGACGTCCTCCAGCAGGCGGTGGGGCGGCAGTTCCTCGCCGGCTTCGGCGAAGGCCACGGCCTGGTCGACCTGGCGGCGGACCTGGTCGTCGATGTCGTCGAAGGGCTCGTCGCCGAGGTCGAAGTCGTGCTGGATTTGGGCCTTCAGGCGCGGCAAGGGGTCGCGCTCCTTCCAGAAGGCGACCTCCTCCTTGGAGCGGTAGGTGCCCGGGTCGCTCATCGAGTGGCCGCGATAGCGGTAGCAGCGGGCCTCGATGAAGGCGGGGCCCTTGCCGGCGCGGGCGTGGGCGATGGCGCGCTCGGCAACGGACTGCATCTTGAAGAAGTCCATGCCGTCGCAAACATAGTGCGGCATGTCGTAGGCCTCGGCCTTCCGGGCCATGGACTTCTGGGCGGAGGAGCGGGTGACGCTGGTGCCGATGGCGTAGAAGTTGTTCTCGCAGACCCAGACGACGGGGAGGCGGTAGAGGGCGGCCATGTTGAGGGCCTCGTGGTAGACGCCCTGGTTGGTGGCGCCGTCGCCGAAGAAGCAGAGGACGACCTTGTCTTCGCCGCGATACTGGATGGCCTTGCCGACGCCGACGGCCAGGGGGCACGGGCCGCCGACGATGGCGTAGCCGCCGAGGAAGTTGACGTCCCAATCGAAGAGGTGCATGGAGCCGCCCTTGCCCTTGCAGCAGCCGTTCTCGTGGCCGAAGAGTTCGGCCATGCACTTGCCCGGGTCCCCGCCGCGCACCAGGTAGTAGGCGTGGTCGCGGTAGGCGCCGATGACATAGTCCTCGGGCCGGAGGTGCCAGACGGCGCCGACGGCGACGGCTTCCTCGCCGGTGTAGAGGTGGCAGAATCCGCCGATGCGGCCCTTGGTGTACTGCTCGGCGACGCTGGCCTCGAAGGTCCGGGCGAGCTTCATCAGGGTGTAGGCGCGGAGGGCTTCCTTCTTGTTCATGGGGCGGCTCCTCGAGATGGCGTGCGGCTATTATAGCCCCGCGGAGCCTCGGCGGGCCAGTGCGAAGGGGAGTTGTTCGGGCCGGCGCGGGGGCAAGCCCCGGGGCGAAAAGGGCGCATGCGCGCGAACGTGGCGCCGGCGTCCCCGCCGGTTCGTATCAGCGGGTGGCAGCCGGTGGACCTACCGGGCCCAGGTGAGCAGGCCGTCCCGCACGGCGGCCTCGGCCGGCTTGCCGTTGACGGTCAGCATTGGGGTGCCGGCGACCTTGACGGCCAGGGCGGCGACGTTGCCCTCGACGGCCACCTGTTTCGGGCCGACGCGGACGAAGCCGTAGCCGGTGAAGGTGAAGCGTTCGCCGCCCGCCTCGACGGTCTGGGGCGCGGCCGCGGCGTCGCCGGTCGCGACGAGGACGCGGTCGTCGACGGGGCTCGCCCCCTTGCCCTTCAGCGCCACGGCCACCACACCGAGGTCGCTCCGCAGGGCGTCGACCGTGTCGATCGCGGGGGCGTCGTCTTTGAAGGGCTCGTGGACCGCGGCAAAGGTCGTGGCCTTGGCCTTGCGGCGGGCGATGATCGAGACGCCGCCCATCTCCGGCTCGACCCAGCCGTCGGGTTCCTGGTGGGTGGGGGTCTTGCCGGCGAAGACGGTCGTCTCGGGACCGCCCAGCATGGTGACGCGGACGCCGACGCGTTTGGCGTACCAGTCCGGGCCGAGGACGGAGTCTTCGGGGTCGAGGCCCTGGCAGGTCTGGAGGCAGCGGACGGTCCAGGCCCCCTGCCCCGGGTCGAGGCGGCGGACGTCGTGGAGGTCGTGGCGTCGGGAGAGGCGGTCGCTGGTCCGCGGGTAGAGCTTCAGGCCGTCGAGTTCGGTCGTGGGCGTCCACGGGTCGCCGCCGGGCCGGAGCGAGCCGAGGGTGTGGACCTGCCAGTCGTAGACGTGGGGTCCGGGGCTTTGGAGGCGGGCGACGTCCAGGAGGTACTCGCGTGTGAGGACGAGGGCGCGGGACTCGTCGACGGGCGTCTCGGGGTTTTGGATGCCGCTCGGGTTGACGGCCTCCCGGCCGGTGTCGTGGGTCTCGTTGACGCCGCCGACGGGCCATCGCTTGTCGGTGCGGGCGGCGACGAACTTGGCGAGCGGGCCGCGATGGAAGCGCGGCTGGACCTGGCCGATCGCATTGGAGGTCATGAGGCGCCGGTCGACGAGGACGGTGCACTTGCCCATGCCCCAGCCGGTCCAGGGGTCGCCGGTGGCGTAGCCCTGGGAGATGCCGCGGTTCTGGTAGATGGGGCGGTTGAAGGCGTAGAAGCCCAGGAGGCTGAAGTAGTCGCGGACGAAGTGGACGTAGTAGACCCCGAGGTTGAGGGCGACGGCGGGGGCCTCGCCTTCCCAGTAGGCCGGGCCTTCCTCGGCGCGGAGCATCGCGAAGCCGCGCTCCGGGGCCACGTAAGACGGGGCCGGAGGCGGCGTCACGGCGGCGGGGTCGATGGGCTCGAGGCCCCAGTAGAGGGTGGGCAGGTAGCGGTCGTCGCCGGGCTCGCGCATCTGGGCGAGGACGTAGTCGAAGCCGGCGTCGGGCCACCGGGCGTGGGCGATCTCGAACCAGAGGGGCTCCATCATCTTGGGGACCTTGATGTTCCGGTGGTCGCGGCCGTTCATGTTGGCGGCGTTCCAGAAGGCGTTCCCGCCGCGCCCGTCGCGGAAGTGGCCCGTGACGAAGCTGTGGAGGAGCATGTACGTGACGCCGGTGTTCGGGGGCGTGCCGAGGGGGGTGTCCTTGTCCGGGCGAAGCGTCTTGGCGCAGCCGGGGCCGTCGCCCATGGTGACCTTGGGGTAATGGAACAGGGCGCTGCCGAGGCTGACGCGCGGATAGCCGACGTCGAGGATGGAGGCGACGTAGTTCCTCATGGTGGCGCCGCCGGTGCCGGTGTAGCCGTAGCCGATGTCGTCGAGGCCGAGGCGCTCCAGGCCGCGGCAGAAGAGGAGCATCTCGCCGATCATGGAGTAGTGCTTGCCGAACTCTTCCATGTAGAAGCGCCCGTCGGCGATGTACTCGTCGAAGTACCACGTCCAGCCGCCGTTGCCGCCCACGAGCTTGCGGATGAGCGTCTCGTCGCCGAGGGCGGCGGCCATGAGGTGGGCGGCCATGGGGCGCGGCCACTGCATGTTCGGGAGCCAGGAGGTGCGGGTGTAGCGCTTGGTGTCCTTGAGCTGGTGGTCGATGTAGCCGCGGAAGGTGTCCTCGCAGCGGCGGCGTTCCTCGGGTGTGAGGCGGTCGTGGAGGACGTCGTAGCGGAGGGCGTCGTGGTAGCAGTCGTAGTGGGCCCGCGTGACGGGGGCCCGGTCCGGGTGCGTGCCGAAGAAGCCGCGCAGGTACTTGAGTTCGCGCTCGGCGGCCTTCTCGTCGTCCAGCACCGCCGCGCGGAAGAGGTTGCGGAACCAGTCGTTGCCGCCCTTGCGGCCCATCATGCGCTCCAGTTGGCGCGTGGCGTCCGGGTCCGAGGCGAGGCGGCGTTTCGTGGCGGCGATCTCGTCCTTCGTCCAGAGGATGTAGGGGTGCGCGACCCGGGCGGCCCCGGCCGCGTGGGCGGCGGCACCGAGCAGGCTCAGGGCGAGGACGAGAGGCAAGGCGGCGCGTCGGGCAACGGTCAGCATGGGGTCTCCTGGCGGGGCGGCGGGGCCGTGGAGCCGCCCTTCTCTGTGCTAATGCGCGCGGCCCGAAAGAAGACCGGCGAAGGTCGGGGCCTCCGCCGGTCGGGACGCGCCCCCGGGATGGGGCCGCCCGTCACGCCTTCCCGCGGCCGCGCTTCTTCAGCGGCACGAACTCGCGGTCGAACGGGCCGGAGTAGATGGCCCGGGGGCGGAAGATGCGGTTGTTCACGAGGTACTCCATGACGCGGCTGGTCCAGCCGGCGACACGGGCGACCGCGAAGGTCGGCGTGAAGAGGAACTCCGGGACGCCCAGACACGTGTAGACAAGGCCGGAGTAGAAATCGACGTTCGGGTAGATGCCCTTGGCGGCGCCGAGGTCGTCGACGACCGCTTTCTCGAGGGCCTGGGCGGTGGCGAGCAGCCGGGTGACGTCCTTGAGACCGCTGGTGAGGCGTTTGGCCAGGGGCCCGAGGACGCGGGCACGCGGGTCATAGGTCTTGTAGACGCGGTGGCCGAAGCCCATGATCTTCCGCTTGCGTTCGCGGGCCCGCTCGTACCAGGCGGGGACGGCGTCGGCGTCGCCGATCTCGTGGAGGGTCCGGAGGACCTGCTCGTTGGCCCCGCCGTGGAGCGGCCCGTTGAGGGCGGCAATGCCGGAGCCGACCGAGAGGTAGACGTCCGAGAGCGTGGAAGCGACGACCAGGCTGGCGAAGGTGCTCGCGTTCATGCCATGGTCGGCGTGGAGGATCAGGCAGACGTCCATGATGCGCGCTTCGACGGGCGTCGGCTCCCTGCCCGTGATCATGTAGAGGTAGTTGGCCGCCAGGCCCAGTTCCGGATGGGGCTCCAGGGGCATGAGGCCGTGGCGGAGGCGGGAGATGGCGGCGGCGATGGTGCTGACACCGGCCAGGACGTGGTAGCAGGATTCCATGCCCATGACGTCGTCGGCGGTCCGCTGGAAGTCGGTGTAGCCCTGCTTGGCGGCGCGCCGCGGGCCGCGCGGCACCTCGTAGATGGCATGCTCCTCGCCGCGCGGCATGGTCTCCATGGGGATGGAGTCCTCGTCGGTGCCGATGGCCTCTTCGGTGCCGCGCTTGGCGGTGATGTCGTCGACTTGGGTGAACTCCTGGCGCATCATGTTGGTGCCGAGGCGGAGGGCGGCCATGGCGTTCATCCGCTCCACCGGGAAGCTCATCATGATGCGGAGGGTGCGGGGGATGCGCCGGTAGGCGACAAGCTTGGTCTTGAAGGCGTCGAGCTGGCGCTCGCTCGGCAGCTTGCCGCGCAGCAGCAGGAACGCCACCTCCTCGAACGTCGCGTACGCGCAGAGGTCGAAGATATCGTAGCCGCGGTAAATCAGGGCGCCCTTGGTGCCGTTGACGTAGCCGACCTTGCTCTCGCAGGCGATCGCGCCTTCGAGGCCGGGGCCCACGGTGCACTGGACGGGCCACTTGACGCGGCCGCTGAAGGCAGGTTCGACGTGGTCCTGCATCTCGGCCCGCGTCGCCTCGGCCGCCTTCAGGATCATCTTCGTGATCTCGTCGGTATTCTTGATCATGCCTTCGTCTCCAAAGTCGAGCGACGGGCTGACGGCCTCGACCTCGCCGGGCCAGGCGTCGGGCGGCGTCGGGTCGGGCGGCCAGGGCGCGACCTCCCCGTGGGCCGGACTGCCGAATGCGCCGAACGGTTCCGGCACTTCCGGCAACGGCTGAGCGGGCTCGTAGCTCGGGCCGGTGTCCATGGCTCCCCCTTCTGGGCCGCGCAGGACCCGTTTGCGCTTGATGCCGCGACCCCGGGAGCATAGGCTCCGCCAGCGTTTCTGTCAAGACGGCCCCTGTCCGTGAAAGGTGCCCCTATTGGAACTGCCCGCCTTGATGGCCTTGCCGGAGGGGGTGGAGCCCGTCCGGTTCCTCGTCCTGGGGTCCCTTTCAGCGCTCATTTTCAGCGTCGCGAAGGCCGGGCTCGGCAGCAGCGTCGGCGTCCTGGCGGTGCCGATCATGATCTTCGCGTGCGGCGAGGAGACGACGCTGGCGGTCGGCCTGATGCTGCCGATGCTGATCGCGGCCGACTACGTGGCGGTGGTGCTGTGGTGGCGGCGGTGGGACGGCCGGGCGGTGGGGCGCCTCTTCGCGGGGGCCTGCCTCGGCATCGCCGCCGGATGGGCCGCCCTCTGGGGCCTGAAGCAGGCCGGCGCCGGGGCGCACCAGGCCGTCGCCGACCACGTCCTGAAGCTGGCCGTCGGCGCCATCGGCCTCGGCTTCGTCGCGCTGCAGATCGTGAACGGGCGGCGGGGGCGGCCGCTCGAGGTGCGGCCGACGTGGCCGGCGGCGCTCGGCCTCGGCTCGGCCTCCGGCCTGACGAGCACGTTCGCGCACGCGGCCGGGCCCCTGGTGGCGGCGTACCTGCTGTCGCAGCGGATGGCGAAGGAGCGGTACGTGGCGTCGATGGCCATCGCCTTCTGGGCGATCAACCACGCCAAGCTGATCCCCTACGCCCACCTCGGCCTGCTGCGGCCCGAGACGCTCGGGGCGACGGTGCGGCTGGTGCCGGCGATTGCCGCCGGGGCCGTCCTGGGGCGGGTGCTGAACGCGCGCCTGGGGGACCGCTCGTTCGCGGGCATCGTCTACGGGCTGCTCGCGGTGGCGGGCGTGAGCCTCGTGGTCAAGGGCGTGCAGGGGCTCATGGGCGGGTAGGCGTGCAGGCGGCGACCGGGCCGCTGCCGTTCGCTGTGGCTGTCTTTCCGCAGCACGGGCATCCTGCCCGTGCCTTCTGCTTTGCCGTTTCCGCCGCGGCAGCCCGCGCGCTCACACGTCGTGCCGTCTGCGGCACCCCCGCCGGTTCGCCATGGCATACATCCCCAACGCCTCCGCGCGCCGGCGTGCCAAGGACCGAAAGCGTGACCCCGAGCTGCCGCGCGGGGGGCGAATCGCGGCAGGGGCAGGCACATGCGGCATACTGCTGCACGGTGCCCCGCTGCGCAGCCTCGTGCGCTGGGGCCCCCCGCCACCCGACATTCGTTACGCGTCGGTGGACCCGAACCGCTCCCAGTGCAGTACCTCGCGGAGCGCGCGTTTCTTCGGCGCGCCCGCCGGGCCGCCGGGGTACCCGAGGGCCACCAGGGCCACGAGCCTCCCCCCCTCTGGCGCGCCGAGGCGGGCGGCCACCTTCGGGGCGTAGGGCTTCTTGTCGCCGGCGATCCAGCAGGCGCCGAGGCCGAGGGCGTGGGCGGCCACCAGCAGGTTCTGCGTCGCGGCCGCGCCGTCCTCCAGGTAGTACTTCGTGTCGGCGGCCAGGACGGCCACACAGGCCGGGGCGTCGGCCATGAAGCGGCCGTGGTCGGTCATGGCGGCCAGTTCGCGGACGGTTGCCTGGTCCGTCACGGCGACGAACGCCCAGGGCTGCTCGTTGCGGGCGCTGGCGGCCAGGCGCGCGGCATCGACGGCCTGCTCGATGAGCGTGCGAGGGACGGGCGTCGGGTCGAACGCGCGGACGGAGCGGCGGGTTCGGAGGGCTTCCATCGCATCCATGGGACACTCCTTTCCGAGGCGCGGCGTGCCGCCCCCGCGCGGGGCGGGGCTACGGCTCGGGCGAGGCGGTGATCTCCTGCTGGTCGATGAGGCGGACCTCGTCGGTGCCGGGCATGAAGATGATGTCGCGGGCGACGACGAGGCCGAACTCCTGGCGGGCCTCGCTCTCCTGCCACATGCGGGCCCAGCGGGCGGGGCCGCTGTAGAGGTGGAGGACCTCCGGGTCGCGCTGGTAGAGGAGGCGTTCGCCGGAGCCGCGCCGCTCGCCGACGGCCAGCGAGACGCCGCCCCCGGCCAGCATCTTTTCGAGTTGCATCCCCTCGGCGGGCCCGGCAAGGCCCGCGCCGCCGTCGCCGCCCTGCCCTTCCCGGAAGACAAGGATGAGGTCGCTGGAGCGGAGGCGTGTTTCGGTGACGCGCCGGCCTCCCGCGCCGGCGGCGCCCGTGCGGCCGGGGGCGGAGCGGCCGGCGTGGCCGGCGACGACGTCGCCGCGGAAGTACGCCCGGTTTGAGCCGCCCTCGAACTTCATGGCTTCCTGCCACGCGACGGTGGTCCGCGCGTAGCCGCGCGGCGGAGGGCCGCTCGCGAAGGGCTCGACGGCCTTGCCCGTGAGGCGCGGGGCCTCGGAGCGGGACTCGTAGGCGAGGATGGCGAGGTCGCCGGGCTGGCGGCTGAAGAGGTCGCCGGAGGCCTGGACGTAGGTGAGGTCGCGTCCGTGCATCTCCATGCGGAACTCGAGGCCGCCTTCGGGGGCGAAGTCCTGCTCGACGGCGGTGACCTTGCCCTCGGCGAAGACACGCTGGATGGCCTTGTCGCCGGCGAGGCGGGCGGCCCCGCCGCCCGAGTCCGCGGCGGGGGGCGGCGCGGCGCCGGGCTCGGCGTCCTCCAGGTAGACCCAGAGGGTGTCGGCGCCGAGGCGGCTGGTGCCGGTGGCGGCATGGACGTCACCGAAGAAGACGGCGAAGTTGGCCTCGCGCTCCAGGCGCATCTCCTTTTGCCAGTCGATCAGCAGCGGCACGGGCTCGGCGCGCGGCCGGCCGCGCAGGTCCGTCGTCACGCGGAGTTCCAGTTCGCCGGCGCCGGTGGCGCGTGCGCGGCCGGTGGTCTCGTCGAACTCGATGTGGGCGGCCTTGATGCGTTCGCCCTCGCGGCGGGCCTCGGCCGGGGTCCCGTCCAGGATCATCTGGCCGCGCTCCAGGTCCCGTTTCAGGTACGTCCCCTCGGCCCGGAGGTCCTCGCGCCGGACGAGGACGTCGCCTTCGGCCTCGACGTAGGTGGCGTCGAGCTTGCCGGCGTCGTCTCGGGCGAAGCGGAGCGTCAGGTCCTGGGCCCGGACCTTGCCCTGGGCGTCGTCGATGGCGACATCGCCGGCGGCGTCGAGGCGGTGCGGGTCGGACTTGCCGTCGCGGCGGCGGAGGAAGGCGATGTCGAGGTCGCGGGCGCGGATGTCGCCGACCTGGCCGGTCAGGGCCTGAGCGCCGTCGTCGGCGCTGCCGGAGGCGGCGTTGTGGATGTGGACGTCGCCCTGGCCGGCGATGCGTTGGACGGCCTGGCCGACGCGGACGCTCAGCTCCGCCAGCGGCATCCCGGGCCGCACGCGCGCCCCGACCGGGGCCACGATGGCGCCGAGCCGCCCGTCGCCGGGCGCACGGAGGTCGTACCGTCTGCCCGCACCGGTGAGGGTGGCCAGGGGCTGCCCTTCGGTGACGGCCTGGCCGGGCCGGACGTGCCAGGCCCGGACGCGGGCCTCGTCGGCGCCCGGCAGGTCCGGGGCGTCGAGGGTTCGGCGCCCGGCCGCCCCGGGGAAGAAGTCGAGCTGGAGGCGGTCGCCCGTGAGGAAGCCGCCCTCGGCCCGGACGTCGGCGGCGCCTTCGAAGACGGCGCGGCGGATGTCGGAGATGGTGCCCTGGCCGTCGCGCGGGGGGTAGAAGGCGAGGGCCATGCGGCGGGTCCACCGGGCGGTGAGGGGCCGCTCGCCGGCGCCGGCGGGGTCGGCCGGTTCGGCCTCGACGACGCCGCCCGTCAGCGACGAGGTCGCCACCTCGGTCCGCAACGTGCCGCGCCCCTCGACGGTGGCGGTGGGGGCCTCGCGGTCGAACGTCAGGCGACCGCCGGTCAGTTCGAGCCGGTCGCCCTCGACGAGGCGGATACCGCCGTCGCCGCCTTCGACACGGCCGGCGCGGGTTTTCAGGTTGTAGGCGACCTCGGTCCCGGTGACGCGGAGCGGGCCGTCGGTCAGGCGGACGGGGTCGCCGGTGGCGGTCATGACGTGGCGGCCGTCGCCGAGGTCGGCGAGCTCGTCCGGCGTCAGCGGCGTGAAGACGAGCGGCCCGTCGGCAAGGACGTGCAGCAGCGGCGGGACCTCGTCCGGGGCGGCGTCGGTGCCAGGCGAGGGCGCGCGGGCACCGGCCGGTCCCCCGGCACGGGGCGGCGACGCCGCGCGGGCGCCTTCGGTCTCGGCGGCATGGGGGATGAACGGGCCGTCGCCGGACGTGGCGGGGCGGTCGCTCCCGGCGCCGCCCGCGGGCGCCTGGCCGAAGGCGTCGGCGTCCGAGGCATAGTACAGCCTCAGGGCGTCGGCCAGGAGGCGGCCTTCGAGTTGGCAGGCGTCCACGCGGCCGGTAAGGTCGATGCGCCAGACGTCCCCCTCGGGCGCGTCGGCGGCGGGGGGGGGCGGCGGCGCGTCCGCGCTCGGCGTCTCGGCTGCGGCACCTGGCGCGGCGAGCGGTTCGACGCCGCCCGCGCGCGGGGCGGCCGAGGGCGGCGCCGGGGCGGCGGTCCCGTGCCCTTCGCCCTCGGCCAGGCCCAGCCCCATCTCGCCCTCGGTTTCGATGACGAGGACGACGTCCTCGACGAAGGTCAGCTTCGCCACGCGCCTCGTCTCGCGGTCGAGGGCCAGCTCCATGCCGCGCGCCGTCAGCATCACCTCCGGCGCGACCAGGACGACGTCGTCGTCGGTGCGGAGCTCGTAGGCGTCGCTCGTGAAGTGGAGGCGGTCGACGCCGAAGACGAGGTCGTCGAGCGTGTCGTCGGGCGTCCCGCGGTCGTGCGTCACGACCACCTGGCCGCGCACCGTCCCCGACCGGATGTCCTCGATGGCCGCGAACCGGTCGGAGGTCGAGACGAGCTGGGCCTGTTCGGCCGTGAGGGTGATGGTCTCGCCGGCCCGGGTGAAGTAGAGGAAGCGCGGGCGGGTGATGTCGAAGGTGTTGGTGCGGATGTGCTCGACGCGGTCGGCGAGGAGTTGGAGTTCGGCGCGGCCGGTCTCGTCCTTCTGGACGAGGTTCAGGTTGGTCGTGGCCTCGTGGCCGACCTGCTCGGTCACCTGGATCGACTCTTTGCCGCGCAGCCGCTCGACGGGGCCGGTCTCGAAGACGGGCGTCTCGGCCTCGAGGCTGGCCAGGTAGTCGGACCACAGGTGGCGCAGGAGCATGAAGACGAAGACCGCGGCCAGGAGGGGCAGCAGGACGAGCATGACGCGGCGGAAGGTCAACGCGGTTCTCCCCGCCAGGGGTCGCGGCTCGGCGGCAGGCCGTCGGGCACCGCGTCGCGGTACCGCCGCATGACGCCCGCCCAGCGGCCCTGGTGCCCGAGGATCAGCTCGATGACCTCGCGGACGGCCCCGGCGCCGCCGGGCGCGCGGGTGACGTAGTGGGCGACGCGGCGGGCCTCCCCGGCGGCGTCCGGCACGGCGGCCGCGAAGCCGACGCGGGCCATCACCGGCACGTCCGGCAGGTCGTCGCCGACGTAGGCGGCCCGGTCTGGGGTGCGCCCGAGTTCGTCGAGCAGGGCGCGCATGGCGGGCCACTTGTCCTTGGCGCCCTCGACGACGTGCTCGATGCCGAGGTCGGCGGCGCGGCGGTGGATGGCGGGGGAGGCGCGGCCGGAGAGGATGGCGGCGTCGTGGCCGGCGCGTTGCCAGAGCTTGACGCCGTGGCCGTCGCGGACGTCGAAGGCCTTGATCTCGTCGCCGGCGGCCGAGTAGACGATGCGCCCGTCGGTCAGGACGCCGTCGACGTCGAGCACGAGCAGGTCGATCCGGTCGAGCACGGGGGCTCCTATGCGTATGGCACGCGCGGCGGCGGTCGGTGCGCTACAGGTCGGTGCCTTCGGCGAACAGGTCCTGGACGTCCACGAGGCCGACGAGGCGACCGTCGGCGTCCACGACCGGCAGTTCCTCGATGAAGAACCGGTTGATGATCTGGATGGCCTCGTCGGCGCTCGCCTCGGCACGGACGGCCTTCGGGCTGGCGGTCATGACCTCGGCGATGGGCCGGTCGAGGGCGGCCGCGTCGCCCTTCTCGAGCAGCCGCCTCAGGTCCGCGTCGGTGAAGATGCCCGTCAGGCGTCCCTCGGCGTCCACGAGGACCATCGCGCCGCTGCGGCGGCGCATGCCCTGGAGGCCGGCGAGGGCCTCGCGGACGGTCTGGTCGTCGCGGGCGGCCGGGAGGTCGTCGCCCGTGCGCATAACGGTCTCGATCATGAGGAGCTGCCGCCCCAGGCTTCCGCCCGGGTGGAACAGCGCGAAGCGCTCCCGGTCGAAGCGGCCGTCCGCCTGGCGCAAGTGCAGCAGCGCGAGGGCCAGGGCGTCGCCCAGGGCCAGCATGGCGGTCGTGGTCGCGCTCGGCGCGAGGCCCAGCGGGCATGCCTCCTCGATGTGCCCCAGGCAAAGGAGCACGGTCGCGCGGCGGGCGAGCGTCGAGTCCGGGTTGCCCGTCATCGCCAGCAGCGGGACCTCCATCTTGCCGAGTTGGCGGAGCAGGCGCGTGACCTCGCTCGTCTCGCCTCCGTAGCTCAGGACGACGACGACGTCGTCGGGCCCGACGCGGCCAAGGTCACCGTGGACGGCCTCGGCGGCGTGGAGGAAGTGGCTGGGGGTGCCCGTCGAGGCGAGCGTCGCCGAGAGCTTGGAGGCGATGATGCCGGCCTTGCCGATGCCGCTCGTGATGACGTGGCCGCGGCAGGCGTCGAGCATGCGGACAGCCCGGACGAAGGGCTCGCCGAGACGGTCGGCGAGGCCGGAGACGGCCCGGGCCTCGGCCTGAAGGACGGCGCGGCCAAAGGCGAGGAGGGCCTCGTCGCCGGCGGCGGAGGCCCGCGGAGTGGGTTCGGCCATGCGTCTCCCCTGCGGGTGCACGTGCGGGTACGCCTGTGGGGGCCAGTCTAGCGGACGAGGGCGCGGCCCGCAAGAGTGGCTCGGGCGGACGGCGGCGCCGGACGTGGACCGCCCCGGCGCGTGCCACATGCCGGGGCGCCAAACGTCCTTGCACTGGCCGGGGGAATCTGCTAGGACGTGGCCGTGCTCGGGCCGCCACGGTTCCGGCGGCGCCCGCCCGTTTGGCTGCGTGCCGCGGCGGAGACCCATTTCGCGATGGATATGCGGAGTCGCCCATGGCCGAAACCGAACGACTGCTCCTGAGCGGCAACGAGGCCGTCGCGCGCGCGGCCCTCGACGCCGGCGTCGCCCTGGGCGTCGGCTATCCCGGGACGCCCTCGACGGAGATCCTCGAGACCCTGGCGGCCATCGGCGGCCGCGCCCAATGGGCCCCCAACGAGAAGGTCGCCCTGGAGGTGGCCATCGGGGTCGCTTTCGCGGGCGCCCGGGCGCTGATGACCACGAAGCACGTCGGTCTGAACGTGGCGGCCGACCCCCTCTTCACGGCGTCCTACACCGGCGTCCAGGGGGGGCTCGTGATCGCCTGTGCCGACGACCCCGGCATGGCCTCCAGCCAGAACGAGCAGGACAACCGGCGGTACGCCCTCGCGGCCGGGGTGCCGATGCTGGAGCCGTCGGATTCGCAGGAGGCGTACGACTTTTTCGCGCGGGCGCTGGAGATCAGCGAGCGCTGGGGCACGGCCGTGATCCTGCGGCTGACGACGCGGATCTGCCACTCCAAGACCGTCGTCGTGCCGCGCGATCTGCCCCGGCCCGAGGCCCCGCCCCACTTCGAGCACGATCGGCCGCGCCGCGTGATGGTGCCGGCGTACGCGCGGCCGGCGCACCGGCGGATGCGGGAGCGGAACGAAGCGATCCGCCAGTGGAACGAGGCGAGCGACCTCGTGGTCGAGACCGAGGGCGACCGGTCCCTGGGCATCGTCACCTCGGGCATCTCGTACGTGCACGCCCGGGAGGCGGCGCCCGAGGCGACCATGCTGAAGCTCGGGATGACCTACCCGCTGCCCTTCGACCGCATCCGGCGGTTCGCCGAGGGCGTCGAGCGGCTCGTGGCCATCGAGGAAGGCGACCCGTACCTGGTCGAGCAGCTCCGCACCCAGGGCATCGCCGTCGAAGGCAAGCCCGAGATGTACCGGTTCAACGAGCTGGCGGTGGGGCGGGTGCGGCGGATTCTGGCGGGGGACACCTCGCCGGAGCCCGCGCCGCCGAAGGGTCGCCCCCCGCAGCTCTGCACGGGCTGCCCCCACCGGGCGGTCTTCGAGACCCTGCGCGACCTCGACTGCCTCGTCACGGGCGACATCGGGTGCTACACCCTCGGCGTTTTGCCACCCTTCGAGGCGATGGACTCGTGCGTCTGCATGGGGGCGAGCGTCGGCAACGGCCTGGGCCTCAGGCACGTGCTGCCGGAGGCCGAGGCGAAGCGGGTTGTCAGCGTCATCGGCGACTCGACGTTCGTCCACAGCGGCATCACGGGCCTCGTGGACATGGCCTACAACCGGCCGCCCACCGGCCACGTCGTCATGATCCTCGACAACGGGACCACGGCGATGACCGGCCTCCAGGAGCACCCCGGCACGGGGCGCACGCTCGATTTCCAGGAGACCCACCGGCTGAGCTTCGAGGCCCTCGCCCGCGCGGTCGGCGTGCCGAACGTCCACGTCTGCGACCCGACGGCCGACCCCGAGGGGTTCCGGACGATGATGGAAGCGATCCTGGCCGACGGCGAGCTGCACGTGGTGATCACGCGGCGGCCGTGCCTGCTGGGCCTGCGAAAACTCAAGAAGCTCCAGGACGCGGCCGAGAGCGGAGGCGCCGATGGCGAGTAACGTGGTGAACGTGGTGGTCGCGGGCATCGGCGGCCAAGGGGTCCTGAAGGCCTCGGACATCCTGGCCGATGCCGCCTTCCAGACCGGCGCGGACGTCAAGAAGAGCGAGATCCACGGGATGAGCCAGCGCGGCGGGTCGGTGACGAGCGACGTCCGCTACGGCGAGGCGGTGGCGAGCCCGATGATCCCCGAAGGCGAAGCCGACGTCCTGGTGGTGCTGGAACCGACGCAGGTCGAGGTTGCCCGGCCGCGCCTCCGTGAAGGCGGCGTGCTGCTGGAACCGAGCCTGCTGGAGGGCCGCACGCTGCCGCACGTCCGCAGCCTGAACGTGGCGATGCTGGGGGCGCTGAGCACGCACCTGGACCTGCCAGCCGAGGCGTGGCGGGCGGCGCTGCGGGCGAACCTGCCGGCCAAGGTGCATGAGGTGAACGACGCGGCGTTCGCCCTGGGGCGCGAGGCCGCCGGGGCCTGAGGCCGCGCCGGGCCGCACGAACTCCCGAGAAAGGGGCGCTTATGCTGGCTCAGTGGAACGACACGCCGGGGGGCTTCCACCCCGGGGCCGCGCTCGACTTCCTGCCGATCGCCCAACTCAGGCTGCTGCAGGTGACGCGGCTGCGGGCGGTGGTGGCCCGGGCGTACGAGCACGTCGAGCTCTTCCGGTCGCGGATGGACGAGCGGAAGCTGACGCCCGACGACGTCCAGTCGCTGGAGGACCTCGCGAAGCTGCCTTTCACCGTCAAGACGGACCTGCGGGACACGTACCCGTTCGGCCTTTTCGCGAGCCCCATGACCGACGTCGTCCGCCTGCACGCCTCCAGCGGCACCACGGGCAAGCCCATCGTGGTCGCCTACACTGAAGAGGACGTCCAGGTGTGGCGCCAGGCCATGGTCCGGACGTTGGTGGCCTGCGGGTGCCATGCCGGCGACGTGGTCCAGAACGCCTACGGCTACGGCCTGTTCACGGGCGGCCTGGGGGCCCACTACGGGGCCGAGTCCCTCGGGGCGACGGTCATTCCGATCTCGGGCGGCAACACCGACCGGCAGATCATGGTGATGCGCGACTTCGGGGCGACGGTGATGTGCGCGACGCCGTCGTACTTCCTGCACATCATCGAGCGGGCCGGCGAGATGGGCATCGACCTGAAGGACCTGCCCATCCGGACGGGCGTCTTCGGGGCCGAGCCCTGGACCGACGCCATGCGGAAACGTATCGAGGCGGCCGCCGGCATCAAGGCCTTCGACATCTACGGCCTCTCGGAGATCATCGGGCCGGGCGTGGCGAGCGAGTGCGAGGCCCAGGCCGGGCTCCACATCTTCGAGGACCTGTTCTACCCGGAGATCATCGACCCCGACACCGGCGAGGTCCTGCCCGACGGGGCCGAGGGCGAACTGGTGCTGACGACGCTGGCCAAGAAGGCCATGCCGATGGTCCGGTACCGGACGCGGGACATCACGACGCTGCTGACGGCGCCGTGCCCGTGCGGGCGGACGGTGCGGCGGGTCGAGCGGGTCGGGCGGCGCAGCGACGACATGCTGATCATCCGGGGCGTGAACGTGTTCCCGTCGCAGATCGAGGAGGCGCTGCTCTCGGTCGAGGGCACCTTGCCGCACTACCAGATCGTCCTGGAGCGGGCGAAGGGTCTGGACCAGATGGAGGTCCAGGTGGAGGTGACGCCGGAGTTCTTCAGCGACCGGGTGACGGAGCTGGAGGCACTGCAGAAGCGGCTGGCCCACGCCATCGAGCAGGTGATTCTGCTGCGCGTGGCGGTGCGGCTGGTGGAACCGAACACCATCCCGCGGAGCCAGGGCAAGGCCAAGCGGGTCATCGACCACCGGGCGATGGACGAGGCCTGAGCAGCGGCCCCGCCCGTCCCCGCAGGCACGAAAGGGACGTCCATGAAGCTGCAGCAGCTCTCGGTGTTCCTCGAGAACCGGCCCGGCCGCCTCAGCCAGCCCTGCAAGGCTCTGGCCGACGCCGGCATCAACATCCTGACCCTGTCGCTGGCCGACACGCACCAGTTCGGCATCCTGCGGCTGGTGGTGCGGGAGGTCGACAAGGCCAAGGCCGCCCTCGAAAAGGCCGGGTGCGTGGTGAACGTGACGGAGGTCATCGCCATCGAGGTGGAGGACCGGCCGGGCGGGCTGCAGGAGATTCTCGCCCTGATCGAAGAGGCGGAGATGAACCTGGAGTACATGTACGCCTTCACGTACCGGAGCGAGGAGACGGCAGTCATCCTCTTCCGGTTCGCCGACCCGGACGCCGCCGTCACCCTGCTCCAGAGTCGGGACATCAACGTCCTGAGCAGCGTCGATCTGTTCGACCGCGTCTAGCGCCCCGGCACGCCCAGCGACGGCCGCCCCCGCCCCGCACGCCGCGGGCGCGCGGCCCCTGCCGCACGAGGACCCGCCATGGCCGACTTCGTCTGCGAGAACCGGTTCTGGGACCGCGAGGCCGAGACCCGGCCCCGGGCCGACCTGGAGGCCCTCCAGGCGGCGCGCCTGAGAGACCTGGTGGCCCGCGTCGCCGAAGTGCCGTTCTACAAGCGGGCCTTCGCCGACGCCGGGGTCACGCCCGACGCTGTCTCGGGCCTCGACGACCTTCGGCGTCTGCCCCTGACCACGAAGGCCGACCTGCGCGACCACTACCCCCTCGGGTTCCTCGCGGTGCCGCGCAGCGAGGTCGTCCGTATCCACGGCTCCAGCGGCACGACGGGCAAGCCGACGTTCGTCGCCTACACGGCCGAGGACCGCGAGACGTGGGCGACCCTGTGCGCGCGGTTCCTGACGTCGGGGGGGCTGCGGCCGGAGCACACGGTCCAGATCGCCTTCGGCTACGGCCTGTTCACGGGCGGCTTCGGGCTGCACTACGGCGTGGAGAAGGTGGGCGCCGCCGTCGTGCCGGCGAGCAGCGGCAACACGCAGCGGCAACTGATGCTCATGCGCGACCTCGGGGCCCAGGTGCTCGTCTGCACCCCCAGCTACGCCCTGATGATCGCCGAGGTCGCGCGCCAGGAGGGGCTGGACCCGGCGGCGGACCTGCCGCTCGAGTTCGCCCACTTCGGCGCCGAGCCCTGGACCGAGGACATGCGGGTCCAGATCGAAAAGGACCTCGGCCTGCTTG
>CAYNLG010000060.1:0-23459 GCA_964397995.1 uncultured Anaerolineales bacterium
CTGGATGAGCCAACGCCAGGCGGCCGCCTAGTGCCAAAATCCGTAGTCACACCCCACGGAATCCGGCCGCGCGAATCGGCTTGCCCCGCGGCCGCGGGGGCGGTACGCTCTCGGTCTTGCACCCACACGGAAGGAGACCCCCATGCACGCCTTCTACAACGCCCACCACGCGGCCATCGGCGCGTTCGCCAGCTTCACGCTCGGGTACCGGGGGGCCAAGGGCGGCCTCGGCCTGGAACTCGGCCGGCCCGCCAACGAGAACGTCTGGATCGGCCTGGAATCCGCCGACGCCGAGAACGTCTACGAGTGCCTGCCGTTCTTCAAGGAGGCCGAGGACCAGACCGCCCGCTTCGACGTCGAGGCCGCCAGCGGCAAGGGCGGGCCGGCGGCCCGAATCGCCGCGTTCGCCGACGGGGCGGTCTCCCGCGACTTCCGCGTGGCCACCGACACGTGGCACGCCGGTGACCTGACGTTCCGCATTGTCTCGCCGGTCCTGCCGGTGCCGGACCCGGAGGAGGGGGACGAAGCGGCCCTGAAGTTCGCCCTGTGCCCGGCGGTGCTGGCCGAGCTCACGGTCGATAACTCGCGCGGCGCCCGGCCCCGCCGGGCCGTCTTCGGGTACCAGGGCTCGGACCCGTACGGGGCGATGCACCGCTTGGACGGCCTGGCCGACGACGGGTGGGCCGGCATCGGCCAGGTCGGCCGCACCGCCATCGCCACCGACGCCGACGACATGGAGGCCTGCCAGCACTTCACGCTGGAGGCGATCCTCGACCCGGCCAACGTGCACAACCGGTACTTCGGCCTCGGGGGCGCGGCCTGTCTGCTGGGCGCGGTGCCGGCGGGCGAGACCCGCACGTGGCGCTTCGCCGCCTGCTTCTACCGCGACGGCGCGGCCACCAGCGGCCTGGAGACCACCTACTGGTACACGGGGTACTTCGACGACATCGAGGCCGTGGCCCGCTATGCCCTCGGGCACTTCGAGGACTACCTGGCGGCCGCCGACGACGCCAACGCCGACCTTGCCGCCGCCGACCTGACCGACGACCAGCGATGGATGCTTGCCCACGCCGTCCGGTCCTACTACGGCAGCACGCAGCTCCTCGACGTCGACGGTGTGCCGTACTGGGTGGTCAACGAGGGCGAGTACCGCATGATGAACACCTTCGACCTGACCGTCGACCAGGTCTTCCACGAGATGCGGATGCACCCGTGGACGGTCCGCAACGAGCTCGACTGGTTCGTCCGCCGGTACAGTTACCGCGACCGGGCCCGGCTGCCGGGCGACGAGACGGAGCACCCGGGAGGCATCAGCTTCACTCACGACCAGGGCATCGCGTGCGCGTTCTCGCGGCCCGGCACCAGTTCGTACGAGTGCTTCGGCCTGGACGGCTGCTTCTCGCACATGACCCACGAGCAGCTCGTCAACTGGGTCCTCTGCGGCGCCGTCTACGAGGCCCACACGAAGGACGCCGCCTGGCGCGACCACGCCCTGCCCACCTTCGAGGCCTGCCTGGAGAGCCTCGTCCACCGCGACCACCCCGACCCGGCCGAGCGCGACGGCGTCATGTCGCTCGATTCGAGCCGGGTGCGCGGCGGGGCGGAGATCACCACCTACGACAGCCTCGACGCCTCCCTCGGCCAGGCCCGCAACAACCTGTACCTTGCCGTCAAGACCTGGGCCGCCTACGTCTGCCTCGCGCGGATCCTTGATGAGGCCGGCCAGGCCGACCGCGCGGCGCTCGCGGCCGAACAGGCCGAGCGGTGCGCCGCCACCGTCTGCTCAAAACAGGCCGACGACGGCACGCTCCCCGCCGTCTTCGAGGCCGGCAACCAGGCCCGCATCATCCCGGCCATCGAGGGCCTGGCTTACGCGTGGAAGGGCGGCTGCCCGGAGGCGGTCGACCCCGACGGCCCCTTCGCCGAGCTGGTTGGCGTCCTGAAGACGCACTTGGCGGCCGTCCTGACCCCGGGTGTCTGCCTGTTCGAGGACGGCGGGTGGAAGCTCTCCTCTACAGCCGACAACTCGTGGCTCTCGAAGATCTACCTGTGCCAGTTCGTCGCCCGAAGGCTCCTGGGCCTCGAGTGGGACGAGAAGGGCCGCGCCGCCGACGCCGCCCACGTCGGGTGGCTGCTCCACCCGGTCGAGTCCTACCACGCCTGGAGCGATCAGATGGTGTGCGGCGTGGCGCGGGGGTCGAAGTACTATCCGCGCGGCGTGACGGCGGTGCTCTGGCTGGAGGAGTAGAGCCGCCGGCCGGACCAACGGAACTCTCCGGCGCCCGCGGGCCGCGGACGCCGTCCCCTTGCGAAAGGAATGCCCGTGACGTTCTGCGACCACATCTGGCACGGTGCCGCCTACTATCCCGAACTCTGGCCGGACCGCGTCGACGAGGACCTCGGCCTGATGAAGGAGGCGGGCCTGGACTTGGTCCGCGTCGGCGAGTTCGCCTGGAGCCGCATGGAGCCCGAGGAGGGCCGCTACGACTGGGGCTGGCTCGACGAGGTCTTCGAGACGTGCCAGGCCGCCGGCATCGGCGTCGTCCTCTGTACGCCCACGCCCACCCCGCCGCGCTGGATGACGCTCCGCTACCCCGAGGTCCTGCGCGTCGACGCCGACGGGCAGCCCTTCCAGCACGGGTCACGCCAGCACGTGAGCCACACGTCGCCGACGTACCGGGCATTCTCGCGGCAGATTACCGAGGCCCTGGCGACGCGCTACGGCCGCCATCCGGCCCTCGTCGGGTGGCAGACTGACAACGAGTGGCTCTGCCATGTCGACGGCGACCACGGCCCGTCGGCTGTCGAGGCCTGGCACGCTTGGCTGGCCGAGCGGTACGGCACCGTCGAGACCCTGAACGTCGCCTGGGGGGCCGACATCTGGAGCGAGGCGTACCCGGCCTTCGAAGCGGTTCCGACGCCGCGCAAGACCCCGTTCCACAACCAGGCCGGCACCGCGACCGGCAAGCACAACGTCTCGCTGGAGATGGCCTGGGCCCTGTTCACGTCCGACACGGTCCGCCGCTTTCAGGCCGAACAGGTCGCGATCCTCCGCGCGCACTCCGACGCGCCGGTCACCCACAACCACGTCCAGCAGGGGCGGCTCCTGACCGAGGACGTTTTCGCCGATCTGGATTGTGCCGCCACCGACCCCTACGTCGCCCACACCGACCTGTGGCGGACCTACCGGACGATGGACTGGATGCGCGGGGCCAAGATGGAGGCCCCGGGCCGCACGCGCCCGTACTGGATTCTCGAGACCTCGCCGTCGTTCAACGGCAGCGTCACCACCGGGCACACCACGCACCCGACCGGGTTCCTCCGGGCCGAGGCCGCCGTCCTTCTGGGCATGGGGGGCGCCGCCTTCTGCTACTGGCTCTGGCGCCAGCAGCGGTCCGGCGCCGAGATGTGCCACGGCCACGTCGTCACCGCCTGGGGGACGCGCGGCGTGGGGTGGGAGAACGTGCGCGGCGTGACGGAGCTGATCGACCAGCTCGGGCCCATCCTGAAGGAGGTCCCGCCCGCCCCGGCGGCGCTCGCCGTCCACGAGCACGGCGTCAGCAAGGCCCATCTCCGGGCCGAGCCGCTCTGGCGGGAGTTCAACATCTGGAGCACCCCCGCCGAAGAGATCCACCGGCCGCTTATCGAGGCCGGCATATGGCGCGACGTCCGGTTCGAGTCCTCGGACGTCACCGGCTACCGCGCGGTCCTTTCGCCCTTCCTGCCGGTGCTGACCGACGACCTCGTCGACCGCATGACCGCCTACGTCGAGACCGGCGGGACTTGGGTCGTCGGCCCCATGAGCGGCTGCCGAACCGAACACGGCACCGTCCACACGGACGCCGGCCTTGGGCGGCTCGACGCCCTGGCGGGGGTGAAGACCCTCTGGCACATCGGCCTGGACCCCGTCCGGGCCTCCCTCGGCGACGGCGTCGAGCTGGACGTCGGCTGGTACGCCTTCGGCCTCGAGCCGGCCGACGACGCATGCCGCGTCCTGGGCCGCTACCTCGAAGGGCCGGCCGCCGGGGCCGTGTGGGCGGTCGATCGCCCTCTCGGCAAGGGGCGCATCGTCCTCCTCGCGGCCCACGCGCCGGGCGGGTACGCCCGCATCATCGAGACGCTTCTTGCGGACCTCGACCTGCCGCGCTATCGCTCTTCGTGGGGCACCACGATCGTTCCCCGCGAGGGCGACGGCCGCCGGGCCTACATCATCGCCAACTGGGACGGGCAGGGTGGCACGGCCGACCTTCCGGCAGGCGGCACCGACCTGGTGGGCGGCGGGCCGGTCGAGGCCGGGCCTGTCCGGGTCCGCCCGTTCGGCGTCCTGGGGGTGCTCTGCGACTAGGCGGGCCGGGGCCGGGACTGGCCGCGGGCCGCCCGTGCCCGGCGCGCCCGGGCGGGAGAAACTCCGACCCACTCTTAGGGGTTCGGTTGACCACCGTTTCGGCCTGGGGCTGATTGCTGCTTCGCGCTTCCTGACGTATGGTTCCTTGAGCCTGAGGGGGCCATGTCGGCCACCCGAGCATGAAGGGACCTGTCATGCGCACCAAGGAACGCGTCGCCGAACTCACCGTCGAGTCGCTTGCCCGGGTGCTGGAGCTGACAGTGCTTCGGCCCGACCATACGATCGAGGACGTGGCCGAGGCCTGTGAGGACGCCGCCACCCACGGCTTGGGCAGTGTCTGCGTCGCCCCGTACGTGGTGGCGCGCGCGGCCGACCTTCTGAAAGGGAGGGGCGTCAAGGTCTGCGGCATGGTCGGCGTGCCGCTCGGGTACTCCGGGCTGCCCGCCAAGCTTGACGAGACCCGCACCTGTCTCGAAGCCGGGGCCGGCGAGATTGCCATGGTCATCAACCTGGTGGCCATGAAGAGCGGGCGCTATGCCGACGTCCGACGCGAGATCGAAGCCGTCCGCGAGGTGACCGGGGCCAACACCCTCAAGGTCAACCTCGAGTGCTGCTACCTCACGGACACCGAGAAGGCCCGCGGCTGCGAGCAGGCCCGCGAAGCCGGCGCCGACTTCATCGTCACCAACACCGGCTTCGGCAAGGGCGGCGCCCGCGGACGCGATATCGAACTGCTCCGCCGCCTCACCGGCCGCACGATGGGCATCCAGGCCTCGGGCGGCATCACGAGCTTCGACCAGGTCCGGAAGCTGTGCCGCCTCGGCGCCGTCCGGATCGGCACCGATTGCCCCCTCGACGTCATCAAGCAGTTCTACGAGTCCGACCTGGACTGACCGCCTGTCCGGCCGTAACCGCCTTGCCATGGCTCGGTTCAACCCTCGGGGGGAGAACCGGGCCTCGGCCTTTCGGGGCGGGCCCAGCCGGACGGGGACGGTGCATGTTGTGGCGCGAGGCGAACCGAACCGGACCACGCCCCGGCCGCGCGTGTGCCCTGCTTGCGGCCGCGTGCCTTGCCGTTGCCGGGGCCGCCCGTGCCCAGCCCTCTGACCCGCTGGCCGATGAGCCCCTCGACGCCGGGGGGCGCGGCATCAAGCCGCCCGCATGGCTTCAGAAGGAGCTGGACCGCCTCGGCGGCCCGCCCGCCGACCGGGCGCCCGTCGCGCCGGCCGCTCCGCCCGCGCCGGAGCCGCCCCCGCCGCCCTTGCCCACGCACCGGCAACGTGTCGAAGCCGACTGGTTCCGCCAGGACGGGCTGACCGCGGACGCACCGGACTGCCGCGCCGCCGCGGTCAAGGTGCTGGATCTTGCGCGGCGGACGCTCGAGGCTGTCGCGGGCCGCCTGGCTGAGGCCGAGCGCGCGGCCCTGCCGGCGGCGGAACTCGACGCCCTTGCGAAGGCCCAGGCCGAGGCCGGCCCGGACGCCGACTGGCGCGGCCTCTATCTCCGCTCGCGCCGGCTGCGGCGACGGATCGCCCTGGCCGACCCGCTGCTTGCGTTCGACCGGTTGCTGGTCAACGAGCGGCCGCCCCCGCTCTACAGCCACATGTGCGACCAGTACCTCGGCCGCCACAGCCGCCCGGGAGAGGGGCTGCTCGTCCTCGAGAACTGGCGCGACGAGCCGCGCCCCCGACCCGTCGTGGGCGACGGCCTCCCGCCCGGGAGCACCCACCACCCGGACCTCTCGTACGACGGCACGCGCGTCCTGTTCGCCTTCTGCGACCACACGGAGCCCGAGCGCGCGAAACGCCGCTTCCACATCTGGGAGGCCGCCCTTGACGGCTCCCTTCTCGTCCAGCGGACCGGCGGCCCCGACGACCCCATGGAAACCATGGGCGGCCGCGATACCGTCCTCGTCGAGGACTGGGACCCGTGCTACCTGCCGGGCGGCGGCTTCGCCTTCATCTCCACCCGCAACCAGGGCTACGGCCGGTGCCACGGCGGCCGGTACACTCCCAGCTACATCCTTTACCGGGCCGAGGCCGACGGCTCGGGCATCCGGCCGATCTCCTTCGGCGAGGCCAACGAGTGGGACCCCGCCGTCCTCCACGACGGCACCCTCGTCTACACCCGCTGGGACTACATCAACCGCCACGACACCCTCTTCCAGAGCCTCTGGACGACGCGGCCCGACGGCACCGCCACCGCCCACTTCTACGGCAACTACACCCGCAACCCATGCATGACGGCCGAGGCCCGGCCCATCCCCGGCTCGCCTAACGTCGTCTGCACGGCCATGGCGCACCACTCCTACACGGCCGGGTCGATCATCGTGGTCGACAACCGGGCCGGCCTCGACGGGCCCGAGCCCATCCGCCGCGTCACCCCCGACGCCTCGTTCCCGGAGACCGAGGGCTGGCCCCGCGGCAGCTATGCCACGCCGTGGCCGCTCTCGGAGGAGGTCTTCCTGGTGGCCTATTCGCCGGACCCGCTCGTCCGCCAGGGCCGGGTCCAGCGCGAGAACGCCTACGGCATCTACCTGGCCGACACCCTCGGGGGCCGCGAGCTCCTCTATCGCGACCCGACGGCGTCGGCGTTCTCGCCCATCCCCGTCCGGCGGCGCCCCGAGCCCGCCGCCTGGCCCTCCACGGTGGAGCCGGAGCGCGAGACGGGCACCTTCTACGTCGAGGACGTTTACGAGGGCCTGCCGCCGGAGGTGAAGCGCGGCGTGGTGAAGCGGCTGCGGATCGTGGATATCTACCAGCAGCCGAAGGCCCGCGTCCCGCCGCGCAGCGTCGCCCGCAACGAGATCGTCAAGGGCATCGTCGGCACCGTTCCGGTCGAGGCCGACGGGTCGGTCGCCTTCACCGCGCCGGCGGGGCGGCCGCTCCTCTTCCAGCTCCTCGACGCCGACGGCCTGGCCGTCATGGCCATGCGGAGCCAGGTCTACCTGCAGGGCGGCGAGCGGGCCGGCTGCGTCGGCTGTCACGAGCCCCGCACCCGCGCGGCCTCGCCCCACCGCGAGTTCCTCACGATGCGCGTGCGGAAGCCCGACCCCCCGCCGGGGCCGGCCTACGAGGGCGGCTTCAGCTTCGTCCGGACCGTCCAGCCCGTGCTCGACCGCCACTGCCTTCGTTGCCACGGCGGCGAGAAGCCCGCCGCCGGCCTCTCCCTCGATGGCACGCCCGAGAAGCACTTCACGAAGGCGTACGTGAACCTGGTGCGGCGGAAGGGCATGGTGGCGGTCGCCCAGCGGAACCAGGAGGCGGATGCGTCGCGGCCGGGCCTGTACGGGGCGCGCGGCGGGCGTCTGGCCCGGTTCCTCCTGACCACGCACCGGAAGAACGCGAAGCTCAGCGCCGAGGCCTTTGAGTGCATTGCCGGATGGCTCGACCTGAACGCCCAGTTCCGCGGCGACTACGGCTACCGGCCGCCTCCGCCGGCTGCCGAGATGGCGCGCGGCGACGCCGCAAAAAGTGCGGCCGCTTGCGGCGGCGGCGCGGGTTTAAGCCCGTGACGCACGGGATGCCTCAGGAGACGCCGCAGCAGGGAGAAGACCGCATGACGCGACGACGCAACGCCCCGCGGGGCCGACTGTTCGGGACGCTGGCCTTGGCCGCGGTGGCTGTGGTTCTCGGTCTGGCCCTGGTCGGCCGGGCCGCTTCGCCGGCCGGCGACCGCCCGGTTTACCGCTCGCCTCAGGCCCTCGCCTACGCCCCGGATGGCCGGACGCTGGCCGTCTCCGACCGCACCGCCGGCGAACTCGTCCTCATGGACGCCGCGAGCCTGAAAGTGGCGCGCCGCGTCGCCCTTGAAGGCGAGCCGGAGGGGGTCGCCTGGCATCCCGACGGCAGCCGCGTCTGCGTCGCCGAGTGCGGCGCCGGCACCGTCGCCGAAGTGGACCCCAAGGCCGGCAAGGTCACGCGGCGGTTCGCCGTCGGGCCGCGCCCCGTCGGCCTCGCCATCGACGCGACGCGCGGCCTGCTGGTGGTCGCGAACCGCGGCACCGACACGGTGTCGCTGGTCGCCCTGGATACCGGCAAGGAGGCCGCGCGCGTCGCCGCACTGCCCGCGCCCGTTAGTGTCGCGGTCAGCCCCGAGCGGGGCCTGGCGATCGTCGGCCACCTGATTCCCGCGACGCCCGCGTCCGACCCGAAGACGAGCGCCGCCGTCAGCTTGATCGCCCTGGAGACGCGGCAGCGCGTCAGTGACATCCGCCTGCCGCCCAACGGGGCGCTGGTGCGCGGCATCGCGGTCTCGCCGGACGGGCGGTGGGCCTACGCCGTCCACACCCTCGGCCGCACCACGCTCCCCACGACGCAGTTGGAGCGCGGTTGGGTAAACACGAACGCCCTGACGATCCTCGACCTGGAGAGCCGCACGCGGTACGCGACGCTGCTCCTGGACCAGCTCAGCCAGGGGGCGGCCGACCCGTGGGGCGTGGCGGTCGTTCCGGACGCCTCGACCCTCTGGGTCAGCCTCAGCGGCTGCCACCAGCTCGCCCGCATCGACCTCGCGCCGCTGCACGAGATGCTCGAGGGCACGCTCCCCGAAGGCGCGTTCGAGAAGACCGACCGCGGGTATCCGCGGACCCTCGGCCTCTCGACCACCTGGAAGGCCGTCAAGGCCGACCCCGCGAAGAACCGCGACCAGCTCACGCACGACCTGGCGGCCCTGTACGGGGCCGGCCTGATCGACCGCCGCGACGTCGGCGGCCAGGGGCCGCGCGGCATCGCGGTCTCGCCCGACGGGTCACGCGTCGCCGCCGCCCTCTACTTCGCCGGCACCGTCGCCACGGTCGAGGGCGGGACGCACAACCGCGTCCAGACCGCGCCCGTCGGCGACCAGCCCGAGGCGGACGCCGTCCGCCACGGTGAGAAGGCGTTCCACGACGCGACGCTCTGCTTCCAGCAGTGGCTCTCGTGCGCGACCTGCCACCCCGACGGCCGCGTCGACGGCCTCAACTGGGACCTCCTCAACGACGGCATCGGCAACCCGAAGAACACGCGGACGATGGTCCTGTCGGCCAAGACACCGCCCGTCATGTCCCTCGGCGTCCGCAGCCGCATGGAGGTCGCCGCCGAGGCCGGCTACCGGTTCATCCTCTTCCGCGAGCCCGACCCGGCCGACCTGGAGGCCACGCAGGCGTACCTGCGCGCCCTGCCGCCCGACGGGAGCCCATACCGCGCCCCCGACGGGTCCCTCACCGCCGAGGCGAGGCGAGGCAAGGCGCTCTTCGAGAGCAAGGAAACGGGCTGCGCCGAATGCCATCCGGCGCCGCTCTACACCGACCTCCGGAGCTACGACGTCGGGACGCGCGGCGAGCTGGACCGGGCCGACGCCTTCGACACGCCGACCCTCGTCGAGCTCTGGCGGACCGGGCCATACCTGCACGACGGCGCCGCCGTCACCGTCGAGGACGTTCTGACCAGCCACAACAAGGGCGACCGGCACGGCAAGACGTCGCAGCTCTCGAAGGAGGAGGTCGCGGCGCTGGCGGCGTTCCTGCGCTCGCTCTGACCCAGCGGCAAAGCAATCCGCCCGTTGACGCCGACGGGGCAGGGCGGCCATACTGGCCCGTGTCCCATGTCCGCCTGAGCCCTTGGAGCCGAAGGGGGACCCCGATGCGAACGACCGCCGCCGTCCTGTGGACCCTCGCGCTGATCGTCGCCGGGTGTGCCGGCCCCGCGCCGGAGCCCGCCGAGCCGCAGCCCGCCGAAGGCGCGCCGGCAGCCGGCGGCCCGTCGGCAGGCGGTGCGCCGGACGAAGGCGCCTGGACCGCCACCGAGATTGCCGTGCTCGACGGTTTCGCCACGCCCGAGTCCGTCCAGGTCGACCCGGCGACGGGCGGCGCCTGGGTCTCGAACATCGCGACCGAGACCGAGGGCTACTGGGAGGCCGATGGCACGGGCTCCATCGCCCGGCTTTCGGCCGAGCCGGCCGTCGAGACGCAGTCGTGGCGCACGGGCGAGGGCGACGCGGCCCTCAACGCCCCGAAGGGCCTGACCCTCCACGACGGGACGCTCTACGTCGCGGACCTCACGCGCGTTGTCGCCTTCGATCCCGGGGGCGAGGCCGACGGCCGCGTGGTCGAGGTCGCCGGTGCCAAGATGCTGAACGACACCGCGACCGACGGCACGTCCGTCTACGTCTCCGACACCGCCACCGGCCGCATCCACCGCATCGTCGGCCCCGGTTCGCGGATGCTCAACGGCCCGACCGGGGTCAACGGCATCGCGTTTCACAAGGGGATGGTCTACGCCGTGAGCTGGGACCTGCACGAGGTCTTCGAAATGGACGCCGGCGGCGCCCACGAGCCGAAGCCCCTTGGCCTCGCGGACCACTTCACCGCCCTCGACGGCATCGTCATCCTCGACGACGGCACGCTGCTGGTCTCGGACTTCCGCGGCAACAAGGTCGCGGCAATCGACCCGGTCAAGAAGACGGTGCGGACGCTCATCGAGCTGGAGAGCCCGGCCGATCTGGGCCTCGACCGCAAGCGGATGCGCCTTTACGTGCCGCAGTTCCTGAAGGACAAGGTGGTTGTCTACCGGCTCGAGAGGAAGTAGGGCGATCGGCGCCGCCGTCGTGGCCTTGGCCTGCGCAATGCTGGCGGCGCGCTTTGCCGGCCACGTGCTCGTGAACCTGACGCGACCGGCGCAGTCGGGCCTGCTTCCGGGACCGCTCGCGAAGGAGGCCGGCGGCTACGGCTCGTGCCGCCCCCCGAAGGCCCGACTGCGGCAAGGCCCCGCCCGGCCCTGTCTTTGCCGACACCGGCGACCCGGTGGACATCTACGCGACGGACCGGGCGTACTGGCGGTCGCACTGGTGGCAACCGGTCGACGTCCGGTAGCGGATTCCGGGAACCGCCGGCCGCCCGAGGGTGTCCAAGCCGGTAACACGCACGCCCTGGACCGGCTAGGAGCCCGCGATGCGCCGCAGCCTCACCCCTCTTGTCTTGGCCGCCTGCCTCTTCGCGGGGCCCGCGCCGGCCGCGCGGGCCCGGAACGTCGACCTCGTGACGCTGCCCCCTCGCGACGCGGTCCAGCTCACGATCTACAACGCCGAGGACCTGACGCTGGTGCGTGAGCGTCGGTCGATCACCTTCAAGAAAGGCCTGAACCGCCTCCAATTCTCGTGGGCGAACACGCTGATCGACCCGACCAGCGTCCATTTCCGGCCGGTCGAGCACGATGACCGGATCGAAGTCCTCGACACGACCTTCCCGGCCGACCGGCCGCAGGTCCTCGTCTGGAACGTCGAGTCCGAGATCGAGGGCCAGGTGCCCGTCGAGGTGCAGTACTTCACGTCGGGCATCTCGTGGGCGGCCGATTACGTGATGCTGACCGACCCCGGCGAGACGGCGATGGACCTGACGGGCTACGTGACGGTGACGAACCAGAGCGGGGAGGACTACGAGGGGGCCGAGGTGCGGCTGATTGTCGGGGTGGTGAACCTCGTCGAGAAGATCCGCGAGCTTGCTCAAGGCGGCATCGGGAGAGAACTGGCCGGCGGCATGTCGGCCAACGGCCGCAAGCTCGACCGGGACGCGGTCTACTTGGGCCTTCAGCTCACGGTGGATGAGTGCGACTTCACGACGAAGAAGCCAAAAGCCCCGCCGCAGGTCATGAAGGAGGGCCTCTCGGAGTACTTCCTCTTCACGGTCGAGGGCACCCAGACCGTGAAGAACGGCTGGAGCCAGCGGATGCGGTCGTTCCGGGCCGAGGACGTGCCCTTCGAGATACTCTATCGCTACCGGGCGCACCAGTACGGCGATCGCCCGGTGAGGTTCTTTATCCTTGCCAACGACGAAGAACACAAGATGGGCGAATCGCCCCTGCCCGACGGCGTCATCCGCGTCTTCCGCCGCAACGAGCGCGACGGCCTGGGCTACTACACCACGCAATCGACGAAGTACATCCCGCTGAAGGAGAAGATCGAGCTCAACGTGGGCACCGACGACGAGCTGGTCTACGAGCGGGTGATCTTCGACGTCGAGCGGGACGGCTTCATCTTCGACGAGAAGCCCCGCGTGCCGCAGGTGATCGGCTGGAACGAGCGGCAGACATGGCAGGAGGAGGTGCGGAACTACCGCGCCAAACCGGTCATCCTGGAGATCCGCCACCAGATTCCCGGCGACGTCGCGTTCGCTTTGGAAGACTCGCCCCGGGCCTACGACTACCGCACCGTCGAGTACACGGTGACGGTGAAGCCGGGGGAAACGCGGACGTGGACGAGCGCAGGCCTCTTCCGCCTCGGCCGCAACAAGAAACAGGACCGCGTCGAGATCGTCGCCCGCGCCCGCTAGGCGTCGCCTTCAGCCTGGGCGAGGGCCGTCTCGTACTCCACCCACAGGGTGTCCCGCCGGGCGCCCATGTCGATCCGGTCCCAGGGCAGCACCTCGTCCCGGCCGCGCGCCCGGCACGCGTACGCCTCCGGGTCGACGCCGGCCTCGCGGAAGCCCGCCTCCCACGCCTCGGGCCGGAGGGTCTCGTCCCAGGCGTCGAACCGCGCCCCGGCCTTCCAGGCGTGGTAGACCGCCTCGGCCACGCGCCGGTCGCCGCGCGCCAGCACGCCTTCCAGCAGGCTCCGCTCGATGGTGTGCATCCGCAGGTTCAGCCGCTTGTCGCGCGTCGCTTCGCGCAGGGTCTGGTGGGCCGCCTCCAGGTACGCGCGCGTCGCCATCGGGACGAACTGGAGGGGCGTGTGGGGCTTGGGCACGAAATTCGAGACGGCGACATTGACCCGCCCGGGGCCGCCCTTCGTCTCGCGGCGGAGGCCGCTCAGACGCCGGGCCAGGGCAGGGATCGCCCGCAGGTCGTCCTCGGTCTCGCCCGGCAGGCCGATCATGAAGTAGAGCTTGATCAGGTTCCAGCCGCCTTGCCACGCCGCCCGCGCCCCGGCCTCCAGGTGCGCGTCGTCGACGCGCTTGCCGATGACGCGCCGGAGCGGCTCGCGCGCCGCCTCCGGCACCAGCGTCAGGCCGCTCTTGCGGACGCTGTTGAGGATGCGCGGCACGAGGTCGAGCTGGTCGGTCGTCGCCAGGCTCGGCAGGCTCAGGCTGATGCCGCGCGGGCCGAACTCCGCGTCCAGCGTCGTCAGGATCTGCTTCAGTTGCGGGTGGTCGCTCGAGGAGAGGCTGAGGAGGCTGATCTCGTCCTGGCCGGTGGCGGCGTAGGCGCGGCGGGCGATCTCGAGGACCCGCTCCGGGCTTCGCGTCCGCACCCGCCCCTTCGTGCATCCGGCGTGGCAGAACCGGCACCGCCGCGGGCACCCCCGCATGATCTCGATCATGATCCGGTCGTGAATCGCCTCGGTCACCGGCACCAGCGGCGCCTCCGGGAACGGCGCCGCGTCCAGGTCCGCCACCCGGGCCGCCCGCACCGCCTCCGGCGCCCCGTCGGCCGGCTCGAGCGCCGCGAGCGTGCCGCCCTCGTGCCAGCGCGGCGTGTAGAGGGCCGGGGCGTACAGACACTCGAAGGCCCGGGCGAGTTCGGCGACGCGCTCGGCGCGCGGCACGGCCGCGTCGCGCAGGTCCGCGTCGCAGAGCAGCACCTCCGGCAGGACCTCCTCGCCGTCGCCGACCAGCATCAGGTCGAAGAAGGGCGCCGTCGGCTCCGGGTTGTCGCACCCCGGGCCGCCCGCCACGACCAGCGGGTCGCCCTCGCCGCGCTCCGCCGCCCGCAGCGAAATGCCCGCCACGTCCAGCAGCTCCAGCACGTTCGTGTAGAGCATCTCGTATTGGAGCGAGACGCCCACGACGTCGAAGTCGCGCACCGGCCGCCGCGATTCCCACGCGAAGAGCCCCAGCCCCAGCGCCCGCAACCGGTCGGCCGCGTCCGTCCACGGCACGTACGCCCGGTCCGCAAGCAACTCCGGCCGCCGGTTCACCGCGTCGTACAGGATCAGCGTCCCGAGATGGCTCATCCCGACCGCGTACGTGTCCGGGAACGCCAGGCACAGCCGCGCCCGCGCCCCCTCCCACGGTTTCTCGGCCGCGTTGGTCTCGCCGCCGACGTACTGGGCCGGGTTCTGGACGAACGGGAGCAGGTCGCGCGAGACGGCCTCCCCCAGGGTGGCGTTTGGATCGGGCATAAGGGCACCACCGTACCGACCGGCGGGGCCGACGTCAAGCGAGCCGCCGACCCGCAACGGGGCGGCCGGGTTACCCGGGCGTGAACTCGACCAGCGAATCGAACTCGAAGAGCAGCTCGTCGCGGCAGACGTCGGCCACCACGACCACCGCCGGCATGTCCGCCAGACCCATCTCCCGGGCGACCGCCTCCCAGACGGGCGCGTCTTCCGCCCGCTTCAGGAAGACCGTCGCCTCCACCGTGTCGGCCAGCGACGCGTCCGCCCGCGCCACCAGGGCCTGGACGTTCTCGACGGTGCGGCGGATCTGGGCGGCGGCGTCGCCCTCGTGCAGGCTCGAGCCGGCCTCGTCGATGGCCGCCGTCCCCGAGACGAGCAGGTGCGCCACGTCCGGTTCCCGCACGAGCATCGCCCGCGAGAACGCCGACCCGTACTCGTACGCCTCGTTCTGCCGCGTGTTGCTCACCGGCTCGACCGTCAGCGGCCCCGTCGGCACGACCGCCAGCAGGTCCATCGTGCAGGCGGCGCCCATGGGGTTGCGCCCGGCGATGCCGGTGCTGGCGGGCAGGGCGGGGCGGCCGGCGTCCCCGTCCTCAAAGAGGCCGTACGCCCGGTACCGGGCGTTCCGGACCGCGTTGAACGGCCCGTACCAATCGAGAATATCCGCCAGGTAGATCCACGTCCGCACCACGTGCCGGAACGCCGCCCCGTGCTGCTCCAGAATCCGCCGCGCCCGCTCGAACATCCGGTGCGCTTCCTGCGAGGGCGTGTCCACGGACCCCGACGGGTCGCCCAGGCCGTGCAGGTTCTGCAGCAGCAGGAACGTCGTCCCGTGCCGCGTCCACCCGTGGCCGCACACCGCCCCGTCGTCCTCGATGTTCCAGATGGCGTCCTTGTCCTCGGGCGGGCGGAGGGCATGGATCTGGACGCCGGCCAGGCCGTCGCCCCAGGGGGGGCGGCCCTCGATCCACGTCACCGGCCGCTCCGGCTCGATCCCCGCCGCCGACAGCACCCGGTCCCGCGTCGCCAGCACCTCCGGCCGCACCGCCAGGCTCCCGAACAGCCGCTCGTGGACGATCCGCGTCCCGCTCTGCGTCAGCACCCCGGCGACCTTCCCGTACAGCGACTCGGCCGCGTCGGCCGGCGTCGCCTCCGGGTCGGCCACGGCGGCGGTCATGTGGACCTGGTCCTCGCCCACCGCCGCCGCGTGCACGGCCGCGATCCCGTTCCGGTATACGTCCCACTGCGTCATCCAGGCCCTTCCTGTGTCCCACCCGCCCCCGGGGATGCCGATCCCCTGGGGTCAACCCGCCTAACGCGGGCACGTGACGGCGATTTCATCGGCCGTCCGGCGGGTGTGCCCTTAACGGGCCTGACGCGGAGACAGCGGCGGCGTCAGTTCGAGAACGTGCGCTCGCGCGGGTCGGCGGCAGGCGGCGCGTCGGGCGGCGGCAGCAGGCACGCCGGGGCGTCGGTCTCCGCCACCATGCGCCTGTGCGGCTCGCAGATCGCCTTCGCCAGCTCGGCCGTTCGCGCCGGAATCGGCGCGACCATCAGCTCCGGCACGTTGTAGCACTTCAGGAACCGCCCGTAGAAGGCGGGGTCCTCCTGCGGCAGGACGACGGGCGGGTGGCTGCGCCCGTCGGCGTCGAAGTAGCTCAGGTACACGCGCGTGTAGACGCCGTCGTCGCGCTTGCTGGCGAACGCCAGCCACCGCCCGTTTGACGACCACGAGTGCCACGAGTCGCACGCGTCGCCGCTCGCCTCCAGCCGCCGCGTCTCGCCCGTCGTCAGGTCGTAGACCCACAGGTCGCTCGACGGGCTGTAGATGGTGAAGTTGCCGTAGTCTGCGCGGCAATAGACGACCCAGCGGCCCTGGGGCGACGGGCGCGGTTGGATGGCCGTCGTGCCCGTCTCCGCCGCCGAAACCAGCGTCTCCGGCGCGCCCCAGGTCCGCGTCTCCAGGTCGAACGGGATACGCACGAGGTCGTACCGGTTCTCGCGCAGCCGCTCCGGCGCCACCCGCGGGGCGCTCGCGTAGTACAGGTGACGCCCGTCGTGCGACCACCCCGGCCAGCTCTCCAGCCGGTCCGGGTCCGCCAGCGCCGGCGCCGTCGAGACCAGGTTGTCCTCGACGTAGTAGACGCCGAGGTCGGAGGCGGCGTCGTGGACGTCGCGCGTCTCGCCAACCGCGTGGTAGACGAGCGACAGCCGGTTCACGCTGAACGCGCACAACGCGCCGCTCGGGTGCCAGCTCGTATACGCCGCCGGCGACTGGCTGAACCGGCCGCGCGTGCTCACGTTGCGGACCTCGCCGCCCGCGAGCACCAGCATCGGCAGGCCGGAGGCGCTGCGGACCTGGAGGCTCATCGGGTCCGGCCGGTTGCGGCAGGTGCTGTGGCAGTTGCAGCAGTAGCCGCCGAACGAGCGGCCGTCCAGCACCGTCCGCTCCGCGAACGTCCGCAGGTCCCGCTCGTAGATGCCCATGTGCCGGTACCCGTTGTAGACCGGGCCGATCAGCCGGTACGCCAGGTACGGGTCGATCGGCTCCGTCGCCACGCCGAGGCGGACCGGGCGGAAGCGGCGGCGCCGTCCGCCGTGCCCCTCGACGGTCGCGCTCATCGTGACTTCGCCGCCCGCGGCCGCCTCCAGCAGCCGCCGCCAGCCGCCCGCCGGCAGGTGCATCGCCGGCGTGCCGGACGTCACGGTGAGTGCCTCGCCGCCGCCCTCGACCGTCAGCGTCCACCGCGCGCCGGGCTCGTCGACCCGCACGTTCAGCGGCGCGAGGTTCGGCGGAATGACGCACCCGGCCACGTCGGGCGTCAGGCGCGGTGCGCGGCCGACCTCCTCCGGGGCCGCCTCCGGCCCGGCCGCGCGCAGGCCCCACGCCGCCGCCACGGCCAGGCCGGTGGCCACGAGCGCCAGAAACGTCGCGCGGCCCCTCATGGCGACCCTCCCCGAACGCCGGCGTCCGGCGGCCCCGCGGCCGCCGACCGCCCGAAGCGCTTGTAGAACCAGTACGTGTCGCCGAAGTCCCCGGCCAGCGCCTCCCACGCCCGGGCCGTGTCCCCCCGCACCGACGCGTACCGCTCCAGGAACGCCTTGTGCCGCATCGCCGTCTCCCGCCGCAGACGCACCCCCGTGACGGCCAGCCGCGTCTCTCTCGCCTCGAAGGCCCACTGGAAAAGGGCCTCTTCCCAGTGGCGCGGCAACTCCGACTTGCCGAAGAAATGCCATCGGTCAAGGTCGGCCTTCAGGGCCGCCAGGTCGCCCATGAGCATGTGGTGGGCGATGAGCAGCCGGTAGGCCAGCTCGTTCCTCGCGTCCGCCGCCAGCAGCATCTCCAGCATCGCGTCGTCGGGCAGGGGGCCCACGGCGTCCTCGCGCGGCCGCCGCTGACGCACCATCGCCATCCCCCGCGTGCCGCGCAGGGTGGGGTCGCCCTCCAGCCGCGTGAGCATTTCGCGCGCGGCCGCCTCCTGCCAGGGGACGCGGGCCAGCACCCGCAGGCTCACGCGGGCGGCATCGGGCCGGCCCTGGGCGACGTGGGCCATGGCCAGCGTCCGCAACGCCTCCGGCGACGGCCCCGACAGCTCCAACGCGTTGGCCGCCTGGTGGGCCGCCCGGTTCACGTGCCCCAGCTCCAGCATCAGGGCGGCCCGGTCGGTGAAGACGTGCGGGAACTCGCGCAGGGCCGGGTCGCTCAGGAGCAGGTCCGCGTACGGGCCGTACTGCTGCGGACAGGTGAACATCTCATCGCCGAGGCGGCCGACGTGGGCCAGCGTGAGGTTGATGCGGCCGCGGAGGAGGGGACTGTGGCCCCGGAGCCGCCACAGGTCGGTGTACGCCCGGTCCCACCAGCCCCGGACGACGTCGCGCGTGAAGCGGTGGGCGGCCTTGGCGTTTCCGTCGTAGGCCGCCGCGACGACCGCGGCCGCCACGAGCGCCGCCCCCGCCGCGAGAACCGCCTCCCGCCGCCGGGACGGGCGGGCCGCCCCCTCGGCCGGACGGCGCCAGGCCGCCATGGCCGCCACGACCGTCGCGGCGGGCGCCGCCGCCGTCAAGGAGTACCCCAGAACGGTTCGCCCGGCCCGGGAGGCCACCGGCAGGTGACGCAGGGCGAGCAGGGCCAGGTCCGGCTCGTAGAGCCACCGCGACAGGCCCCAGGGCATCGCCGCCGCGATGGCCGCGAGCGCCAGGGCGCTCGGCCACCGGCGCCGAAGCAGGGCCTCGGCCAGGATGCATACGGCCGCCCCCGCCAGCGCGCCGCCGCCCGCGGCATACACGCCCGCCGCCATGAGTGCCGCGAAGACCGCCAGGCGCAGGGCCACGTGCCTCTCGCCCAGGGCCAGCCACGCCCACGCCAGGGCCAGGCCCGAGGCGACGGCCACGTCGGCCCCGAGCGCGGGGATGTAGGCCGCGTGACGCGCCAGCATCAGCACGCCCACCGCGATCGACGCCGCGTCCACCGCCGGACCGCGCGCCCCGGCCCGGCCGAGCGCCAAGCGGAGCAGGGCCGCCGCGGCCGTCGCGAGCCCCGCCATCACTGCCGCCCCCAGCCATGGCACCTGCAGCGCGTAATGCAGGCCCGCCGCGGCAAGCCCCGCCGGGCCGCCGATGAACCGGGCCTCGAAGGCCAGGAACCGGGCGTCCCAGAGGAACGGTTCGGGCCGCGCATAATGGAGAAGGGCCGGCTCGATGAGCAGGCGGCTGACGAACCACCCGCCCGCGAAGAGCCCGACCGCCCACGCCGCGAACCGGTACCGGTCCCGGCGGGGTGAGGAGGGACGGGGCGGGGCGGGCGTCGTCGTCATGCGGGCCACGGCTCTCGGACGGGTTCACCGGGTAGCCTAGAGTCTATCGGCGGGCGGGGCAACCGCCATTTAGGCCGCGCCCGCCGCCGACTGCGCCGGCGCAGTATCGGGAATGTGCGCACCCCCTTGTGTGCAGGCCGAGGGGCGCCGTAGCCTGAGTGGTTTGAGGGGAGGGGTACGGCCGGGTCTCACACCGATCGGCTTACGCGGGTGAAAGGATGAGCCGCGTGTCTGACCGCCAGGACAACCGGACCGAAGGCGGTTCCGGCTGGGAGCTCCCGGGCCCGAGTGACGTCAGCCGCCTCTTCAGCGTCTTTGATGCCATGCCGGCGTTTGTGTACCTGCGCGATGCCGACTACCGCATCCGGTTCGCCAACCGGGGCTTCGTGGAGCGGTTCGGCCCGGTCGAGGGCCGGACCTGCCACGAGATGTTGCGCGGGCGCGGCGCGCCGTGCGAGGTGTGTCCCGCGGACGAGGTGCTCGCCTCGGGCACCGGCCGCGCCGGCAAGCAGATGTTCGACGAAGGCCGCACCTATCGGCTCTACGACCTTCCATTTACCGACACCGATGGGACGCCGCTCGTGCTGCGCCTCGGCATCGACATCACCGCCGAACGCGATCTGGAATGGGCCGTCGCCGAGGCCGGCAACCAGGAACGCCGCCGCATCGCCAACGACCTCCATGAGGTCCTGGGCCAGCAACTCGCGGGCGTGGCGTACATGGCCCGGAACTTGGCCGGCCGCCTCCAGGCCGACGGCCGCGACGACGACGCCGGCGCTGCCGCCGAGATCGCCGACCTGCTCGGCGAGTCGGTGCGACAGACGCGAGGGCTGGCCCGGAGCCTGTGCCCGGTGAACCTGACGGTCGAGGGCCTGATGACCGCCTTGCGGACCCACGCCGAGGACGTCTCCGAGCTGTACGCGTGCCGCTGCCGCTTCCGCTGCCCGCGGCCGGTCCCGGTCGAGGAGCCCGGTGTGGCCACCCACCTGTACCACATCGCCCGGGAGGCGGTGGCGGCCGCCGTCCACCGGGGGCATGCGGAAAATGTTACCATCCACTTGGCCGGGGAGGGCGGCGGCCTTAGGCTGGAGGTGGCGGACGACGGCGCCGAGACCCGCGAACCGCCGCCGCGCGGGGGGATGGGGCGACGGATCATGGCGTACCGGGCGGCCGTGATCGGCGGCACGCTGACCGTCACGAGCCGGCCGGGCGAAGGCACGACCGTCCGGTGCACGCTGCCCGCACCGGGGCCCCAGACCGAGGTGGCGAGGTGATTCCCATGGCCACAACAGAACGCTCTGGAACCGATACGAGCGACGTCCGCATCTTCCTCGTCGACGACCATCCCGTGGTCCGCCAGGGCCTGGCGCGGCTTCTCGCGGAGGGCGGCGGGATGTGTGTGTGCGGCGAAGCCGAAAGTGCCGCCGAGGCCCTCGCCCGCATCCAGGACGCCGACCCGGACCTCGCCATCGTTGACATCAGCCTCAAGGATTCCTCCGGCATCGAGCTGATCAAGGACCTCCGCGTGCGGCACCCGGACCTGCCGGTCCTCGTCATCTCCATGCACGACGAATCCTTCTACGCCGAGCGCGTGCTCCGGGCCGGGGCGCGCGGCTACGTGAGAAAGGAGGAGGCGGCCGACACGATCCTGGACGCCATCGGCCGCGTCCTCGGCGGCGACATCTTCCTCAGCGAGTCCGTGGCCTCGGAGATGCTCTCGGTGTTTGTCGGCGGCCCGCGCGAGGGCAGCCAGTCCAGCGTCGACCGCCTCAGCGACCGCGAGCTCGAGGTCTTCGAGATGATCGGCCACGGCCTTCAGACCCGCACCATCGCCGACAAGCTCCACCTCAGCGTCAAGACGGTCGAGACCCACCGGGCGAACATCAAGCGCAAGCTCGGTCTCGACGACGCCACGGCCCTCGTCCAGCACGCCGTCCAGTGGGTCCATTGCGAGGGCGTTTAGGGGCCGTGTGACCCCCTAACTCCAGCCACCCCAGGCACTTGCGCGACCTGCGACTTCCGCCTACCCTCATCTCAGGCATCCTGCCACCAGCCAACCGTACACGAGCCGACATCCTCAGCCTTGCCTTGGCGAGGGAGCGCGCGGTGTAATAAATGAGTTCGGAGCGGCGCGGCATTCCGGCCGCCCGTCGCGGCCACGCCTGGAGAAGGCAGCCTATGGCGCCCGAACCGGCAAGAGGGTGGGCGTACGTATCGTGGCTCATACTCTGGGGAGTTGAACGATGGCTACACACGCCTACTGGCTGCTGACCGACGGAGAGGGCCGGACCGGCGACGGTCTGGGCGGCGCCCGGACGTGGGGACGGTGGGTCACCCACGTCGCGCCCGCCGGTGAACTGCTGTGCGGTTACGCCGGGGCGGGCCTCGACGTGCCGTACCTGCTGGACCCGCTGCACGACCGCTTCGGCCCGCGGGCCCGCATCTGGTCCAGCGACGCCCTGCACGTCCACCGGACGAGCTGGCACCGCGTGGGCTCGACCCACTGGACGACGATGGCCGAAGAAGCGCGGCCGTCGTGGATGGGCTCGGAGGCGGACACCCGGGTCCGCCTGCGGTTTGCCCTTCTGGCCGCCGCCTCCGCTGTGCCGCGCCGCGCCCAAGGCGCCGCCCTGGCCGGTCTGCAACTCGAGAACCTGGCCCTGGCCGCCGCCGAGGCCGAAGCCTTTTGCGAAACCTGCCAGCAGTACGGCCTTTTGCCGCAGGCCGTCTGGGCCGCCGCCAAGGCCATCCGGTGCGCGGCGTCGCCGGGGAGCGGCATCGGGCGGCTGACGAACCTGGTGGCCGCCCCGTACGGACTGATGGCATGGTACGCGGCCATGGCAGGCGAAAGCGCGGGCACGGCCCTGGACGAGGCCGCCGAACGGGCCGTCGCCATGGAATGCGGCCAAGAGGCCCGGGTGGCGGCAGCGCCGCCCGTGGCGGACGGCCGCTCGTTCCTGCTGACCCGGAGCGAGCCGACCCCACTGTCGGCGAAGCGCGGAGGCGCGCCGCGGACGACCACCCGAAGCCCGGCGGTGTAGGGGGCGCCTAGGGCTTCTCGTCGCGGTCCTCAGGCGGGGCGTCGGCCTCGCCGCCGTCCGGTCCCGCCGGCCTGGCCGCCTGCTGTGCACGCTGGATCAGTTGCATCAGCGTCGCCACCTTGTCGGGCGGCGGGGCGAGCACCCGCGCCACCGCCTCCGGCGTGTAGTGCGCCCGCAGGAACGCCTGGACGTCGAACGCTTCCCACCAGCAGTCGACGATCCGTCCGCACGGCAGGTCCCGCCCCGGGCACCGGCAGTACCGGAACGCCACCTCGTGCCCGAGCCGCGGGCACCGGCGCCGCCGCGCGTCCTCCGCCTCTTTGCCTGAGCCCATGGAGCCCTCCCGGCCGTGGGCGGCCTAGCCCCCGAGCTTGGCGGCCACGTCGGCCGGCTTCGGGTACTTTGCCAGGTCCGAGAGGCTCTTGTCGAGCTGCTCCTGCGGCAGGGGGTAGTCGTGCAGCTTGCCGCTGAAGTACGCGTCGTAGGCCGTCAGGTCCATCAGGCCGTGGCCCGACCAGTTCAGAAGGATGACCTTCTCCTTGCCCTCCTCCTTGGCCTTGTTGGCCTCGTCGACGGCCGTGGCCAGGGCGTGGCTCGTCTCCGGCGCCGGGATGAACCCTTCCGTCCGGGCCCACTGGACGGCCGAGTCGTAGCACTTGAGCTGCGGTTGGGCGCGCGGCGACAGGAGGCCCTGCTCGACGGCGGCGCTCACCAACGGCGCCATCCCGTGGTACCGCAGCCCGCCGGCGTGGATGGGCGGCGGGACGAAGCGGTGCCCGAGCGAGTGCATCGGCATCAGCGGCGTCATCTCGGCCGTGTCCCCGTGGTCGTACGCGTACGGTGCCCGCGTCAGCGTCGGGCACGACTCCGGCTCCACCGGCAGGATGTCGATCTCGGCGCCGGCGATCTTGTCGGCCACGAACGGGAACGCCAGCCCCGCGAAGTTCGACCCGCCCCCGCAGCATCCGATGACCACGTCCACCTTCTTCTCGCCGGCCAGCTCCAGCTGCTTCTTGGCTTCCAGGCCGATGATCGTCTGGTGCAGCAGGACGTGGTTCAGCACGCTGCCGAGGCTGTAGCGGGTCTTGCCGCTCGGGTCCATGACGGCCTGCTCGATGGCCTCGCTGATGGCGATGCCGAGGGAGCCGGGCGTGTCGGGGGCGTCGGCCA
>CAYNLG010000061.1:0-23459 GCA_964397995.1 uncultured Anaerolineales bacterium
TCGCGACGCCGCAGTTGCCGTTCAGCTAGCGGTTCCCGTCATCAGGGTCCGCAGGCGACTTGCACCCCCAAGTCACGGGCCATGCCCGGCACACCATAGAAAGGGCCCCCGGCCGGGCGGGGCCGGAGGCCCGAATCGCATCAAGCATCCGTCATGCCGAGGCGCTCAGCGCCGACGCCGCGCCACAACCAGCCCGCCGAGGGCCAGCAGCGCGAGCGTGGCCGGCTCGGGCGTCAGGTAGAAGGCGTGGTCCGAGCCGTTCATACTCCACGGCCCGTTGGGGCCTCCACCGGACTCCTCGCCGACCTGCCCGAACGCCCCGAAGCCCTGGCTGGTGTTGGCCCAGTAGATGTGGTCGCGGACCTGGTAATCGGCCGCCAGGTGCAGGCCGAGCCAGTAGAGCTGGCCGCCCGTGATCGGGACCGGGGTCTCGAGGTCGAAGTCGTAGGCGTACTCGTTGAGGTCGGCGGTGCCGGGGAGGTTCTGAAGGAACGTCTTCACGATGTTCTGGCCGAGGCCGCTGGCGATCATCGTGCCGGGCTGGCCGGCACTATCCAGGTAAAGGAAGTATTCGAGGGTCCCGTCCCAGGGGTTGCCGCCATAGGACGTGCCATACCCCTCGAGCGTCCAGAAGTGGACGTCGGTGAGCATGTCGCTGACATCGATCAGGAAATCGTTGGCCTGGACCCACATGCTCATCTCGTTGCCGCCGCTCAGGTCGGGCGTCCCGCCATCGAAAATGATCGTCGCCTGGGCGGCGCCCGCCAGACCACCCGCCAGAACCAGAACCGTCACAGCCGTTTTCAGGCGTCGCATGGCCCTTCTCCTTGCGTCATGTCGGCAGCCGCTCGGCCGCCCCCCATAGGCACCCGGGCCGGGCCCATCCCGTCCCACGGTGCATCCGGGCCGGCGCGGCCTTGTGCGGCGCAAAGAAAACGGGCCGCGGACCGTCCCGGAGGACTGTCCACCAGCCCCGCAACACCTGGCACTTTTCTGTCCGGACCCCCGCTCGCGCGGCGGCACCCCTCCGACGTTCGGCTGAACGGAACCGGGACCGCCCCGCCTCGGCGGGCTCAGCCCCGAAGGCTCTCGCCTGAACTATAGCCCGAAAATGGCCAAAGTCAAATGAGGATGGTGTGTTCCGCGGGTTTGCGCCAGCGTCCGGTCCGCGAAGGGCGTTGCCCCGGGGCCGGCCGGAGCCTAAGATGGCCGCTTCCTGACACCGCCCGACCGGAAAGGACGTTGCCGATGGACGCCGACCTGCTCGCCGAGGCCAAGGCCGTCTCCCGCCGCCTCGACCGCCACCTCCAGATGACCCTTCCCTCGGTGCTGGCCGAGGGCGAGCGGTTCACGCTGCGGATTACGGTCTTCGGGCCGGACGCTCTGCCCGACGAGACCTTCGAGGGCCGGCTGGACCTCTCGGCCTCCCAAGGCATCGAAGGGCTGCCGGCGGCGATCACCCTCGGCCCGGCCGACCGGGGGGTCGCGGAGGTGTCGGACTTGGTGGCCCGGGGGCCGGAGGTGGCCCGCGTGGTCGCCCAGCTCAACGACTGGCCGCCCGTCCGGTCGAACCCAGCGTGGGTGACGGCCGACCCGGCAACCCGGGTCTTCTGGGGCGACCTCCACATCCACACGCTGTACTCGGACTGCCAGTGGTGGGCGTGCAAGTCGCCGGAGTTCGCGTATGCGTACGCGCGGGACCTCGCGCACCTGGATTTCGCGGCGGCGGCGGACCATCTGCGCGGCATGCCGACCGACAAGGCCCGCTGGCCGCGCCTCCAGGAGCTCACGCGCCAGCTCGACGCGCCGGGGCGGTTCGTGCCCATTCTGGCGTTCGAGAGTTCGCACCGGGTGGGGTTCGGCGGCGACAACAACGCTTACTTCCTGGGCTCGGACGCCCCGTACTTCTGGGTCGACCGCGACGACATGCACGGCAACAGCCCGGCCGTGCCGCTGCAGGACCTGTGGGCGTTTCTCGACGAGGCGGAAACGCCTTACATGACCGTGCCGCACCACACGGGGCGCCGGACGAAGTACCGGGACTTCTCGGACCCGGTCTATGACCCGAAGCGGGAGCCGCTGTTCGAGATCTACTCGGCCTGGGGGTCGTCGGAGCGGCACGACTCGACGTTCAGCCTGCACGCGGGGATGACCGACCGGCCTGCGTACTTCGTTGATGCGCTGACGCGTGGCTGCCGGTACGGGGTCATCGCCTCGAGCGACGACCACACGACGCTGCCCGGCGGCGAGAGCCGCAACTGGGGCTCGCCCTTCGGGCCGCGCGTCCAGAGCGGGTGGCACCACATGGGCTTGGCGGCCGTGCGGGCGACGGCGCTCACGCGCGAGGCCCTCTGGGAAGCGATGTGGGCCCGCCGCACCTGGGGCACCACCTTCGACCGGACGCTCCTGGACCTCGCGATCGGCGACCTGGGGATGGGCGAGGCGGCCGAGGTGGCCCCGAGCGACCCGCTGCGGAAGGCGCGGCAGATTCGGCTGCGGTTCAGCCTGCACCATCACGCCGAGGCCCAGGCCGTCCTCGTGCGCAACGGAGAGGACCTTGCCCGCGAACGCGCCACGTGGGACCGCGAGGCCGACGGCGTCGAGGAGGTCGTCTTCACCGACCCGGAGCCGCTGGAGGAAGCCGCCGTGCGCGACGCCCCGTTCCACCCGGACCCGTTCGTGGCGTACTACGTGCGGCTGGAGCTGCCGAACAAGGAAACGCAGTGGACCAGCCCCGTCTGGCTGGACCTGTGAACGGGGCCGCGAGTCGGCTCCGCAAGGCGGCCGGGTTGCGGCCGGCGTCGGCGCCTGCTAGAATACCCGCGCCCGGGGCGTGGCCAGCCCGCGAGGCAAGTGCCCCGGCCCGTCAGCAGTGGAGACCCTTGGCATGATCCAATCGCGCGAACGCGCCTCGCGGCCGGAGGCCGGCGGCCCGGACGGGGGCCTGCGCGTGGCGGTGCTCGGCAACTACATTCCGCGGCGGTGCGGCATCGCGACGTTCACGAGCGGCCTGTGCGAGGCGCTCGCCGGCGAGGCCCCTGACAGCCGCGTCCAGGTCCTGGCCATGAACGACCAGCCGGAGGGGTACGACTACCCCCCGCGGGTCGTCTTCGAGGTGGACGCTGACCGCATTGACGACTACCACCTGGCCGCCAACTTCATCCACGCCGGCGGGTTCGACGTCCTGTGCGTGCAGCACGAGTACGGCATCTTCGGCGGGCGGGACGGGAGCCACCTGCTGACGCTGCTGCGGCAACTGCGGGTCCCGTTCGTCGCGACGCTCCACACGGTCCTCCGGAAACCGACGGCCAACCAGCGGCGCGTCTTGGCCGACATGGCCGACCTGGCCGAGCAGCTGGTCGTGATGAACCCGCGGTCGGCCAGAGTCCTGACCGACGTCTACGGGGCGGACCCGGACCGGGTGGCGATGATCCACCACGGCATCCCAGACGTGCCGTTCACGGAGCCGGGGCCGTACCAGGAGGCGCTTGGCCTGGAGGGGCGCAAGGTCATCCTGACCTTCGGCCTGCTGTCGCCCGGCAAAGGCCTGGAGCACATGATCGAGGCGATGCCGGGGGTGGCCGAGAAGCACCCGGAGGCGCTGTACGTGATCCTCGGGCGCACGCACCCCCACATCGTGCGCGAATCGGGCGAAAGCTACCGGACGAAGCTCCATCGCCTGGCGCGCGACCTCGGCGTCGAGGACAACGTCCTCTTCCAGAACGAGTTCGTGGGCCTCTCGAAGCTGTTCGACTACCTGCGGGCGGCGGACGCGTACGTGACGCCGTACCCGAACCTGGAGCAGGCCGTCTCCGGGACGCTCGCCTACGCCATGGGCACCGGCCGCGCCATCGTCTCGACCCGGTACGCCTACGCCGAGGTGATGCTGGACGCAGGGCGGGGCCTGCTGGTACCGCCTCGCGACCCGGCGGCGCTGGCGGCGGGGGTGAACGCGCTGCTGGCCGACGACGCGGAGCGCAACGCCATCCGGCGCCGGGCGTACGACTTCACGCGCGGGATGACGTGGTCGCGGGTGGCAGAGGCGTACCTGGGCCTGTTCGGGGAGGCGGTGGAGGCGTCGCGTGCGCGGCCGGAGCCGGTGGTGGCGGCGACGAGCCCGGAGGGGAGCTGGCTGGGGCTGCAGGAGGCGCCGTCGTCGTGCCCCCTGCCGCCGGCGCTGCCGCCCGTCAACTTCGACCACCTGCGGATCATGACCGACGACACGGGCATGTTCCAGCACGCGCGGTTCACCGTGCCCTGCCGCAGCCATGGGTACTCGACGGACGACAACGCGCGGGCGCTGCTGGCGGTGGTGCTGGCAAAGTACGTGACGCCGGACGACCCGACGCTGAAGGCGCTGGCGACGCGGTATCTGAGCTTCCTGGACGACGCGTTCGTGGAGGAAGCGGGCCGGTTCCGCAACTTCATGACGTACGACCGGCGGTGGCTGGAGCCGCAGGGCTCCGAAGACAGCCACGGGCGGAGCCTGTGGGCACTCGGGACGGCCGTGGCCCTGGACCAGAACGAGGGGCACCGGATGCTGGCGGCGGACCTGTTCCGGCGGGCCATGGAGGCCGTGCCGCGCTTCCATTCGCCGCGCTCCCACGCTTTCGCCATCCTGGGCATGCACGCGTACCTGGAGTGGTTCGAGAACGACGAGACGATGCAGGGGCTGATGGCGGGCAGCGCCACGCGGCTCTTGGAGCGGTTCCAGGCGGAGGCGTCGGGCGACTGGCCGTGGTGCGAGGGCGGGCTGACCTACGCCAACGCCAAGTTGCCGCACGCCCTGCTCGTCGCCGGGCGGGCGCTCCACCGCGACGAGATGGTCGAGCAGGGCCTGCGGAGCTTGGCGTGGCTGGCGGGCGAACTGACCGACGAGGACGACTGCTTCTCGCCGGTAGGCAACCACGGATGGTACTACCGGGGCAAGGAGAAGGCCCGGTACGACCAGCAGCCGCTGGAGGCGCACGCGATGCTGGAGGCGTGCCTGGCGGCGTACGACGCGACGCGCGAGGAGCGGTGGCTGGGCGAAGCGCAGCGGGCGTTCGAGTGGTTCCTGGGACGGAACGACATGCTGTGGCCGGTGTACGACGCGACGACGGGCGGTTGCCGCGACGGTCTGATGGAAGGCGGGCTGAACGAGAACCAGGGGGCGGAGTCGACCCTGGCGTGGCTGCTGGCACTGCTCGAGATGCACCTCCATCGCAGCGCCCGCCGCGCCGAGGCCGCCGCACGGGCCGACGCCGCCGAATCCGAGGCGGAGGAAACCGCATGACGTGCGAGACGGTCCCGGCCGAGGCCAAGGAAGTCCAGGCCCGGCCGCAGCCCGACGGCCCGCCGCCCGAGGCGCTGCGCGACGTGGTCGTGGTGCTGATGGCGGGGGGCATCGGGACGCGGTTCTGGCCCCTCTCGACGCCGGACAATCCCAAGCAGTTCCTGCGCGAGCTCACGGACCGGTCCCTGTACGAGCAGGCCGTCGACCGGGCCCGCCAGCTGGTCCCGGACGAGCGCATCCTGGTGATGACGAACGCGGACTTCGTCGAGCTGGTGCGGACCCAGTCGCCGGAGTTGCCCCGCGAGAACGTGATCTGCGAGCCGCTGCGTCGAGACACGGCGGCGGCGATCGTCCTGGCGGCCCTGATGGCCGAGCACCGCCATCCCGGCTGCGTGACCGTCGTCATGCCTTCGGACCACTTCATCGGCGACATGCCGGCCTTCCGGCGGACGATGGCCTCCGCGGTCGAGCGGGCGCGGCAAGGGGGCCTCGGGACGATCGGCATCCGCCCGAGCTTCCCCGCCGAGAGCTTCGGGTACCTGGAGCTGGCGGCCAAGCCGGGGGATCTGGAGGCGGTGCCGGTCGAGCGGTTCGTCGAGAAGCCGGACCGCGAGACGGCCGAGGCGTACGTGGCGAGCGGCCGGTTCCTGTGGAACAGCGGCATGTTCGTCTGGCGGGCCCGGGCGGTGCTGGGGGCCGCCGAGACCCACCTGCCGAAGACGTACCGGGTGCTGGCGAAGCTGGCCGAGTCGTTCCACGACGACGCCTTCCCCCAGCGGGCGCTGGACGCGTTCCAGCGGATCGAGGCAATCAGCATCGACTACGGCGTGATGGAACACGCTGAAGACGTGTGGGTGGTCCCGGCGATATTCCAGTGGAGCGACGTGGGCGGCTGGCTGGCGGCCGAGGCGCTGATCCCGGCCGACGCGGGCGGAAACCGCGTCCGCGGCTCGGTGACGCTGGACCAGACGGCCGGGGCGCTGGTGATCAACAAGCTGGACCGGCCGGTCGTCGTGGCGGGGCTCACCGACTGCATTGTGGTCCAATGCGACAGCGGCACCCTCGTGTGCCACAAGGGCGCGGCCGACCGCATCAAGCCCCTCATCAAGGACCTGCTCGGGGGAGCCTAGGAGCGGCGCGCGCGGATGGCGATGAAGCCGATTGTGATGGTCAGTTCGTACCCGCCCCGGCTCTGTGGGATCGGGACGTTCTGCGAAGAGGCCCGGGAGTTCATCCAGAAGGCGAACCCCGACCGGGACGTCCTGGTGGTGAGCTTCACCGACGCCGGCGGCGAGGGCGTCTACCCCGTCATGGACACCGCGCGGCGCGACTGGTGGAAGGCCGGCGTCCGCCAGATCGAGAAGCTCGACCCGTACGCGGTCCACATCCAGCACGAGTACGGCCTGTACGAGTACGTCGACGACCGGGGCTGGGGCGACCGGAACCACGGGTTCCTGGACCTGCTGGACGCCCTCTCGGACGTGCCCACCGTCATCGAGCCGCACACCGTCCACGGGCGGCTGACGGACTTCGAGGCGAACTTCCTGTACGAGGTCTGCCACCTGGCCGACATCGTCATGCTGAAGTGCCATTACCAGAAGTGGCGGTTGGACTGGACCTTCCCGATGCGCGGCTGGGACGTGCCGCGCAACATCATGGTCGTGCCGCACGGCGCGCGGTCGGACCGGCGGTGGACGATCGACCAGGTGCCGACGCTGCGCGAGGAACTGGGCCTGAACACGGTGCCGAACCTGGGCGAGCACATGGTGGGCCTGATCGGCTGGATCCAGTCGAACAAGCGGTGGGACATCCTGACGAGCATGTGGGAAGAGGTGGCCGACGAGATCCGCCGCCGCACCGGCGAGGACTGGGACCTGCTGGCCGCCGGCGCGATGCGCGACCCGAACCACCGCGAGGATTACCTGAAGTGGAAGGGCGAGGTCGAGCTGCTGGAGCGCAAGGGCCTGGCCCACTACTACGAGTTCGTGCCGCGCGGCGACTCGTATTACAAGATGATGGCGGTCTGCGACTTCGTGGTGCTTCCGTCGGTGGACGAGACGCAGTCGGGGACGCTGGCGCGGATCATCGCGCTGAACAAGCCGTACGTGACGACGGCACCGATGGAGGGCCTGACGGCCCAGACGCTGGAGAGCGAGGGCGGGCTGCTCTTCACGAACAAGGAGATGCTCCGCAAGCACATGCTGCGCCTCGCGTGCGACGAGGGCCTGCGGATGCAACTCGGCGAGAACCTGAAGCGGTACCTGGAGACGGTGGTCTCGTGGGAGGTGGTGGCCGGGCAGTACAACCAGGCGTACCGCCTGGCCCGCCGGTCGTGCCTGCAGCACGAGGAGATCGTCCTGCCGCCGGAGTTCTAGGGCGCCCCCTGCCCCGTGCGTCGCGCGCCGGCGTGCGGCGGCGCCCCGCCCCCGGATGAAGGAGTTCCCCCTTGGGTGACGCGACGTCCCTGGTGATCGGCTACATCGGCGGCGGGAGCCGCGGGTGGGCCCGGACGCTGATGACGGACCTGGCCCTCGCGCCGGAGTTGACGGGCGAGATTCGCCTCTACGACATCGACCTGGCGCGGGCGAAGGAGAACGTCGGCCGGGCCGCGGAGGTCTTCGGCTATCCGGACGCCCGGACGCGGTTCGACGTGCGGGCCGTCGAGACGCTCGGGCAGTGCCTGACGGGGGCGGACATCGTGGTCCTCTCGATTCTGCCCGGGCCGCGCGAGATGTTCGGCAACGACCTGACGATTCCCCTGAAGTACGGGGTGGTGCAGACGGTCGGGGACACGACCGGCCCGGGGGGCATCAGCCGGGCGCTGCGGAGCGTGCCGCCGTACGTCGACTTCGCCCACGCCATCATGGCCCACTGTCCGGACGCGTGGGCGATCAACTACACGAACCCGATGACGCTGTGCACGCAGGCGCTGTACGCGGCCGAGCCGGACATCAAGGCGTTCGGGTGCTGCCACGAAATCTTCGGCACGCAAGGATGGCTGGCGATGATGGTCGGCCGCCACCACGGCGTCCCGACGCCACACCGGCGCGAGATTGCCATCGATGCCGCGGGGGTCAACCACTTCACGTTCTTCACGCGGGCGACGTGGCAGGGCCACGACGCCTTCGAATCGGCCCGATGGTTCGCCGAGACGGAGGACCTGTTCCGCGACCGGACGGCCGATGCGCTGGCGCGGAACCGGATCGGCCGGTTCGGGAGCTGCGACGGGCTGGTGCAGATGGAGTTCCTGCGCCGGTACGGCGTGATGGGGGCCGCCGGCGACCGGCACCTGGTCGAGTTCGTCCCGTGGTGGTGCACCAGCGAGGACGTGCTGCACCGGTGGGGCGTGTCGGTGACGCCGGCGAGCGCGCGGCTGCGGACGTGGCGGCCGCCGGAGGACGCCGTCGAGGAAATCGAGCGCCGCCGCGCCAAGGCCCAGACGAAGAAGGGCGACGGGGGCCTGCGCCGCAGCAAGGAAGAGGGCGTCGACCTGATGATGGCCCTGGCCGGCCTCAAGCACCTCGACACCAACCTCAACCTCCCGAACTGCGGCCAGATGCCCGACCTGCCGCGCGGCCACGTGGTGGAGACAATGGCCCAGGTGCGGCGGGACCGGGTGCGGCCGGTGGTGCCGACGCCCCTGCCGGAGGGCGTCCATGCTCTCGTCGAGCGCGTCGTCCGGGCGCAGCAGCTGACGTTGCGCGCGGCCATGGAGAAGGACCGGGACCTGGCGCTGCAGGCGATGTTGGCCGACCCGCTCGTGACGCTGGCCCCGGACCGGGCGGCGGCAATGCTGGACGAGCTGATCGAGGCCAACCGGGCGATGCTTCCGGGATGGGCCGCCCCGTGAACGCCGTCGAGCGATTCCGGGCCGTGCTGGACTTCCGGCCGGTGGACCGGCTGCCCCGGGTCGAGTGGGCCCCGTGGTGGACGCGCGGCTGCCGCTGGAACGGCAGGCGGGGGTGGGCGCGGCGCCGCGGCAAGCTCACCGGCGGCCGCGTATCATCGGGCACTTCGACAAGCTGACGATGCCGCGCGGCGAGGCGGCCATGCGGGCGGAGGTCAAGCGCCTGTTGCCGATGATGCGGGCCGGCGGGTTCGTGCCAAGCGTGGACCACCAGACGCCGCCCGCCGTGTCGCTGGGCACCTGCCGACGTGCGTGCGGCTGTTCGGGGAACACGCGGCGCGGGCCGCCTCGTGGGCATTGCGGGCAAAGAGACGGCCCCGGCGGCTGCCCGCCGGGGCCGATTGCGTTTGCGGGACGTCGGAGGCGTCCGCGGTTCAGCGGCGCTTGCGCAGCAGCGCCAACCCGCCGAGGGCCACGAGCGTCAGCGTCGCGGGCTCGGGCACCACGCGGTAGACGCTGGTCGTGCCGCTGACCTCGTTGGCGACCACCAGCAGGTCCTGGCCGCTGGGGCTGTCGACCGCCGGGATGAAGAGCAGCCCCTCGGGGGCGATGTCGAACCGGCCGGCCTGGAGGGCGGCCATCAGGGCGGCCTGGTCGGCCGGGTCGGCGGAGGCGTAGTCCTCGAACGTGTCCAGCAGGTCCTGGTCAAAGAGGCGATTGTTCATGTACTCGATGAACAGGGGGGCGACCGGGTCGGTCACGTCGTAGACCATGACGCCGCCGATCTTCTCGAGGCCGATGAAGGCGAAGGTGCGGCCGGCGAGGGTCCCGAGGGCAACCCCCTCGGGCTCCGGCCCGCTGTCGTCGCTGCGGTCATCGATGCCGAGGTCGTCGTCGCTGCAGTTGAAGTTGTCGGGGAACATGGCGGCCACAGTCTGCTCGAAGTCGTCGCCGCTGTCGTAGACGAGCGTCCCGGTCGCGTCGAAGATCGAGAACGAGCGGGCGCCGAAGGCGAAGAGCTTCTCGTACTTGCCGCTCCCGTCCTTGCCATCATTCTGCGAAACCTTGAGGCCGTCGAGGTCGTCGCAGAGGGTCGGGTTCGGGAAGCCGGGGGCCAAGTCGCTGTTCTTGATCGTCTTGTCGAGCTCGCCCTCGTCGGCCAGGTTCCCGGGCGTCGTGAAGTCGCCGAAGTCGTCGTCGCGGCTGTCGCCCTCGTTGGCCATGATGATGTACACCTGGCCGCCGACCTCGTAGGCCGCGATGCCGTCCGGCATGTACATGCCGAAAAGGTGCTCCGGCTGGATCACGGCCGCGTCGTCCTTCTTATATCCGTCCAAGCCGTTGCCGGGCAGGCTGTGGTCCTTGGCGCCCAGGGGCAGCAGGTCCGTGACCGTGGCTGTGGCGATATCGACCACGGCCAGGGCGTTGTTCTCCTGGCAGGCGACGAACGCCGTCGTCCCGTCCGGGCTCACGGTGATGTACTCGGGCTCGATGTCCCGCGACGGCGTCGTGACGTTCGGGTGGATGCGGACGCTGGTGCTCGGGTCGGCACCCGGGACGAGGGTGGCGTCGAAGGCCGTGAAGTCGGCCGTCTGAACGGCGAAGGTCGTCGTGTCGATCAGGCTGATCGAGCCGGCGGGGTTGAGGGTCGGCGGGTTGCCCTCCGCGGCCTCGCCCTCGTTCGCGACGAGCAGCGTGGCGCCGCTCGGCGTGAAGGCGACCATGTCCGGCAGGGCGCCGACGGTCACCGTCGTGTTGAGGCTCAGGTCGCTGGTGTTGAAGAACGCGACGAGGCCGGGGTCGGTGCCGACCGGGGCCTCGACCGAGACGGCAATCAGGCCGCCCGAGACCGCGACGCTGGTCGGCGCGTCGCCGTACGGGGCCAGCGAGATCGAGTCCACCAGGCTCGGCGCCGTCGGGTCGGCCAGGCTCAGCACGTCCACCCGGTTGTCGTTGCCATTGGTGATGAAGAGGCGGTAAGAGGCGGCATCGTAGGCGGCGATCTCCGTAAGGCCCTCGTCCCAGACGGGGTACCCGTTCACGTCGGTTCCCACGTACGTTCCCAGGTGGCTGAGCGACCCCAGGCCGGCGTGGGCGGCAACCGCGGCAGCCAGAACCAGTGTGCAGGCAGTCAGCATGCGAAGCATGGGCGGTGTTCCCCCAAAGAAAGACCCTTACGGTAAAGGCGGCGGACCCGTGCCCGCACGCCGTTATCTCACTATGGCACGTCCGGGTTCGGAACCCGTGCAAGACATGTTACGAATCGCTGAAGCCCGCCCGGAGGGCTCCCGCGCCGCCCGGGAGGGGCCGTTCTTAGGAAGTTTCCCGACGGCGAATCAGGAACTTTGCGTTTGGCACGGGTGCCGCGGTCGAGGTATACTTCTGGTATAGGGTCGAGCGCCCTGCCGAAGACCACGTCGCAAGCACGCCGCCAGCAGCGGGAGGGCTCCGTATGGCACCGGACGGAACGGGCCGACCGGAGCGGCGCCAGTACGACCGGGCGGTGCTGGAAGTCCCGGCGACCGCCGTCCGGCGAGACACCCCTCTGGATCACCCCCGGCGCGTGGTCGGCCTGCGCGTGCTGAACGTGTCGCGCGGGGGCGTGGGGGCGATGGCATCGACGGCGCTGGCGAAGGACGAGCCGGTGGTCGTCTTCTTTCCGCCGATGGGGCCGACGCGGGGCCACGACGCCCACGGCCAGGTCGTCCGCTGCGACCAGGTGGACTGCCTGTACCACGTCGGCATCGTCTTCGACGAACCGTGGCCTGACGCCTAGCCGCGCGTCGGCCGCGCCTTGGGGATGCCCCCGCCGCGGGGGGCGACAATCGAGCGACGGGCCGTCAACAAGGGGGACGGCGGCCGGCGCGGCAGTGGGCTGCGCCGGGCTCTGTCAGGTGCCTCTTGTACGCGGGGAGAGACCACGATGACGGCACGTGCGCCGCCCGCCCCGCCCTGCCCGCCGGTTCGCTCGTCCGAGGCCCGCGCGGCCTCGGGGACCGGTGCTCGAGAAGAAAAGTCCGGGGTGCCGTTTGCGTTTGGGCATTTGTGGGTCATAATTCCCCGGTTGAGGAGTAAAGTTTAGGTGCGCCGGCGCCGATAACTCAGTGAGAGCGTGACATCGGCGGCCGCGCCGCGCGGCCCGCCGGGCACCCGGAACCACAACAGGATGGGCTCCGACGGTGGGACAGACCACAAAACGGGGGAAACCGAGCCGCGAGCGTCGCCGCTTCGGCCGATTCGGGACGGACATGCCGGCCGCCACCATTCGCGCCGACATGGACGCGGGCGCCGCCGCCGCCTGCGAAGTCCGCCTGCAGGACTTCTCGGTGGGGGGGCTGCGTGCTGAGAGTCCGGTCCGGTTCAAGCAGAACGAACGGCTGACGTTGCGGGTCGCGAGCCGGGACCGGCACCCGCCGCTCGAGCTGACCGGCCGCGTCGTCCATTGCCGCCGCGCCCACGACCGGTACTGCGTGGGCATCGAGTTCTGCCACTCGACGTCCGGCCTGGCCACCAGCCCCTGGCGCCAGTTGCCGCGACTTTTCAGCCTGGCCTACACCGCGGAACCCGGGGCGGCGCTGCCGTCGTAAGCGCGCCGTCGGCCGCCCTCTGCCGCCCAGCCCCGCACCCGCTGTGTGCCGCCTTCGCGGTGAAACGCCTTGTCCCCGGGCGTGCGGCCCGCTATCATGGCCCGATGGCACGCCCCGGGTGAGCGTGCCGGGGAGGAGCGTCGCCGTTGCGGATCCTGCTGGTGCAGCCCCCGCCGCCCCCCGACTACGTCGGGTTCAAGCGGACGGCACGGCCGGAACCGATGGCCCTGGAGGCCATCGGCGCTGTGGCCGCCCCCCATCACGACGTCACGCTGCTGGACATGCGGCTGGAGCCGGAGGCCTTCGAGGCGACGATGGCGGCGGTGCGGCCGGACGTGGTCGCCCTGACCTGCCTGACGACCGAGGTCTATAACGCCCAGGACCTGCTCCGCGAGGCCAAGCGGCTCGACCCGGACGTCTTCACGGTGGCCGGCGGGCTGCACGTCAGCCTGATGCCCGAGGACTTTCGGATACCGGAGGTCGACGCCATCGTCGTCGGCGAAGGCGAGGCCACCTTCGGCGACCTGCTCCAGGCGCTGGACCGCGCAAACGCGGGCGGGGGCGCGGCGCCGGACCTGGCGGGCGTCGCCGGCCTCCAGTGGCGCGACACCCGGGGCGACTGGCACGAGACGCCCCGGCGCGACCTCCTGCCCTCGCTGGACGACCTGCCGCTGCCGGCGCGGCACCTGGCGGCCCGGTACGCCGACGAGTACTTCTTCCTCTTCGACAAGCCCCACGCCTGCATCTCGACGAGCCGCGGGTGCCCGTTCCGCTGCACCTTCTGCTCGGTCTGGAAGTTCTACCAGCGCAAGTGCCGGTACATGTCGGCCGAGCGCGTGGTGGACGAGCTGGAGGCGGTCGAACCGACGGCCGTCAGCTTCGTCGACGACAACTTCCTGGCCCACGTCCCGCGGGCGTGGAAGATTCTGGAGCTGATCAAGGCGCGCGGCATCCGGAAGACGTACGGGATGCAGGCGCGGACGGACACGATCTCGAAGCACCCGGACCTCCTGGCCGCCTGGAAAGAGGTCGGCCTGGAGACGGTCCTGATCGGCTTCGAGGCCGCCAGCCAGGAGAAGTTGGACGCCGTCGCCAAGGGCGCCACGGTCGAGCAGAACGAGCGGGCGATGGCGATCCTGAACGACCTGGGCGTCCACATGTGGGGAGCGTTCATCGTCGACCCGCAGTTCACGGTCGAGGACTTCCGCGAGTTGAAGCGGTACCGCGAGGACCAGGGCGTCATCTACCCGCAGTTCACGATCCTGACGCCCCTGCCCGGGACGGACCTGTACGCCGAGCGCCGCCACGAGCTCGTGACGACCGATTACCGCCTCTTCGACGCCCTGCACGCCGTCCTGCCGACGCGGCTGGACCACGAGACGTTCTACAAGGAGTTCGCGGCTCTGTACCGGCCTGACAATTTCGGCCTGGTCTACGACTGGATTTCCCAGGGGCGGATCACCATTGAGCGCGCCCGCCAGGCCCGCGAGATTCTCATGGAACTCGGGGACTACCGGAACTTCCTGCGGGGCGAAGACGCCGTCGGCCTCCATCCCGCGACCCCTTCGCCCTGACCGACGCCCATGAATCGCGACCGGGAGATGACCTTCGGCGAGCACCTGGAGGAGCTCCGCAGCCGCGTCATCAAGGCTGTCGTCGGCGTGCTGGTGGCGGCCTTGGCGTGCGGCCTGATGCATCGGGAACTGCTCAACCGGGTCGTCGCGCCCTACCGGCAGGCCACCTCGAAGCTAGCCCGCGAGGTCTTCGATCCCTACCTGACCGAGGAGACGGAGGCGACGTTCCGGGTGGACGACCCGGAGACGTGGCCGACGCTCCCGCCGGAGAAGGCCGAGGTCGTGACGAAGATCCGCGAGGCGCGGATCATCCTCGGCAGCCCCCTGACGGGCTACGTCACGACGATCCTGCTGTGTATCATGGTCGGGACGCTGATCGCCAGCCCGTGGGTCCTGTACCAGGTGTGGGCGTTCATCGGCGTGGGGCTCCACCCGCACGAGCGGCGGTTCGTCTATCGGTACGGCCCGTTCAGCTTCCTGCTGTTCCTGGCGGGGGCGAGCCTCTTCTACCTGTGGGTCCTGCCGATGGGGCTCCAGGCGCTGATGACGCCGACGGCGACCGTCGCGAACATCGAGGAGACCTTCGCCCTGGACCAGTACGTCCGGTTCGTGGCGTGGATGACGATCGTCTTCGGGCTGGCGTTCCAGACGCCGATCGTGGTGCTGTTCCTGGCGCGGACGCGGATCGTGCCGTTCGAGTCGCTCGTGGCCAACTGGAAGTACGTCATCCTGGTGATGATGGTGCTCGGGGCGGTCTTCACGCCGCAGGACCCCGTGACGATGGTCCTGCTGGCGGTGCCGCTGGTGGCCCTGTACGCGGCCGGCCTGCTGCTGGCGTGGCCGGCGGAGCGGCGGCGCCGCCGCGAGGTCGCCGCCGAAGAGGCCGCCTGGGCCGACGGGCGGAGCCCCTACGACGACCTCCGCGACGACCTGGAGGACGTCGGGGAGCCGGACGAGGGCGGCGAAGGCGCTGAGGCAGGTGCCGAGGACCGCGAGTTCGCCGGCGGCGCCGACGTCAACCGCCTCGACCCGGACGACACCGACCGCGGCAACGAGGGCCTCGAGGACGCCGAGCCACCCGAGGACCGGTCGTGACGCGCGGCCCGCTGGAGGTCGAGGCACTCGTAACCCGCCTGGAGCGGAGCTACGGCGAGCGGGAGGGGACGCCCGGCGGCAACCCGGTCCGTTCCCTCGTCGGCACCATCCTGAGCCAGCATACCAACGACCGCAACGCCCATGCCGCGCTGGAGTCCCTGGAAGCGCGCTTCGACAACTGGGAGGCCGTGGCGGACGCGCGGCTGGACCGGCTGGCCTCGGCCATCCGCCCGGCCGGCCTCCACCGGCAGAAAGCCCGGTCCATCCGCGGGGCGCTCCGGGCGATCCGGGATGCGCGCGGCAAGGTTTCGCTGGACCCCTTGCGCGACGCGCCGACCGACGAGGCCCATGCCGCCCTGATGGCCCTGCCCGGCGTCGGCCGCAAGACCGCCGCCTGCGTCCTCCTGTTCTGCCTGGGGCGGCCGGTGCTGCCGGTCGACACGCATGTCCTCCGGGTGAGCCGGCGGCTGGGGCTCCTCGACGAGGGGACGTCGGCGGAGGCCGCCCACGACCGGCTCGCGGCTCTCGTGCCGGAGAATCTCGTCTACCGGTTCCACGTGCTGCTCATCGCGCACGGGCGCGCCAGGTGCACCGCGCGGCACCCGGCGTGCGTCGGGTGCGTGCTGGAGGACGCCTGCCCGAGCGCGCACAAGGTCTAGCCACCGCGGGCGGCGCGCGCCGCAACCACGCGGATGTCGATTTCGCTTGCGGGCGGGCCGCCACACGACGTATAGTCCCGTGGCTTGTCGATGCATTGGAGCGACACCGGGGCGACGCCGCCCCCTGAACGGGAGCCCGACCATGACCACGACGCGTGCCGCCCGGTTCCTTCTGCCTGCCGCCCTGCTGGCGGCCGGCGCCTTCCTGGCGGGCTGCGAAACGGGAACGCGGACCGGCGGCCAGATCACCGAACTCGAGCCGGATACTTCGGCGGCCGCCACCGTCCTCCTGAACGCCTCGGCGACGGGCCCGCGGGGGGGGGCCCTCGCCTCGGCCGTCGCGCCGCTGCTTGCGTCGCCCGACGTGGCGGTGCGCGGGCAGGCGGCCCAGGTGCTCGGCGCGATGGCCGCCGCCGGCGACCCCGCCCTGGCCCGGCCGGCGCTCGCCCACGCCGACCCGCTGGTGCGCGGCCTGGCGCAGGCGGCCTACGAGGAGACGGCGGCGCGGGCCATGGGCCCGGTCCTCGTCGGGACGGACGTGGTCGAAGCCCCGATGGCGGTGCTCGAGGCCCTGGCCCGGATGCACGACCCGGCCGGCCTGGCGGACCTGGACGCCCTGATTGCCGCCCATCGCGGCACCCTTCGCGCCGCCCTGGACGGGCCGCCGACGGAGGCGGTGCTGGCGGCCGACATCCTTGCCCGGATCGGCGACGTGGCGGCCCGCCGGTGGCTCGTCCAGGTGCCCAAGACCGAGGCCCACGGCCTGGTCCTGGCCAAGGCCGCCCGGGCGGCCCTGCGGATTCCGACCGACCTGGGCGCGACCGTGCTGCCGGCCATCTGGGACCGGGGCGTCACGGCGCGGCGGGGCGTGATGCGGGCCCTGGTGGTGCGGAGCGACCCGCGGCTGCTCGACCTGGTGCTCGACGGTCTGGACGCCGAGGACGAGGCCGTTCGCCGCAACGCCATCCGCGCCCTCGGGAACCTCGGCACGGCGGCGCCGGTGGACCGGCTGGCCGCCTTCCTCGAAAAGCCCGAGGCCGACGGGGGGGCGACGGCCGACGTCATCCGGTCGCTGGGGGCGATCGGGTCGACGGAGGCGGCCGACCTGCTGCGCGAGCTGATCCGCCAGGAGCCGTTGCCGCCCGACCTGCTCGTGGAGACGTTGCTGGCTCTCGGGCCGAAGGCCGACCGCAACGACGTCGCCTGGGTCGCGCCGTACCTGGCGGACGCGACGGCGGAGGTCCGGGCGGCCGCGGCCCGGGTTCTCGGCTGGACCGGGCACCCCGGCGCCCAGCCGCTGCTCGTGGAGGCGAAGGACGACCCGGAGGCCGTGGTGCGGGCGTCGGTGGCCCGGGCGCTCGGCCAGATCGGCACGGCCCTGGGCGCGGTCCACACGAAGCCGATGCTGGACGACCGCTCGCCAGCGGTCCAGGCCACGGCCGCCTGGGCCCTGGGCCGCACGCGGTACGAGCCGGCCGTGCCGGCGCTGGCGGTGCTGGCGCAGCTGCCGACGGGCGTCGCGGACGTGACCCGGTTCGGCGTGATGAGCGACGCGCCGGCCCTGGCCGCCACGGCGGCACTCGGCGAGATCGGCACCCCACCGGCCCGGGCCGCCCTCGTCGCCTTGGCCGGGTCCGACCTGTGGGCGCTGCGGGCGGCGGCGGCGCAGGCGCTGGCGGCCGGCGAGACGCTCCCCGCCAACGAGGCCGAGGCCGTCAAGGCCGTCCTGCGGGCCCTGCTCGACGATCCCGTGAACGTGGTGCGCGGCCAGGCGCTGGTCAGCTTGGTGAAGCTGGGCGAAACGTTTCCGCCGGGGTACTTCCAGACGCACTGAACCGCCGGCCTCATGGCACGAGACGCCGCGAAAGCCCGGTGCCCCAGGCATCGGGCTTTCTTCTTGGCCGCACGGGCCCTACACTGCCCATGCACCCGAGACCGGGAGGACGTGTCATGCGCAGGTTCATCCAGGCGACGCTCGTGCTGACGGCGGCGGGTGTGGCGGCCGGGTCGGCGACCGCGATGCAAGGCGACCCCGCGTAACGGAGACACAGCCGTGGCGCTTCGAGGCTCGTTGCTGATTGCGGTTGTCGCATCACTCACGATGGGAAGCCACTGTGCCGCGCCGCCAGAGCCGACCCCCGACCCGTCGCTCGACGCCCTGCTGGCCCGGGCCCGGGCCGGCGAGGCGGTCGAGGGGCTGCGGACCGTGAAGGACCCGCGCGTGGACGCGTTCTTCCGGGAAGCGGTGCGGCCGGGCGGGCCGCTCGCCGGCAAGGCCAACTGGGCATGGGGCCTGGAGGTGGCGGCGGCGCGGCTCGGGCCGCAGGTCGCCGGGGACCTGCTCGCGCAGCTCGTGGCGGCCCCGGCCGCCTGGGTCGAGAACGAGCACGGCTTCCGCTGGGTGGAGAGCCCGGCCCAGGCGGTGGTGCCGGCGCTGGCGCTGGCGGCGGGGCGGGCGCAGGTCCCGGCGCTGGTGGAGCTGGCCCTGGGGCGCGACACGGCCCGGGCGATGCTGGTCCTCGACGTCCTGGGCGAGATGAGCCCGAAGGCCGCCGAGGCGGGCCTGCTCCGGGTGATCGAGCAAGGCGATGAGCCCCCGGTGCGGAGGGCGGCCGTCGAGGCACTCCGACGGAAGGGCTCGACCGACGTGACGCCGGTGCTCCTCAGCGTGTGGCCCGACGCGGACGCGGCGCTCCGCGCGGCCATCCTGGACACCCTGGCCAGTGCGTGGTTCAACCCGTTCGGCGACCAGCTCGACCCCTTGCCGAGCCAGGCGGACGCCGCGACCCGGGCGGCGTGGGAGCGGCAGACGGGCGACCTCGTGACAGGCGTCCTGCGTGAGGCCGACGTGGCGGTGGCGGCCGGCGACGACCCGCCGGCGTACTGGGGCCAGGCCCTTAGCGTCGCGCAGGCCCTGAAGACGCCGCAGGTCGTGCCGTGGCTCCGCACGACGTTCGCGCGCCGGGGCACGCTGGACCCGATGTATGCGGAGCTCCTCGGCTTGGTCGGCACGCCGGAGGCCGAGGCGCTCGTGCTGGAGGCGTCGCGGGCGGCCGACCCGCGGCAGCGGGCGGCGACGGCCGACGGGCTCATCCTGCTCGACACGCCGGCGGCCCGGAAGCGGCTGGTCGAACTGCTCGCCGACACGACCCCCGTGCCGCCGGAGATGGACCTGATCGAGATTCTGGGGCCGGACCCGTTCGGCGAGGAAGGCGAGGCGGTCGAGGGCGAGACGGAGGCAGCACCGAAGGGCGACCCGGTCTGCGCGCACGTCGTGCGTGCCCTGGAGGGCTTCTACGAACGCGGCCCCGCCGTGCAGCACCGCGCCTTTCTCGATAGCGTCATCGCCCCCGAGGTGCCCGAGGTGGTCGACTGGGCGAAACGGCGCGAGCAGTGGAAGGCCTACCTCCAGAACCCGACCAAGCCGGCGCCCGACGCATGGGGCGCGTTCTAGGCTTCGCCCGTCGCGCGAGCGGGGCTGCCGCTCGCCGGAATTGCCGCGGCACGGCGGCACTCGCCCGGGTTCAACGAAACGAGTCCGCAGCCGGAGGCCGCCTGCCCATGCCGCTGAAGCGTATTGCCCTGACCGCCTTTATTCTGGCCACCGCGGCGGCGCCCGCGCCCGCCGCAGCCGTCGAGGTCCGCGTCGAGCAGCGAACCTATCCCGTCCAGGAAGGCAAGCACCGGTCGAACATCGCCCCGGACCACGCCCCGAAGCTCGAGGGCCGGTCGAGCTACACGACGACGGCCGTCGTCCTCGCGAACCGGTATCTGGAGCTGACGGTGCTGCCGGAGCTGGGGGGGCGGCTGGTGCGGGTCCGGTGGCGGCCGACGGGCGAGGACCTTTTCTGGGTCCACGACGCGATCCAGGACGGGGTGAGTTGGTCGATGGGCGGCGGGCGATGGTCGTTCCCGTTCTGGGAACACGGCCGCCACTTCGACGAGACCGGCGGGTACGTCGTGCGGCACCGCGAGGACGGCGGTGTGACGGTCGCGGTCGACATGCGATTCGACCGGTACCTGACGGCCGCCGAAACCCGCCGCTATGGCCGCGCGACCAACCTGCGTCTCGCCCAGACCGTGGCGCTTGCGCCGGAGGAGGCGCGGTTCACGTGGCGCGGCCGGGTGACGAACCCCCTGCCCGTCCGGTGCGGCTTCAAGCTGTGGTACCTGTTGCGGCAGCCAGCGGTGGACGGGACGCGGGTGATCCTGCCGGCAGCCGCGGTGACGGGCCACGGCACGCGGGACCTCGTGCCGTGGGACCACGAGACGGTCGTGCGGGACCTGCAGACGAGCGTCTTCGCGATCGGTATCCGCCACGACTTCGCCGGCTGGTTCTTCCCGGCGCGGAACCTGAACGTGCTGCGGCTCCAGGACCGGCGGCTGGCGCCCGGGGCCAAGCAAGTGCTGTACCGGCCCTCGTCGCGCGGGTACATCGAGATGTGGGGCGGCAACCACGAGGTGTTCGAGGAGTGCGGCCGGCTGCTGCCGCCCTTCGGGGCGTACGAGATGGCCGTCACGGTGCTCCCGGCCAAGGGCATCGGCCGGGCCGACCTCGCCACCCGGGACGCCGCCGTGGCGTGCCGCAAGGACGGCGAAACATGGCACGTGGCGGTGGCGCCGGCGCGGCCGCTGGACGGGTACGCGCTGACGCTGGAGGCGGGCGGCCGGTCGGTCGCGGTGCGGGGCGAGGCGTGCGGCCCGGAGGCGCCCGCCCACCACGCGGCGGCGCTGCCCGGGGACCGGATGTACGTGCGGTTCGCCGGGCCCGACGGGGCGGTGCTCGTGGACGAGACGCTGCCCGTCGAGGCGGGGCCGATGCCGAAGGAGGCCTTCGCGGCCGCCAAAGCCCGGACCGACGGCACGATGCCGGGCGGCAAGGGCCTGTACGCCGAGTGCACGGACCTTGTGAGCGAGCACCAGCTCAGCCTGCCGCGCGCCGCCGGCATGCACCGGAAGGTCCTGGAGAGCGAGGACGCCCCGCCGCGCGAGGTGCTGGACGCGGCCCGGAGGCTAATGCGGGTGGAGCGGGGGTCCGAGGCGGTCCGGACGGCGCTCGCGCGGCTTCTGGAACATGAGCCGGCCAACCCGTGGGCGCACCTGTACCTGGGGATGTGGCTGCTGGAGGCCGACCGGGCCGAGGAGGCGGACGCGCATCTCGGGAAGGCCCTCGATCTGCCGGGCGCGCGGTACCTGGCGGCGCTGCGGGCCCAGGCGCAGGGCGACCCGGCGGCCGCCGAACGCCACCTGCGGGCACTCCTGGCGATGGGGCCGGAGGCGGCGTTCCATGGCGAGGACGACCCCGGCCGCGCCCTGCTTCAGCCGGGCGCGACCGTCGAGGCCGCGCGGCCGCGGTTGCTGCTGGCCCTAGTCCTGCGGGCGCAGGGCAAGGCGGCGGAGGCGACGGCCGTGCTGGAGGCGCTCGCGGCGGAGGACCCGGCCGTGACGGAGGCCTGGATGCTGCTGGGCGACGCCGAGGCCGTCAGGACACTGACGGCGGCCAACCCCGTGGGCCGGGAGGCCGCCGAGGCGACGCTCGCGGCGCTGCGGGACGGGCGGTGGCGGGGCATCGGCCGGCCGGACTGACGCGGCGGCCGGGGACGGGGTGATTGCATCCGGCCGGGCGCCGCGGCATACTGGTCGGCGACCGGACCGCATGGGCCCAGCCAGGAGGGAGCGCGATGATCCAGATCCGCACGATTCTCGTCCCGACGGACTTCTCGGAACCGAGCGAGAAGGCCGCCCGCTATGCCGCCGAACTCGCCCGCCGCTACGAGGCCGAGTGCATCGTCTGCCACGTCTCGGACATCCCGGCCGATCTCCTGGCCACCAGCGCCTATTACATGACCGGGCCGAGCGAGCAGTTCATCGACAAGGTCCGCGAGGAAAGCCAGCGGAGCCTGAAGGCGTTCGCGGAGAAGAACTTCGGGGACGTGCCGGTCGAGACGGTGTTCCTGGAGGGGCGGCCGTTCGTGGAGATCATCCGGTGCGCCCGGGACCGGCAGGTGGACCTGGTCGTGATCGCGACGCACGGGCGGACGGGGCTGAAGCACGTGCTGTTCGGGAGCGTGGCGGAGAAGGTGGTCCGCAAGGCCCCCTGCCCCGTGCTGGTGGTGAAGGAGGGCGAGCGGGAGTTCGTCCTGCCGTAGACGGCGCGCGACCGCGTGCGGGCGGCGGCGCGGGCGCTTGACCCCCCGGGCCGGGGGCGGTAGGGTCGCTTGGCATGAAGCGGCTGAGCGACTCGGTCCAGTACCTGAAAGGCGTCGGCCCGAAGCGGGCGGCGCTCTTGGCCAAGCTGGACGTCGAGACGGTCGGCGACGCCCTCCAGATCTTCCCCCGCAAGTACGTCGACCGCGGCGCGGTCGTCCCCATCGCCGAGCTCCGCGCGGGCATGGAGGCGGCGGTGCGCGCAACGGTCGTCGACCGCAAGACGCACGGCCCGTGGCGGGGCAACCGGCTCGAGGCCCTGGTCGCCGACGACTCCGGCACCCTCCGCGTCATCTGGTTCCACGCCAAGTACCTTGCCAAGGCCCTGGAGGTGGGCGGCGAGTTCCTCTTCTACGGCCGCGTCGGCACCTACCACGGCGAGCGCCAACTCCAGCACCCGAAGTTCGAGCGCATCCCCGAGGGGGCGGACGACGTGCCCGGGCAGCGGCTGCTGGTGGAATACCCGACGACGGAGGGGCTCCAGCAGGCATCGCTGGCGAAGCTGACTGACGAGGCGCTCCGCGTCGGGCTGCCCCTGGTCAGGGAGATGCTGCCGGAGGCCCTGCGCGAACGGCTGGATTTGGTGGACTTGGCGACCGCGCTTCGGATGATCCACCGGCCCGAGACGATGGCCGAGGTGGAGGAGGCGCGGCGGCGGCTGGTCTTCGGCGAGTTCTTCCTGATGGAGCTGGCGGTGGCCCTCCGTCGGCGGGTAGCGGACGAGCAGCACGGCGCCCCGCCGATCGAGGTCACCGACACCCTCGACGCCCGCATCCGGGCCCGCTTTCCGTACACCTTCACGGCGGCCCAGGACCGGGCGGTGGCGGACATCCGGGCGGACCTGGCGCGGCGGCGGCCGATGGCGCGGCTCCTCCAGGGCGACGTCGGCTCCGGCAAAACGGCCGTCGCCCTGTATGCGGCGCTGGCGGCCGTGGCGGGGGGCTACCAGGCGGCCGTGATGGCCCCGACGGAAATCCTGGCCACCCAGCACCTGCAGAACGTGGAGAAGTACCTCGTCGGCAGCCGCGTTCGCTGGGCCCTGCTTGTGGGCGGGCTGGCGGCGGCCGAGCGGAAGAAGGTGCTCCGGCGGATCCGGCGGGGCGACGCCGACATCGTCGTCGGCACCCACGCCCTGATCCAGCAGGACGTCGCCTTCAGCAAGCTGGGCCTGGTGGTGGTAGACGAGCAGCACAAGTTCGGCGTCCTCCAGCGGGC
>CAYNLG010000062.1:0-22301 GCA_964397995.1 uncultured Anaerolineales bacterium
ATGTCGGCGTGCGGATGCGTTATGTGGCAATGAAGGAAGGCCCGGTGGCCGTGGCGGCGCGGGTCAAGTCGTCGCGTGCGAACTCGACGCGTGTCGCCTTGGCCGAATGGTGTTGAAAGAAGACATGTTCGATAAGACGGTCGTAGCGGCTGGCGGTGGCCACGGTCCCCCCTTCAGCCCGGCCACCGGAGCACCACGACCTCCTCGCGCAGCTGGGCCTTGGTCGCGGTGGCCATGCGTGTCCGGAAAAGGTCGATGCCTTCGAGGTCGTATCCCATGGATGTGGCGATATCGGCCAGGAGTTGGCCGGTACGGATCATGACGCGCAGGTACGAAGCCTGATCACCCACCACGTAGGCCAACCTCGCCCCGGGGCGCAGGACGCGTTTCAGAGACTCCAGGTGGCGCGCCATGCCCCCGAAGTAGAGGCGGGTAACCCGCGAATACATCCGCTCGAAGCCGCTGGTCTTTCCGAGTTCTTTGCGGCGTGCCTCGATGCGGTCAGCAATGCGCCCGATCTCGCGGTGGCTCGCGATCCACGCGTCATCGTCGTCGGCCTTGTATACGCCGCGCGTATTGGACCGAACGAGACCGCGCTTCAGCCGGCGGAGTTCGTCGCGTGTGGACACGAAGCCGAGGAGGACGGATTCGAGGCGGGTCGTTCGGGTGTAGTCCTTCTCGTTGGGGTAGGGCGGCGAGGTGATAACGGCGTCCACGGACGCCGGTTCGAGGACGTTGCCGGCCTCTCGGGCGTCGGCGCAGAGCGGCCGGGCTTCCACGTCGGCCTGCCCCGCAACCGTCGCCAGGTCGGCCGCCATCGCCTCAACGCCCGCCCGCCACGGGGCAATGACCGGGGCATCGTCTTTGACTTTGCCGACGCCGACTTCGGGTCCGAAATGCAGGTTGCCGATGTGAGAGACCAAAGCCGACGCCAGGGCCAACCGTTCGTGCCGCCCAGAGCCCCGGGCCGCCAAGTGATCCAGAAGCACCAACGTCTTATGCAGCGGCAGGGGGCTGATCGAGTCCCTCAGGAGCAACTTCCGCGTCGCCTCAGGCAGCGTGCGGAGTTCCGGGGCGGGCCCCCGTACCCCCGAAAGCAGGGGCATGCCGTCGTCGTCAATGCCCTGGTCAAGCAGAGCCGCCCGCGCCGCGTCGGCAACTTGCCGCGCGTGCGCCCTGAGGGCGTCCGGATCGACGCGCCACGCTGTCTTGACCGAACTGGCAAACTAGGACATGGGGTGGGCCTCAAGCCCCAGACTCGGAATACCTTGCTTCTTGCACTCCACCAAGGTGGTCCCGGTGCCGCAAAACGGGTCCAAGATGCGTGTCTTGGGAGTGGCGGCGAAACGGTCCAGGTACTCCCGAACCAAGTGCGGGGGGAACGAAAGCACGAAGCGATACCAGTCATGAATGGGGCGGTCCGCGTCCTCCACCTGGTTGGCCTGGCTTCCGGTGCGGAGGTGAGGCCCGCGAACGCGTTCGGTAGTGTCTTGGGGCACGGCCCCTCCCTGGAAGCTGGCAGCGTTGACTTTGCCTGCGCCATCTTGCCCGCCGCGAGCGGGGCGGTCAAGACCTGATCGGCCGTCCGGGAACTGGCACGCGGTTGGCGGGCTCGGCCTGGACTGGCGGGCGGCGGCCACGGCCCATCAAAGGGGATGCCGGAGACGATGGGACGGGCCGGGGTGGGTCAGGGGGCGGCGTGCAGGGGGGGAGTGCGGGGGACGCGGGCCGGGCGTGGCGGCCGCGCGGCGGGTTTTGCTGGAATGCGGACGGGGCCGGGCGTACAAAGGGGCGGACACACGCGGGGTTCCTCGGGGGCGAGACACGTATGACACGACAGGCATGGCGTTGGGTGGCGGTGCTCGGGGCGGCGGCATGGGCGGCGGCGGCGCCGGAGGCGCGGGCCTCGGAGGCGGCCGCGACGCGGGCCGACTTCCGGGCCATCGTCCGGTCGGCCAAGGACAAGGTCTTTCCGGCGGTGGTCTACATCCGGTGCCTCCAGGAGACGCACGAGGCCGGGAAGAAGTCGAGCCGCGAGGTCTCCGGCTCCGGCGTCATCATCAGCCCGGCAGGGGAGGTGCTGACCAACTGGCACGTCGTCGACAAGGCGATCGAGGTTCGGTGCCTGCTCTTCGACGGGCGGGCGATGGAGGCCGAGGTCGTCGGGTCGGATAAGGACGTGGACCTGGCGCTGGTGCGGCTGAAGGTGCCGGCGGGGGGCGGGCCGCTGCCCCACGCGGCGCTCGGCAACTCCGACGCCCTCGTGGAGGGCGACTTCGTCATGGCCATGGGCGCCCCGTGGGGCCTCAGCCGCAGCGTCTCCATCGGCATCGTCTCGTGCGTGCGGCGGTACCTGCCGGAGGCGGGCGAGTACAGCCTGTGGCTGCAGACGGACGCGGCCATCAGCCCGGGGAACTCGGGGGGGCCGCTGGTCAACACGGCGGGCGCCGTGGTGGGCATCAACACGCGGGCGGTGATGTCGGGCGGGGACATGGGGTTCGCCATCCCCGCCAACATCATCCGGCACCTGGTGGAGCAGATCCGGGCCTCGGGCAAGGTGAACTGGTCGTGGACGGGGCTGCAGCTGCAGGCGCTGCGGGACTTCGACCGGAACATCACGTTCGAGGGGACCGAGGGGGTGATCGTCGCGGAGACCGACCCGGAGAGCCCGGCCCGCAAGGCCGGCCTCCAGCCGCGCGACCGCATCCTGGCGATCAACGGCGAGGCGGCGACGGCGCTGACGGTGGAGGACCTGCCGGCCATCCGTCGGCGGCTGGGGCTGCTGCCGAAGCACGCGACGGCCGCCCTGACCGTCCGCCGCGACGGTCAGACCCGCACCGTCGAGCTTGTGCCGCGCGAAAAGGGCAGGGTCGAGGGCGACGAGCGCGACTTCCCGCGCTGGGACTTCACGGCGAAGCAGATCAACCAGTTCGACAACCCGGACCTGTACTTCCACCGGAAGCAGGGGGTGTTCGTCTTCGGCATCCGGGAGCCGGGCAACGCCGAGCGGGCGGGCCTGAGGCCGAAGGACATCGTGCTGAAGGTGGGCGAGACGCCCGTGGAGACGCTCGAGGCGCTGGAGGTCGCCCACGAGGCCGCCCTCGCCAACGTCGAGCAGACCCACAAGCTGCTCTTGACGGTGCTGCGGAACGGGCTGATGCGGCTGGTGGTGCTGGACTTCTCCCGCGATTACGAGAAGGAGTAGCGACCCGTGACGAGCGACACGAGGCGTGCGGCGCGGCGGTGGGGGCTGGTCCTGGCGGCCTCGGTGGCGTCCCTGGCCATGCCCGGGGGGCTGCGCGCGGCCGCCGACCCGGCCGAGGAAGGCGACGGCAGCGAGGCGCTCGCGCGGATCGCGGCGCAGATGCGACCGGTGCTGGTCCAGGTCGAGTACACCCTGCGCTTCGACAAGGGCGACGAGCCGGAGGTATGCGGCTACCGGTCGGGCAACGGGCCGCGCGGCAGGGGGTACTTCGACGTCCACGACATCGTGCCGGAGGAGCGGCCGCTCGTCGTCGAGGGGGTCCTGGTGGGCGCCACGCGGGTGCTGAGCCCGGACCCGATGATCCACCCGCGGTTCGTCGAGGCGATTGCCGTCCGCCACGGCGACGCGACCGTCGAGGCCGAGCCGGCCCGGTACCTGCGGGACCAGAACGGGGTGGTGCTGGCCCTGAAGGCGCGGCTGGAGGGGACGCGCCCCTTGCGCTTCGATGCCGCGCTCGAAGCGCCGTACGTCTCGGTGACCTACGTCCGGGAGGGGGCGGCGTGGTATGTCGACGCCCAGAGCGTCAGCGGCGCCGTCTCGGCAGGGGCCGGCGGCCCGCCCATGCAGGTGGCCCCGTTCATGTCGCTGATCACCGACGGGGACGGGCTGCCGGTCGGGATGACCGTGAGCGGCGAGTTGCCGACCGACGGGGCGTGGAAGGGCGACCCGCTGCTGTGGCCGGGGTCGGAGGCGGCCGAGATGGCGGCCTGGGTGAAGCGGATCGAGGCGCTGGCCGACCGGACGCTGGTCCGGGTGCAACTGACGTTCCGCAGCCCGCGGGACGAGCAGCAGAGCCGCGGGTACGGCGGCGACGGCGGCGCGACCGTCCAGAATGTCCTCGGCGTGGTCCTGGGTCCGCGGACGGTGCTGGTGGCCCACGAGCTGGAGCCGTCGGAGACGGCGCGGCTGGAGCGGGTCGAGGTGTTCGTGGGCGACGCCGAGGCGCCGGTCGAGGCGACCTTCGCCCAGTCGCTCCGCGATTACGGGGCGCTGCTCGTGACCCCGACGGCGCCGCTGCCGGCGCACCTGGAGGCCGCCCCCGACGAGCCGCGCGCCCTGGAGCGGCGCCTCCTGGTCGGGGCCGAGGTCCGCATCCAGGGACAGCAGCGTCAGGTGTACGTGTCGCGGCGGCGGATCCGGGCGTTCGAGGAAGGGTGGCGGCGGCACCTGTATCCGCGGACGGGAGGCGAGGCCGACCACGTCTTCCTCTTCGACGAGCGGGGGCGGCTGGTGGCATTGCCGCTGGCGCGCCGCGAGAAGGCCCAGGGCGAGAGCCGCCACTGGCGCAGCAACGATTCGCCGCTGACCCTGGCCACCCAGCTGGCGCCGGTGCTGGCCGACCCGGCGGCGTACGCCGACGCCGACAACGTGCCGCTGCCCGAGCGGGACGAGCACCGCATCGGCTGGATGGGCGTCATCCTCCAGCGGATGACCACGGACCTGGCCCGCATGACCGGCGTCGCCCATCAGACCCGCGACGGCGAGACCGGGGCCGTCGTCTCGTACGTCTACCCCGGGTCGCCGGCGGCCCGGGCGGGCGTCGAGCCGGGGTGGATTCTGGCGCGGCTGCTGGTGCCGGAGTACCCGAAGCCGGTGGAGGTCCAGGTCGAGTACAACCGGTACGGCGAGTACGGGTTCCCGTGGGAGCGGCTGGACGAGGTCCATCCGATGTACTTCGACCGGCTGCCGCTGCCCTGGCCCTCGCCGGAGAGCGGCCTGGCGCGGACGCTGACGGAGGTCGGCTTCGGCAAGCCCTACCGGGCGGTCTTCCTGGCCGGCGGCAAGGAAGTGGTCAAGCCGATGGAGGTGGAGCAGAGCCCGCCCCACTACGCCAGCGCCCCGCGGTACAAGTCCGAGGCGCTCGGCCTGACGGTGCGGGACATGACGTTTGAGGTGCGGCGGTACTTCCAGAAGGAGACCTTAGACCCCGGCGTGGTGGTCTCGAAGGTGGAGCCCGGGAGCAAGGCCCACGTGGGCGGCATCAAGCCGTTCGAGGTGGTCACGCACGTGAACGACCGGCCGGTGGCGGACGTGGCGGCGTTCGAGGCGGCCGTGGCGGGCCAGGAGGAACTGCGCCTGGCCGTCAAGCGGATGCTCACGGGCCGCGTCGTCCGCCTGCGGAACGAGGGGGCGGCGCCGGCGTCGGAGCCTGAGTGAGGATGCCATGACCCGCGACACGACCGCGGCGGAGCCCGGCCGGCTCGACCGCCGGTGCTTCCTCCAGGGCCTCGGGGCCGCCGCGGCGTGACGGCCGCCGGCCCCCGACAGCGGCCACCGAACGTCATCCACTTCATGACCGACGACCAGGGCTGGACGGACGTCGGGTACTTGGGGCTCCGCCCCGTCAAGACGCCGCACATGGACGCGATGGCGGCCGGGGGCTTTCGCGTCCATCGTCAGGCGGTACCAGGACGCGGTGTTCGGGATCGCGCCGGCGCGGCTGGGCGACTTCCACGAGGCCGAGGACGTGGCCCCGGGGCGTGTTCCTGGTGGCCTTCGAGCACCTGGGCCACCTGAGGGACGGCGGCCGCCTGGCCGGGGCCGTAGGCGGCCGTGGAGCGCCGCCAACTCCGCGGGCAGGTGATGGCGGCCATCGGGCGCCTCAGCCGCGTCCAGCGCACAGGCTGCAACCGGACCGCTGCCTGTTTTGTTTGTTCAGGTGTGGTGCGCGGCGCTCTGGCGGCGGGTTCGGGTGCCGCCGTTCTCCGCGGCGCGGCCTCCCGCCGGCGCGTTTTGCTTTCTGCTGGCTGGTTTTGAGGTTGGGTGGTCCGCTGTCGGCCGTGGCCGCTGGGTGTTTCCTCTGAGATTTGACCTCTCCAGGAAGAACGTCGGTGGGTCGGCGTGCCGAGGTTGGGGAGCGTGACCCCTGGGCCCAACCCGCCGTGGCCCGCCGCGGCCCCCCAGCCTGTTGTGGCGAAGCGTGCCGGTTCGCCGGTGTGCCAGGGCCGGACAGCGTGACGCCGACCTTCCGGTCGGGGTTCGAAACGGCCGCGCGCTGCCGCTCGTGTGCGGCACCCGGCGGCGCGGGCCGGCAACGCATCGGCGGCGGTCGAGGCAAACACGATTCGCGGGGCGCGGGAAAGAAAGTTTGGCCTGCGGTGGGGCGGGCAAAACGCGGCCAAGTCCGGGCGGGGCAAGGCCTTGCGCGGCGCCGCCGGTCGGGCGGCGCGGCCCCGGCAGGCCCCTTAGCGGAAAGCAAACACAGTCCTAGTGGAAAGCGGCGGAAGCGCGGCTATAGTTCCGGCGACAGGAGGGGCTGCTCTTTCGGACACGTCTCCAAGCGGGGTGCCCGAAGTGCAGCCTGACTCAGGGGGTTTGCCAGAAGACCGTGGACCTATGGCCGGGCGGAGGAAAGGAGGTGGGGCGGGCTTAACGGAACTGTAACACGGTTGGAACCTCGTCAAAACAACCGAGGGGTAGACTTCGGTGTGATCCGGGGAGGGTTTCACTCGCTGTTCGTGCGGGGGGCGTGTCTCTCGACACCGGACGGACCGGCGGGCCGACCCCAGCCAAGACGCACCTCACAGTCAAAAACAGAGAAGGGTACTACCATGACCATTAAGGGAACTGTACTGGCAGCGACGCTGGTGGCGTTGCTGGCGGCCACGGCCGGGGCTCAGACCTTCGGGCGCTTGACGTACGTCGTGCCCGAGACGTCGGACGTCCTCCTGACCGTGCCGTTCAGCAAGACGCCCGACGGCAGCTTTACCGTCGACAGCGTGTCGGGCGGCAACGTCATTAATTGCACCGGCACGCCGTTTGCTGGCACGACGTACGCCGGCCTGCATTACGTCCGGATCACCAGCGGCCCGGCCGCGGGTGTCTGGGCGACCATCACGAGCAACACCGCAAGCAGCCTGACGTTGGACCTGCGAGGCGACGCGGCCCTGCTCGCCGGCGTGGCGGGCGGCCACACGTTCAACGTGGTCGGCCACCAGACGCTGGGCACGGTCTTCTCGGACGACCTCGAAAGCATCGCGTTCAAGAAGACGACCGACCCGTTCAATCCGGGCACGCAGGTTCTGGTGCCGGACGAGGCGGCGGGCGGGACGGAGCTCCCGAAGATCACGTTCCAGTACGCGAACGACCCGGCGCTGAGCGGCTTCGCCTGGCGCCGCGTGGGGGCCAACCCGTTCCAGAGCTTCAACGACTACGTCCTTCCGCCGCAGAAGTACTTCGTGGTCCGCAACAACGGGACGACGAAGCTGCATTACAAGGCCGAGGGCAACATCGAGACGGTGACGCTCGGCCAGTACCTCGCGACGAAGGACCACGCGTACGACATCCCGACCGGCACCGGCCGCCCCACCCCCGTGAAGCTCCGCGAGCTGAACCTGGGCGGGACGGCGGCGTTCGAGACGACGATGAACCCGTTCGCTCCGGCGGACCAGTTGCTGGTGTTCGACAACGCCAATCCGCCCACGCCGCCGGAGGTCCCATCCCCCGCGCACACGTTCATCTACGCCCCGCACCCGACCAACCCGGCGGACTTGGCGTGGCGGCGCGTCGGGTCGAATCCGGCCCAGAGCTGGGACGACTTCGAGCTTCCGGCCGGGTCGGCGTTCATTATCCGTAAGGGCGCCGGCAGCCCCGGCACGGCCCTGTGGAACCAGGTTTCGCCTTACTGAGACAGGTGTCTCTTACTCTACCAAGGGGAAGGAACGCAGAAATGAAAAAGTTCGCAATTCTGGCAGCCCTGCTGGCCGTCACCCCCGTTGTCGCTCAGGCCAGCGTCACGATCAACATGGCCAACGCCTACTGGTACACGCATGACGGCGTGACCTCGCAGCTGCCGACCGGCAGCACCATCACGCTGATCGCCGACGCCGACGGCGACGGGTTCGGCGACCTGACGCAGGCCACCGACACGTGGCTCGGCGATGCCGACGACGTCCTGATGGCCCGCTGGGGCAGCAACGGGTGGGTCGTTTGGGGCGAGGACGGCAACTCGTGGGACAGCCACCAGGTCCCGTTCGCGGGCCTGGCGGCCGGCGACCCGATCCTGATGGTCTGGTACGAGCTCCCGTACGACGGCGGCGCGACCGGCCCGGGCGAGGGCGTGTACTTCGGCAGCTACGGCGACTGGCTGGTGCCGGCCGACGGCGCGACCGTGCAGTACAACTTCCAGACCGTGGCGGCCGGGGGTCAGATTCCGGACTGCGAGGGTGTGGCCGACCAGATGACGGTGCCGGAGCCCGCCTCGCTTGCCCTGATGCTTCTGGGCGGCGGCCTTCTGGCGGCCCGTCGTCGCCGCTAACACGACGCTTATCGAATACGAATCGACATGAAACCCGGCATGGCCGGGTCTGAGAAAGGAATCTCTGTCATGACCAGCCTCAAAACCATCGCACTGCTCGCCGTCACGGCCCTTCTGGCCGTCGCCGGCACGGCCACCGCGGCCGACATCCCGGTCTCGGGCGACATCGTCGGCTCCGTGACCTGGACCGCCAACAACACCTACGACCTGCAGGACCAAGTGTACGTCAAGCCCGGTGCCACCCTCACGATCGAGGCCGGCACCGTCGTCGCCAGCACCCCGACCGAAAACGGGGCGGGCAGCCTGGCCGTCTGCCAGGGCGGGCAGATCTTCATCCAGGGCACCGCGGACAACCCGGTCATCATGACGTCGAAGAACGACGTGGCGACCTGGGTCGGCGGCGACCCGAAGACCGGCACCTGGCGCGAAGCCGCCAACGAGTGGGGCAACCTCACCGTCATGGGCCGCGCCCTCATCTCGAACAGCTACGTGGCCGGCAACCAGCCGTACCCGGCCAACAACATCTCGCCGATGGAAGGCCTCGTGCCCGACTTCACCGGCGACCCGGACACGATCTACGGCGGCATCGACGACAACGATGACAGCGGCACCATCGCGTACCTGTCGCTCCGCTACGGCGGCCGCGTCGTCGGCCTCGCCAACGAGCTCAACGGCATGTCGCTCGGCGGCATCGGCCGCGCCACCGACATCCACCACGTCGAGATCATGAACAACGTCGACGACGGCATCGAGATCTGGGGCGGCACGGTGTGCACGAAGTACGTCAGCATCTGGAACATCGGCGACGACAGCTTCGACATCGACCAGGGCCACCGCGGCATGCACCAGTTCGGCCTGATCGTCCAGGGCTACAGCCTCGACGCCAGCCAGGGCTCGGGCGTCGGCGACAACTGCTGCGAGACCGACGGCGCCGAAGACTCCGACGCCCAGCCGGTCACGACGACGGCCCTCTGGAACTTCACCGTCATCGGCCAGCCGCTGGACGGCGACGGCGCCACCGCCTGGCGCGACAACGCCCGCGTGCAGTACAACAACTGCATCTTCATGGACTGCGGCGAAAAGGTCGTCCGCTTCGACAACGTCGACGGCGACGGCGCCCAGGGCTACGGCCACAACGGTACGCTCGACTGGCCGACCACCTGGACGACCCCCTACACCGCTACCTCGACGGTCAACGAGTCGCCCAGTTGGACCCCCGGCAGCTACGACGACCCCTCGGTGCTGTACCAGGCCCAGCAGTTCGGCAACCTGATCCACTTCCGCGGCTGCGTCTTCCAGGGCAACTACCACGGTAGCGCCTACACCGAAGCGAACGCCCGCGGCGTTTTCGACCCGGCCAACCAGAACATCCTCGAGCCGGTCAACCTGCCGATCCAGGGCCTGACGCGCGGCACGCCGGTGCTCAAGGGCGGCAAGAACATGTGGCCGGTCACGAGCCTGAACCCGTGCGCGGCCAACGACGCCCTGACGCCCGGCGTTCCGGTTCCGGCCGACGCGCCCTGCCCGCTGTACAACGTGCCTTTCCGCGGTGCGTTCAGCGCCAACACCAACTGGCTTGCCGGGTGGGCGGCCTCGGACGCCTTCGGCATGGTCGACACCTCGATGAACCAGCCCGCCCCGCCGGCCGACGAGGAAGTCCTCCTCGTGAGCCTGAGCACCGAGCTGGAGTTCGACACCGACGCCGGCGTCGTCTACACCGTCGAGAAGTCCAGTGACATGACCAACTGGACGCCCGTCGGCACCGTCATCGGCAACGGCGGCACGATGTCGGTCGCCGACGTCGATGAGGTCGCCGACGCGCAGTTCTACCGCGTCATCCGCCAGTAGTCCCCCCCCGACGTGCATCTGGGACGATGCAGAGAAACACGATCTGATGGCAGGCCGAAAGGCCTGCCATCAGGTCTTCTTCAGAGGAAGAGGGTGCAGCGTGAGAACCGTCTCCGGCTTGTGGGCGCTCGGGGTCGCCGTCGCGGCGGCGCTGGCGCTCGGTGCGCCGGCGGGGGCCGTCCGGGCGGCGGATTCGGCCCGGCCTGAACCGCCGCCGGCCCTGGCCGACCTGGCCCTGCCCGACGACGCGCCGATTGAACCGTGGCGGGCCGACCTGCTCGAGTTGGCGTTCGACACGGCCGGCGCCCTGCCGCTGAACCCCCACGTCAAGAACCGGGCCCGGGCCCTCCAGTCGGTCGTCACGGCCTGCCTGGAGCTCGACCAGCCTCGCCGCGCGATGCGCATCCTCCATGGCATCCCGAACTGGCGGCGCGGCCTGGCTTGCGGCAACGTGGCCCTGTACTGCGCCCGCCACGGCCACACGGAGCCCGTCCTGCCGCTGCTGAACGCGGCCGCGACGCACGCGGCCGAGCGGGAGCTGCTGGCGTGGCGGCGCGACAGCATTCTGGCCAAGATCGCGCAGGCCCGCGCGTGGGCGGAGAAGGCCGAGACGGAAGGCGGCGCGCCGGCCGACGGCGGCGACGAGGCCCTGCCGGCGCCGGCCGCCATGGACGACGCGGCGTTCGAGGCGAGGCTGAAGGAGATCGAGGCGCTGGTCCAGACGGCGGATTTGGACGCGGTGCGGAAGGCCGTGGAGACGGCGACTCCGTTGATGGGGGACGTCTGGGACGTGGCCGCCCGGCGCGACCGGGTCGAGCAGGTGATCCGCGACTCGCTGAGGGCCCTGCCGCCCATTCTGCGGGTGCAGTCCCTGCGGCGGCTGGCGCTGGTGGCGGCAGAGAAGGGGGACACGGCCAAGGCGCAAGGCTTCCTCGGCGAGGGGTTCGCGATCGTCGACGCCTCGCGGTGGATTCCGGAGTACCGGCTGCGGATGGCGGCGGAGCTGTGCGAGGCGCAGGCCCGGGCGGGGGGTGCGGCGGGGGCGAAGCGCCGGGCGGACGCCATCCGGAAAGACTTCGAACGCGATGTTGAGAAAATTGTGAATATGTTCCGGGGGAATGTCCTGCGACCGCTCGCCGAGGCCTACCAGGCGATGGGGAAGACCGAGACGGCCCGGGCCGTGTATGGCGACGCGCTGACCCAGGCGGTCGTCAACATCAACTCGCGTCCGCGGGCGATGGACCTCGTGGCCATCTGCTGTTCGATGGCGCGGCACGGGGTGGAGCCGGACGAAGCGCTGTGGGCCCGACTGAGGGAGGTTCGCGAGGGATTGGGCCATCCGTGGTAAAGCCGCAAGCGGCGTGCTGCGTCGTCCTGGGTGTCATCCTGATCTCGGCCGCGACTGCGTGGGGGCAGCCGGCGGGATCGATACGCGGCATGGTGTATGACAAAGACTTCGACGTACCGCTGGCCCGGGCGAAGGTCACCCTTGCCGAGACGGGCCAGGCGGTGACCGCCACCGAGGAAGGCAACTACGTCTTCCCGGAGGTCGCCCCCGGTACGTACACGCTCGTGGTGACGAAGGACGGGTACACGCGGCGCGTGAAGGGCGAGGTGCAGGTCGCCCCCGGCCGCATGACCGAGGTGGACGCCTGGCTTGCCGGCGAGTTCACCGAGATGGAGGAGTTCGTCGTCAAGGAGGTGGAGCTCGGGGGCGGCACGGAGGAGGTCATCCTGGAGTTGCGGACCGAGAGCCCGGCCATGATCGACGGCATCAGCGCCGACCTGATCAGCCAGACCGGCGCCAGCGACGCCGGCGACGCCCTCCGGTACGTCGCGGGCGCCACCGTCCAGGACGGCAAGTACGCGGTGGTCCGCGGGTTGCCGGACCGGTACGTCAACTCGCAGATGAACTCGGTGCGCCTGCCGACGGCCGACGCCGACAAGCGGGCCGTCCAGCTCGACCAGTTCCCCTCGGCCATCATCGAGAACGTGCTCGTCACGAAGTCGTTCACCCCGAACCAGCAGGGCGACGCCTCCGGCGGCGCCGTCAACGTCCTCCTGAAGGGCATCCCCAACGAACCCGTCGTCAGCCTCAAGCTCGGCCAGGGCTGGAACACCCAGGCGTACAACGCCTCGGGGTTCCTGTCGTACCCGGGTGGCGGGGTGGGGACGTGGGGCCTGGACGACCGCGGCATCCCCATGGACCTGAACCGCGTCGGCGCCGTCGGTGTCCACCCCGGGCACGATCCCTACGAGTACGACTGGTCGGTGGCGATGGGCGGCAAGCACGCGTTCGACACGGGGGTGCGGGTCGGCGGGTTCGCCAGCTTCTACACCAAGCGGGATGCCAAGTTCTACGACGACGGCATCGACGACGCCTGGATCCTGGAGGGCGGCGAGACGTACATGACCCCGCGCCCCATCGGCCAGGGGACGCTCGCGGGCGGCGACATCAAGACCCAGTTCTTCGACGTGACCCAGTCCACCGAGGAGCTGAAGTGGGGCGGCCTGGCCACCCTCGGTATCGAGACCGACAACCACACCCTGTCGGTCGTCTACATGCGGACCCACACGGCCGAGGACTCGGTCACGCTGGCCGAGGACACGCGCGGCAAGGAGTACGTGTTCGGGACGGACTACGACCCGAACGACGTGAACGACCCGGGCAACCAGCCGACGACGGTCGACTTCGCGCCGTACATCCGGTACGAGACGCTGAAGTACACCGAGCGGGACACCTGGACGCTGCAGTTCAGCGGCACGCACACGCTGACGCTGCCGGGGCTCGACGAACTCGGCGATGCCGACGGCATGGCCCTGTTGCCGCCCCAGCTCGACTGGACGGTGGCCCGGAGTTCGGCGTCGATGGACCAGCCGGACAAGCGGCAGTTCGGGTCGCTCTGGCAGCCGGCCAGCCAGACGGTCTTCCCGCCGCCCCCCTTCCCGCCGATCATCGTGATCGACAACCCGGCGACGCACATGCGGCTGGTGCCGTCGGCGCTGTTCAGCCTGGGGAACGTGCAGCGGCTGTGGAAGCAGATCACGGAGGTCAGCGACCAGGTCTTCGTGAACCTGAAGCTGCCGTTCCGCCAGTGGACCGAGAGCGAGGGGTACCTGCAGCTCGGGATTTTCCGGGACGAGACGACGCGGCACTACGAGCAGGCGTCGTACTTCAACTCCGGCGACCAGCGGACCTTCGAGGGCCCGTGGGAGCTCTACTGGAGCAACGTCTGGACGCCCTCGGACGCCAAGCCCTTCCTCGACGGCGACGTGGACGTCAACTACCGCGGCTACCAGAAGATCTGGGCCTGGTATTACATGATGGACCTGCCGCTGACGTCGTGGCTGAACGTGATCGGCGGCATCCGGTACGAGGACACGAGCCTCTCGATCGAGAACTTCCCGGAGGACGGGGCCGAGTACTTCCCCGACAACGCCATTACCGGCGTCAACCTGAAACAGAACCTCGACGAGGCCAACACCCGGTTCGACCAGGGCGACGTCCTGCCCTCCATCGGCCTGGTGCTCCAGCCCCTGGAGAGCCTGAAGTTCCGGTGCGCCTACAGCGAGACGGTGGCGCGGCAGACGTTCAAGGAGCTGTCGCCGATCCTGCAGATGGAGTACCTGGGCGGCCCGGTGTTCGTCGGGAACCCGGGGCTGAAGATGCCCTCGCTCCAGAACTACGACGTCCGCGTCGACTACACGCCGTACCCGGGCGGCCTGTTCTCGGTCTCCGCCTTCCGCAAGGACATCCAGGACCCCATCGAATACATCCAACGCCGCGCGACCTTCTCCTTCACCTACCCCATCAACTACCCGCGCGGGAAGATTCGCGGCTACGAGATGGAGGCGCGGCAGGACCTGGGGCAGGTGTGGGAGCCGCTGAAGGGGCTGGCCGTCGGGGCCAACGCGACGTTCATCGATTCCGAGGTGCTTCTGACCGAAGACGAGATCGAGACGTTCGACGCCCTCGACCGCCCGCTCGCCCGGCGTCCCATGGTCAACACGCCCGAGCGGCTCTACAACCTTTACGCCACCTACAACATCGCCAAGACCGGGACCCAGTTCGGCGTCTTCTACACCGTCAAGGGGGACACGCTGGTGGCCGGGGCCGGGACGTTCAAGCGGACGGCCTTCATCCCGAGCGTCTATGCCTTGGAGCACGGGTCGCTGAACGTGAGCGTCTCGCAGAAGCTCGGCAAGCACCTGAAGCTCAGCTTCAAGGCGAAGAACCTGACGGACCCGACGATCCGCGAGGTGTACCGGTCGGAGCACCTGGTGGACGACGTGCTGAAGAGCCAGCACACGAAGGGCATCGACTACTCGATCGGGATCAGCGCGGAGTTCACGTTCTAGCCGAGGGCGCCCGGGGCGGCGCCCGACGCGGGCGAGAAAGGATGACCATGCGAGACGGACGACGAGACGGGGCGTGGGCGGCCGTGGGGCTGCTCGCCCTGGCGTTGGGGCTGGGCCTCGCGGCCGCGGCGGCGCGGGCCGAGGAGGCTGCCGGGGCCGAGGCGACCGACGCGCCGGCCGAGACGGCCGAGACGGCCCCCGCCGAGACGTCCGGGGTCGCCCCCGAGGCGCCGCCCGTCCCCGAGGAGGACCCCGCCCTCAAGATCGAAACGACGCGCGAGGCCCTGTCGGAGTGGGTGAAGGTGCGCGGCGTGATCTCGAAGGAGAAGCGGGACTGGAAGCTCGGCCGCGAGATGCTCCAGGAGCGGATCGCCCTGGTTCAGAGCGAGATCGACACGCTCCGGGAGAAGATCGCCGAGACGCGGAAGGGCATCGATGAGGTCGAGGAGAAAAAGGCGGCCCGCGAGGCCAGGAAAGCCACGCTCGAGGACGCGGCCTCGACCCTGGCCGACGTCGTCGGCGACCTGGAGACGCGGGTCCTGGCCGTCCTGGAGCGCATGCCGCCCATGGCCCGGAGCCACGTGGAGCGGCTGACGCAGCAGTTCCCGGAGGCGGGCCAGGAGACGAAGCTCTCGCTGTCGCAGCGCTTCGCGCACGTGCTGGGCGTGCTGAACGAGCTGAACAAGCTGCACCGGACGATCACCGTGATGCCGGACACGCGGGAGTTGCCGGGCGGCGGGAAGGCCGAGGTGACCGTCGTCTACGTGGGGCTGAGCAAGGCCTACTACGCCAGCGCCAACGGCAAGGTGGCCGGGCTCGGCACGACGTCGGCCGATGGCTGGACGTGGGTCCCGGCGAACGACGCCGCCGGGGCGATCCTGCGGGCCATCAAGATCCTGAACAGTGAGGACGTGGCGGCCTACGTGCGGTTGCCCGTTACGATCCAGTGACCGGGGAGAGGGACGCCGTGAAGAGACGATTGCTCTGGCTCGTGGCCCTGCTGGTGGCGGCCCTCGGGGCGGCGCCGGCGCCGGCCGAGGAGGCCGCGGAGGTCGAGGCCGTGGCCGCGGAGGCCGCATCCGGCGAGGCCCCGGAGGCGCCGGCCGAACCGGCGGCCCCGGCGGCGCCGGCCGAACCGGCCGAGGCGCCCGCGGAGACGGCGGAGACGGTGGAGCCTGAGGCCGAGAGGCCGAAGGGCCCGACCTTCGATGCCGCCACCGGCGCCATCATGAAGCAGCTCCGGGACGCCGTCGAGCAGCTCGATGCCCTGCGGGATCGGATCGCCGACGAGAAGGTGCCTCTGGCGCGGCGGCTGAACGACCTGGAGACCGAGCTGATCCAGGTCCGCCGCGCGTACCAGGAGGCCACCCGGACGCTCGACAACCGGACGCTGGACCTGAGCACCCTGGCGCGGTCGATCGAGACGCTCCAGCAGCAGGACGCGTACCTGTCGAACCTGCTGGGCGAGTACGTCCGGAACTTCGAGTCGCAGATGCACATCGCCGAGCAGCACCGGTACGAGGACGTGGTGAGCGAGGCGAAGCTGGCCCTGGAGAACAAGAACCTGTCGCAGAAGAAGAAGTACGAGGCCCAGGCGGCGCTGGTGACGACGTCGCTGGACCGGCTGAAGGACGCCCTCGGGGGGACCCGGTTCGAGGGCGAGGCGGTGGACCCCGACGGGACGGTCCGCGAGGGGACCTTCGCCGTGCTCGGGCCGACGGCGCTGTTCCTGTCGTCGGACGGGGCGGCGGTGGGGACGGCGGCCCAGCGGCTGAACTCGACGGAGCCGACGATCCTGCCGTTCGCCGAGGCCGACGACGCCCTGGCCGCACGCCAGGTCGTCTCCACCGGCACGGGCCGGTTCCCGTTCGACCCGACCCTGGGCGACGCGCACAAGATCGAAGCGACGCGGGAGTCGCTCACCGAGCACATCCGCAAGGGCGGCCCGGTCATGGTCCCCATCCTCGGGATGGCGGGCCTCGCGCTCCTGATCGCGCTCTACAAGTGGCTGCGCCTGGCGCTCCTTAGAAGCCCGTCGCGGAAGCGCATCCAGGCGATGCTGGAGGCGGTGGCGCGGCACGACGTGGCGGGGGCGAAGGCGGAGGCCCAGCGGATCGGCGGGCCGGTGGGGCAAATGCTCCGCGTCGGCGTCGCCCACCTCCAGGAGCCGCGCGAACTGATCGAAGAGGTCATGTACGAGGAGGTGCTGTCGACGCGGCTGAAGTTGCAGCGGTTGCTGCCGTTCATCGCGATCAGCGCCTCGGCGGCCCCGCTGCTCGGGCTGCTCGGGACGGTCACCGGTATCATCAACACGTTCAAGCTGATGACGGCGTTCGGGGCGGGCGACCCGCAGGCGCTCTCGGGCGGCATCTCCGAGGCCCTCATCACGACCGAGTTCGGCCTGATCGTCGCGATCCCGTCGCTCCTCTTGTACGCGTTTCTGTCGCGGCGGGCGCGGGGGATCATCAACCGGATGGAGCAGGCCGCCGTGGCCCTCGTCAACACCGTCGGCAAGCACCCGTTCGAGCGGTCGTACGCGGCGTCGAGCCTGGCGGGGGCGGTGCCGGGCGAGGAGGCCCCCGCGGGCGCCGACGCCGCCGGCGCACGTGACGCCGAGCCGGCCGCCCGGAGCGACCTGCCGGGCTTCCTGCTCGGGACGGTCCTGCTCGGGGCCCTCGGGGCGGCGCCGCTGGTGCTCCAGCACGTGGGCGGGATCGGGTACCTGGACGCCTTGCCGTGGACGCTCGGCGCCGCGGCCGCCGTCCTCATCGGTCGCCGCGCCGACGGACGCGTCTGCGGGTGGCGGGCCGTCCCGGCCCTGGCGGCCGCCGTCGGCGGGGCGTACTACTACGCCACCCAGACCCTCGACGACATGGTCTGGCTCCGCGCGGTCCTCGGCGGGCTGGCGGCGGTGTACGTGTGCGGCTACCTCGGGCTCGGGCTGGGGAGGCTCTTCCGCAAGTAGCGTCGGGCCCGGTCGGTCGGGCGCGGCCACGGCAGCGGAGCGGTACGGATGGCCCCGGACACCCTTATCCAGGACGCCTTCGGCGACAAGGGCCTTGAGCTCTGGGACCAGGCGTACGCCATCTGGGTCTCGGGCGGCTGGAGCATGGTGGCCATCGCGGCCGTCGCCCTGGTCATGTTCGGCATGGGCATGCACGTCCTGTTCGAGCTGAGCGGGCGGGTGCTCCAGTTCATGTTCATGCCGGAGAAGACGTGGCGACACTGGATCGACCACCCGGCGGAGCGGCGCGGCCCGATCGGCGAGGTGCTGACCTTTGTGACGGGCGGGGCGACGCTACGGGACACGGCGGCGTTCTTCGAGGAGTTGCGCTCGACCGAGGTCGCCCCGTTCGAGCGGGACCTGCGGGTGATCAAGGTATGCGTGGCGGCGGCGCCGCTGCTGGGGCTGCTGGGCACCGTGACGGGCATGCTGACGACCTTCTCGGCGCTGGCCGCCGGGTCGGGCGGCGAGGAGACGATGGCCGAGGTCGCCGAGGGCATCTCGGAGGCCCTCGTGACGACCGAGACGGGTCTCGTGGTGGCCCTGCCGGGGCTGATCTTCCAGCACCTGCTGGCGCGGCTGCACGAGCGGAACAAGGCGTTCATCGCGCACCTGGAGACGGTGTGCACGCAGCGGATGTACCGGCGGTTGGTGGGGCGCGGGCCCGATCCCGCCGCCACCCCGGCCTGAGGCCGGCGGCCGCACGGAAAGCGAGGAACGGCGATGGGACGATTCCAGGACAGTTCGAGCGACGAAGGCGCCTTCGAGGGCATCGACATCTCGCCGCTGATGGACTGTGTCTTCATCCTCCTGATCTTCTTCATCGTGACCACGACCTTCGTGGAGGAGACCGGCGTCGAGGTCGACAAGCCCACCGCCGCCTCCCAGTCCGCCCTCGAAAAGAACAGCGTCCTGATCGCCCTGACCGCCCAGGGCCAGGTCGTGTACGGGGGCAACGAGATCGGCATCGGGGGGGTGCGGCCGCTGGTGAAGCGGATGCTCCAGGCCGAGAAGGTGCCGGTGATCATCCAGGCGGACGCGGCGGTCCAGTCGGGGCTGCTCGTGCGCGTCATCGACGAAGCCAAGATCGCCGGGGCCGAGAAGGTGAGCATCGCGACGCGGCGGAAGACGGACTGACCCGGGAGGACCGGAGCCATGCGCAAACGCAACAAGCGAGGCATCCTGAAGAAGCTTCTGCACGGGCTTGGCGTGCTGGCCGGGGCCGCGCTGCTGACGCTGGCGTTCTTCCTCGTGCTGCCCTTCATGCAGGCGATCAACAAGCCGGCCGAGGACGACCTGATGGTGCGGACCCCGGAGGTGACCGAACCGCCGCCCCCGCCGCCCGAGATCGAACAGGAACCCGAGCCGGAGCCCGAGCCGGACGAGCCGAAGCCGGAGCTGGCGGAGCAGGCCCAGCCGCTGAGCCTGGACGAGATGTCGCTGGCGCTGGACGCGCCGATGGGCGAGGGCTGGGGCGTGACGGGCTTCTCGATCGAGATCGGCCAGCTCGCCGGCACCGAGACGTCCCGGGACCTGTTCGACATGGGCGAGCTCGACCAGCAGCCGCGCGTCATCTACCAGCCGGGGCCGAGCCTGACGCCGGAGGCGCGGCGAAAGCTGCAGAACGCGGGCCACAAGGTCTACGTCATCTTTATCGTGGACAAGACCGGGCGCGTGACGAGCCCGAAGGTGCAGACGTCGAGCGACCCGGCGTTCGAGCGGCTGGCGCTGTCGGCGGTGAAGCAGTGGAAGTTCCAGCCCGGCAAGAAGAACGGCAAAGCCGTGCCGTTCCGGATGCGCGTCCCGGTGATCTTCCCGAGACAGGGGTAAGTGCCATGAACCGAACCCGACCCATCGCCCGGCCTCGCGCCGGGGCGGCCTTCCTGCTCGCGGGGCTGCTGGCGGCGGCGCTCGTCGCGCCCGCCGGCTGCACCCTGCTGAAGCGCGACGCGCGCGGCGAGGCCGCGCCCGACGAGGGCGAGGCCGACGGCGGCATCGCGGCACCGACGCGGACGCACCTGGCGCCGTTCGAGCTGGAGACGTGGAACGACCCCGCGTTCCAGAAAGAGTTCACCGAGAGCTTCACGGCCGAGAGCGACATCGAGCCGCGCGTCACTCTGGACGAGCGCGAGAAGATGCAGAAGGTGCTCGCGCTGATGAGCGACGACAAGCTCGACGCCGCCGCCCGGCTCCTGGAGACGTACACCCAGGACGAGACGGCCAGCGCGGTCTTCGACTTCACCCTCGGCAACCTCTACTTCCGTCAGGAGAAGCTGGACGAGGCGGCGGCGGCGTACCTGAAGGCGACGAAGCGGCACAAGACGTTCCAGCGGGCGTGGAAGGGGCTGGCGCTGGCCCACGTCCGCCGCAACGATTTCGAGAGCGCCCTGCCGGCGCTGGTGCGGACGGTGGAGCTGGGCGGCGGGGACCGGATCATCTACGGCCTGCTGGGCTTCGCCCACAGCGCGGTCGGCGACCCCATCTCGGCCGAGAGCGCCTTGCGGATGGCCATCCTCCTCGACCCCGAGACGCTCGACTGGAAGCTGGGCCTCGTCCAGAGCTTCCTGCAGCAGCAGCGGTTCGCCGACGTGGTGGCCCACACCGAGCGCCTCATTGCCGCGTTCCCCGAGCGGGCCGACCTCTGGCTCATCCAGGCCAACGCCTATGTCGGCATGAAGGAGCCTCTCCGGGCCGCCGAGAACTACGAGATGGTCGACCGCCTCGGCCAGTCGACCGTCAAGAGTCTGACGACCCTCGGGAGCATCTACGTGAACGAGGGCCTGTACGACCTGGCGGTGGACGCTTACGGGCGGGCGATGGCCAAGGCTCTGGAGGCGACGGACGCCCCGGCCGAGCCGGGCAAGACGCCGCCCGTGGCGGCCCGGGCCGTCCAGGCCGCCCAGGTCCTGAGCGCCCGGGGCGCGGACGACGCCACCGAGACGCTCCTCGACAAGGTCGAGGCCCTCTACGGCGGCGCGCTGACGGTCGCGGACCAGAAGGACGTGCTGAAGCTCCGGGCCCGCCTGGCCATGGCCCGCGAGGCCGAGGACGAGGAGGCCCGCGTCCTGGAACGCGTCGTCGAGCTCGACCCGCTGGACGGCGAGGCGCTGATCCTGCTGGGGCGGCACGCGGCCCGGAAGGGCGACGTCGAGAAGGCCGTCTTCTACTTCGAGCGCGCGGCCGCCATCGAGGAGTACGAGCCGGACGCCCTTGTCAGCCATGCCAAGGTCCTCGCCCGCGAGGGCAAGTACACCGAGGCCCTGCCCCTGCTTCGCCGCGCCCAGCAACTGAAGCCGCGCAACGCCGTCCAGGACTTCCTCGAAGACATCGAGCGCGTCGCCAAGTCGCGCTCCTAAGGGGGGCGAACCCCGGGCCGTATGGCCCGACGTGCCATAGACAGGTGACCCATGCGACACGGTAACTGGATCCGGGCGGCGGCCCTGGCGGCCGCTCTGCTGACCGGGGTCGGCCCGGCGTTCGGCGCGGCCCCCGCGGCGGCCGAGGCGGCGGGCGCGCCCGCCGCGGGCGGCGACGGCGGCGCGGCCCTCGTCCTGCCGGAAGACCTGCCCCTGAAGACCCTCGTCGACCTCGTCGGCAAGCGGCTCGGCGTCAACTTCGTCTACGACGAGACGGTCCTGGCCCCCGTCAAGGTCACGATCAAGACGCCGACGCCGATTCCGGCCGACTCGCTGATGGCCCTCCTGACGAGCGTCCTCCGGATGAAGGGTCTCTCGATGGCCCCGACCGACGTGCCCGGCCTGATGCGCATCGAACGGCTGACGTCGCTCGCGAGCGCCTCGACCGGCCCGGAGGCCACCGTGGCGGCGGTGCCCGGGGCGGCCGCCGTCGCGGTGACGCGCGTATTCCGGCCCGCGCACGTCGCCCCGTCGCGCCTCAGCGAGGTCCTCAAGCCGTTCCTTTCGGCGAGCGCGGCCAACCTGACGGCCGTGCCGGAGCACGGGCTGCTCATCGTCACCGACTACGCCGGCAATATGGACCGGCTGAGCGAGCTCCTGGCCCTGGTGGACCGGCCGGGCGCGCTGGTCCGGGTGCGGTTCGTGCCCGTTGTGCACCTGGAGGCCGAGGCCCTCTCGCAGAAGCTCCAGCAGATCCTCGCCGGGAAGTCGCGCGCCGAGGCCGGCGCGGCGCCGGCGGCGCCGGGCGCCGCCGGGGGCGCGGCCCGGCGGGCGGGCGGCGGGCCGGCCCTCTGGGCCGACGAGCGGACCAACCAGGTCATCGTCCTCGGCACCGAGGCGGAGCTCGACGACGTCGTCGGCCTCATCCAGGCCCTCGACGTGCCCCTCGGCCTGGAGACGAAGGTCTACGCCTTCCAGATCGCCTCCGCCCGGCAGGTCCACACGCTCGTGGAGCGGCTGGTGGGCGAGCCGGCGGTCGGCCGGCTCTACACGGCGGCGGTGGAGCCGGAAGCGAACCTGCTCGTGGTGACCGCGACGCCGGAGATTCACGCCCAGGTTGCCGGCCTCCGCGAGGCCATGGACCGGCCCGTGCCCGAGGCCCAGACCACCGCTCCCGACGCGTCGACTTCCAGAATGCGGTTGTTGTTCGAG
>CAYNLG010000063.1:0-20365 GCA_964397995.1 uncultured Anaerolineales bacterium
CAGGACCGCAAGGGCCGGTTCGAGCATGCCGACGGCGGCACGCTGTTCCTGGACGAGGTCGGCGATATGCCGACGGCCACGCAGATCAAGCTCCTGCGCGTCATCGAGAACGGCGAGATCACCCGCGTCGGCTCCAACACGCCGCGCCGCGTCGACGTCCGCCTCCTCAGCGCCACGAACCAGGGCCTCCAGGACCTGGTGGAGGAGGGCCGGTTCCGCGAGGACCTCTACTTCCGGCTCCGCGTCGTGCGGGTCTACCTGCCGCCCCTGCGCGAACGCCGCGAAGACATCCCCCTGCTCATCGAGCACTACCTGCCGCGCTTCGCCCGACAGCACGGCCGCGACGTCCGCGGCATGACGCCGGAGGCGCAGCGGCTGCTGGGCGCGGCCCCGTGGCCGGGGAACGTGCGCGAGCTGATCAACACGCTGGAGACGATGGTGGTGCTGGCGCGCAAGCCGGTGCTGGACGTGGACGACATCCCGGCGGAGGTGCGGCCGGACGAGGAGGCCCCCCCTGCCGCGGGCATCCATCCCGGCGTCTCGCTCCAGGAGGCCGAGCGCATGCTCATCGAGCGGACGCTGGAGGCGACCGGCGGGAACCGCCAGCAGGCCGCCGACATGCTGGGCATCGGGGCCCGCACGCTGTACCGGAAGATCAAGGAGTTCGGCCTGAACTGAGGGGCGCCGCCTCGGCCCCGCGCGGGTTTGCCGGAACTTTGCCGCCGCCGCGGATTCTACAGTGGGGAGAGGCGCGGCCCTGTGCCGCGCCAACCGTCTCAGGGGGAGTCGTCATGCGCCGCTTGGCAGTGACCGTCCTGGCGCTGGCCCTGGCCGCCGGGACCGCCCGCGCCGCCGAAGCCGAGGGCAGCGGCCAGATTCCGAAGGGCGTCCAGGTCTACCGGGACCTCTTCGCGGAGGCCGTGACGGAGGCCAAGGCCAGCCCCGGCGTCGAAGACAACCACGACCTCGCGGGCCGCCTCCTCAAGGCCGCCCAGTCCAGTGCCGAGATGCCGGAGTTCGTGGCGCTGGCGGCGAACGCGGCGTTCGACCTGACCATCGAGGTGCCCGACCAGTTGCCGCTCGCCGGCGAGGCCGTCGACCTGCTCGAGGCCACGTACCCGGAGCTCGAGGACAGCTGCGCCGAGATGCGGGCCCGGGTCTACCAGGGCCTCTTCGCCCAGGCGAAGGGCGGCGACAAAGCCCGCCTCGGTCAGGACGCCATCGACGCCCTCCTTGCCGCCGGCGACGCGCGGGTTCGGGCGGCCGACCTGAAGGGCGCCCAGACGGCCTACCGCCAGGCCCTCGGCATCGCCTCCACCATCAAGTCGAACAAGAAGCCCGTCGTCCAGGCCCGGATGACCGACCTGCGCCAGCGCGAGCACGCGATGCAGCAGGTGAAGATGCTGAAGCGGCGGCTGACGACCAACCCTAGCGACCAGGCCGCCCGCGACGAACTGGTCCGCCTCTTCCTGATCGAGTTCGACAACCCGAAGGAGGCCGCCCGGCACCTGCCCGACGGGGCCGACGACCTGACGGCCAAGCTGACGCTGGTGGCCGGCATGAGCACCGAGCGGCTGCCCGCACGGGCGCTGCTGCAGCTCGGGGACTGGTACCGCAAGCTCGTCCAGGGGGCCACCGTCTACGGCCGCGCCACTGGCTGGGGCCGCGCCGCCGAGTACTACGCGGCCTTCCTCGAGAGAGGCGAAGGCGACGAGGCCGAGAAGACCCGCGCCCGGATGGCCAAGGGCGAGGCCGAGGCGGAGCTCGCCGAAGCCCGCAAGGAACTCGCGGGCAGCGGCAAGACCGCCCGGGCCGACCCGAAGCTGGCTGTGGTCATGCCGAGCGTCTTCGAGACGAAGTACGGCCGCCGCTTCCCGCCCGAGAAGAGCCTGGCCAAGGGGGGGGCGGGCGGTCCCCAAGGCGGCACGCCCGAGCTCTTCACGGGCAGACGGTTCGGCTCCACGTGGTCGGCGTCCGGCTCGTCTGCCAAGCTCGAGATCACGTGGCAGAAGCCGCTGACGGCCCGGTACGTGGTGCTCTTCGGCAGCTTCGCCGGGTCCGGCCGCTACGGGTACGGCACCGGCTACGGGGCGGGCAGCGCGGGCACGTACGTGAGCGTGAACGACTGCCAGCCGATCCGGCTGCGGACGATGGGCTTGCCCGGGCCGCGCGTCGCCGTGCTGGACTTGGGCGTGGTCTGCGACGTGAAGTCGCTGGAGCTGACCTTCACGGGGTGGTACGGGCCGTACGTCTCGGGCATCGAGGTCCACTACTAGCCGGCGCGGCCCCGCCGCCGGCGCTCGCCGCCTCCGTCGGGGCCGCCGCTCCGTCCGCCCCTTTCGCCCGGGTCGCGCCGGCGATTGCCCGTACGCACGGGGCCGACCCGAACGGCCCGCGGGTCGTGGACCGGGCAGACCGACTCGCAGGCCCCGCAGCCGATGCAGCGTCCCGGCCGTACCCGGGGCAGGGCCACGGGCTTGGTCTTCGGAGGCAGGGCGGCCAGTTCGGCCTCGTCGTCGGCCGTGAGGGTGCCGGCGTCGCGCTTCGCCGCCAGCGCCTCGTGCCGCCGGCGCGACGCCTCCGGCAGGGCCCGCCACGCCGGGTTCGGCCGCACCTCCGTCCGGTGCGTGATGGCCTTGCCCGGGACGGGACAGGCTTCCTCGCAGGTCAGGCACGCCTCGCCCTTCGACCACGGGAGGCACCGGTCGCGGTCGATCTCGGCGGTCCCGATGACCCAGGCGGCCTTCTCGGCCTGCGCCAGCCGCGCGATCGCCCCCGTCGGGCAGACCGCCCCGCAGAGGTTGGCGGCCCCGCCGGCGGCCGGTCGGTCGGGCGCCGCGGCACAGTAGTAATCGCAGGGCCCGGCGGTGAAGCGGAAGCGCGGCGTCCAGAGGCCCGCGAGGCCGGCTTCCAGGCCCGCCGGGTGCAGGGCGCCCGTCGGGCAGACCCGCATGCAGGCGCCGCACCGGACGCACGCCGCCAGGAAGTCCACGTCCGGCCGCGCCGCCCCGGGGGGGCGGGGCGGCGGCACGGTTCCCGCGCGGAGGTGCTCGTCCAGGAGCAGCGCCGGGGCGACCACGGCCCCCGCCGCGGCCGTGCCGAGGAGCGCCCGCCGCCCGGGCATGGCCGGGGCGGCGTCGCGCGGCCGCGGAGCGCCGGGCGCGATGCGGATGGCGTTCACAGGGCACACCCCCCGGCCGCACGTCCAGCACGCGACGCACTCCGAGACCACCGCCCGGTAGCGTGTGCCCTTGCCGGCCTCGGCCGCCCGCGCCGGCGCGAAGGCGCCCATCTTGCACGCGCGGCGGCACCGGTCGCACGTGATGCAGGTCTCGGCGACGCGCGGCCGGAAGGGGCTCAGAGCCCCCACGAGGGCGAGCAGCGCCCCGAGCGGGCACAGGTTCCGGCACCAAAAGCGGCGCTGGTAGACCTGGGCGGCCCAGATGGCCAGGACCAGGCCCAGGGTCGCCCAGCCGGCCCAGCTCGCGACGATCCGGTGGCCGTGGGCGAGGTCCGCTGGCTCGGAGAGGACGTGGCTCTGCCGGGCGGCATCGTAGACACCCCCGGCGGCGTCAAGGCCGGCCCGCTCTGCCGCTACGAGCGCCGCCTTGGCGCCTTGGTCGGCTAGGGGGTAGGCGGCCGTGGCGGTGGCCCGGGTGGCGAGGCAGATCGGATCGACCCACCCCGGCACGCCACCCAGCCCCGCGAACGCGAGCAGCACGACGACCACGAGGACGGCGTACTTCACGTGCCGCAGCCACGCCGGGGTGTCGCGCATGCCGCGCCGCGCGTCCAGCCGACGGAAGAGCCCCCGGTCGACCAGGTCCATGCTCGTGCCAAGAGGGCAGACCCAGCCGCAGTAGGCGCGCGGCCAGAGGAGAGAGATCGCGACGGGGACGAGGGCCAGCAGGGCCGCCGCCGAGACGGTTCCGGCCGCGGCGGCCGCCAGCGCCACGAGCGGGTCGGCGACGAGGAAGACTCGCGCGAGCAGCGGATGAGCCGCGACGGCCGTACCGCGTGCCGTCATCACCACCAGGCCCAGGAAGGCCGCGAGGCAAAAGATCTGGACGGCGATCCGGGCCGTGCGGATGGGGTGCAGGGAAGGTCGCTGGCGGGGCATCAGGCGGCCACCTCGACGGCGGCGGGGTGGGGGCGATGGCGCGGGGCCACCGCCCGGGGCGCGGCCTCGCTGCCGCATACGCCGGACCAGCCGGCGCCCCCGGCCGCGAGGCCCAGGGCTACCACTCGCAGGAAATGCCGCCGGTTCATTTGGCTTTGGGCTGCGCGTCCTCGACGCCGTGGTCGAGCGTCTCGATGAACTCCCGGACGATGTCCAGGAGGTGGCCCATGGCGAAGGGCTTGCGAAGGTACTCGTCGACGCCGAGGTTCCGGGCGAACTGTTCGTGGCGCGTCCCCTCGTTGCCGGTGACCATGACGGTCAGGGGCCGCTTGCCCTTGGCCTGGGGGCCGCCCTTCATGTTCTGGAGGATGTTGAACCCGCCGCGCCGCGGCAGCATCAGATCCAGGACCATGATGTCCGGGGGTTGCCTGTCGGCCTTGCGGACGGCTTCCAGGCCGTCGCGGGCGGTGACGAGGGTCTGGTCGAGCTCCTGGAGGGCCAGGCGCATCGTCTCGAGGATGTCCTCGTTGTCGTCGACGATCAGAATGGTGTATTTGCCGCGCGCGTCGTCTGCCATGCGATGCTCCCACGTGCCGGAGGCCCAAAGGGTGATTCTAACGCGAAGCGGGCGGCGGCGTCAACGGCGCCCCCGCGCGGTTTCCGTCCGCGCCGCCCTATCCGTATACGACCGCCAGGGCCGGAACGACGATGGCCAATACCAGGGCGTGCGTCAGGAGGAACGTCGCGTTCGCGAGGTCCCGGTTCAGCCCGAACAGGTTGGCCATCAGCACCGAGTACAGGGCCGTCGGCATGAGCGCGAGCACCAGGACCACGTCGAGGCCCAACCCCGACAGGCCCAGGGCGGCGGCCGTTGCGGCCATGAGGAGCGGATGGACCACGAGCTTCATGCCGGCCGTCGCCAGCGCGAGCCGCGCGTGGGCCCAGAGCTTCCGCACCCGGACGGTCATCCCGACGCCGCCGAACTGGAGGAAGATGCCGAGAATCATCAGGGTGTCGATGACGTGCCACCGCCGGATGGCTGGCCAGGGGGCCCGGCCGCCCAGGTTGAGCCCCAGACCGAGGACCGCGAGGTAGAGCGGCAGGCTCCGCAGGTCCGTCAGGCTCCGCCAGGCGACGCCACCGGCGGTCCGCCACCAGCCGGGCGGCCGTTCGACGGGTTCGGCGCGGCCGGCCTCGACGGCGGCCTGGTGCCCGCAGTGGCGGGCGAGCGGGAAGCAGAACAGAAAGGCGTAGAACGGCCACATGAGGCAGAACATCTGCTCCAGCGCGAGGCCCTGGAGGCCGAACAGGGCGAAGCAGATCGACCCGCCGAGGGTGTAGCCGACGTTGCCCATGCCGCCCTGGAGGCCGAAGAGGGCCTGGTCGGCGCGGCCCAGACCGAGGCGCTTGCCCAGGCCGAGGCCGATCAGGCTGACCGCCATGGCCGCGATGCCGCCCGCCACCGGGACCTTCCAGACCGAGGGGTCGATCCGGAGGTGCCAGAGGGAAAGCCACGCGATGGGCGCGTCGCAGGCGATGATGGCGAAGCTCATGATGGGCTTCGCCCAGTCGCGCCGGACCCAGCCGAGGCGCGAGAGGGCGTAGCCGCCGGCTATGGCCGCCACGATGCAGGCCATGTAGACGACGAACCGCCACTGGCCGGGGTCGAGCTGGAGGGCGAGCGCCGGCACCCTATCCGCCCCGGATGGCGTCGCGGAGGGTCTCGTAGGTGGCCAGGTCCTCCGGCAAGCCGCTCTTGGCCGGGTCCAGATCGCCGGTCATGCCCATCAGGGCCCGGGTTCCCTCCTTGCCGGCTTCGACGGCCGGCTGGTCGTAGGTGTTGATGCCGAGCATCTCGCCGGCGACGGAGGTCTGGACCTCGAGCATCATCAGCAACGCCCCGACCGCTTCGGCCGTGACCGACGGCAGAGCGGTCTTCACGGTGGGCCGCTTCGAAACCCGCGCCAGGGCCCACACGGTGGCCTGCTCCTCGGCCCGCATGAGCTCGGCCATCGTCTTGCCGGCGAGGTACCCGAGCTTCTCCATGCCCTCGGGGACGGCATCGGGCATGACGACGCCCGTGTCGTGGTCCTCGACGGAGAGGATGGTGAGGACCTTGTCGTTGGGCCCCTCGCGGTAGAGCTGGACCTGGCTGTGCTGGTCGGTGACGCCGAGGGCCTTGACGGGCGTCGGGCCGACGTGGGTGCCGTCGGGCCGCCGCTTGCCGAGGCTCTCGGCCCAGAGCTGGCGGTACCAGTCGGCGACGTCGCGGAGGGCGGCGGCGTAGGGCATCATGACGCTCATCGGCTTGCCCTTGCGGTAGAGGCCGATCTGGACGGCGGCGCCGCGGGCGGCGGGGTTGGCGTCGAAGTCCGTGCTCGTACAGGCCTCGTCCATGGCGGCCGCGCCGGCCAGCAGGCCGCCGGTGTCGATGCCGACCAGGGCGGCGCCGAGGAGGCCGACGGGCGAGAGGACGCTGAACCGGCCGCCCACGCCGTCCGGGACGACGAAGCTCTCGAGGCCCTCGGCGTCGGCCAGGGGCCGCAGGAGGCCGGCCTTGGCGTCCGTGGTGACGACGAGGTGGTCGCGCCAGGCGTCGCCGACGCAGCTCTTCAGGAGCTCCAGGACCACGAGGAACTGGGCCATCGTCTCGGCCGTCGAGCCGGACTTCGAGATGACGTTGAAGAGCGTCTTCTTCGGGTCGACCACGATGTTGACGAGCGCCGCGAACTGGGCCGGGTCGACGTTGTCCATGACCCACAGGCGCGGGTGGCCGTCGCGGCGATGGGCGGGCAGGTGGTTCCAGAACGGCGGCCGCAGGGCCGTCGCGAGGGCCGTCAGTCCGAGCGCCGACCCGCCGATGCCGAGGATGACGAGGTCGTCGAAGCGGCCCTTCTTGGCCGCGGCGCTCTTGGCGATGGCCGGGTGCTGGTTGCGCGCCTCGTCGGTGGGCAGGGCCCGGTAGGGGGTCTCGTCGCGGCGGTCGTTGAGGTGGGCGACGATGTCGCTCGCCTCGCGCCCGAGTTCGCGCCAGGCCGCGTCCGAGAGGCCGTGCTCGTGGCCAACCGTCTCGGCCAGGGCGCCCTCGTGTTCGAAGCGGATCAGCGTCTCGGCCATCGTGGGGGTCCTTTCACAGAGGCGGCGCCGGTCAGGCCGACGCCACGCGTTCCAGCCGCGCATAGCGCGGGTCCAGGAGCTTCTCGCCGACGGTGCCGAAGCGGACGCGGACCATCCGCCGCCCGCCCGAGGTCTGGAACCGGAGGACGTGGCCCGTCCCGTAGGTCGGGTGCCGCACCCGCTCGCCGACGGCCAGGCCCGTCGCCGGGTCGGTCTTGTGCTTGACCACCCGGTGGGCGCCCGGTTGGCGGTAGCCCGCCTGGCCGGTGGAGAAGACGGCGGGGGTCGTGCCGGACCGCTCGTTCTCGACGCGGGCGGCCGCCTCGGGAATCTCGCCGAGGAACCGGCTGGGCACGCACCGGTCCATGCGGCCGCGCAGCCGCCGGTAGTCGGCGTACGTCAGCGTCAGGTGCTTCTTGGCGCGGGTCATGCCGACGAAGAACAGCCGCCGCTCTTCTTCGAGTTCGTCCATCGTTTCCATGCTGTTGATGTGGGGCAACAGGCCTCGCTCGCACCCCGCGATGGTGACCGCCGGGAACTCCAGCCCCTTGGCCGCGTGCAGCGTCATCAGCGGCACGCGGTCGGCTTCCTCATCATACGCGTCCTGGTCGCTGGAGAGGTTGACCGTTTCGAGAAAGCCTTCGAGGCCGGGCTTGATGACGGCGGGGTCGGCGGCGGCCGCGGCCTGCTCGTCGTACGACGCCGCCAGCGAGACGAGTTCGTCCAGGTTCTCGAGGCGGGAGGCGGCCTCGTCGCCGCCCTTCAGGCTCTCGGCGTACCCGCTCTCCTCCATCACCGCCTCGACGAGCGGGGCCACCGGGTCGGCCGGCACCTCGCGGAGCGCGGCCATGAGTTGCCCGAACCGGTTGAGCGCCGCCCGGCCGCGCGCCGGCAGGTCCGGGATGTCCGCGACGTAGCGCGTCGCCTCCACCAGGGCCAGGCCCTCGGCCTCGGCATACGCCTCCAGGGCCTCGACGGTCTTCTTCCCGATGCCGCGCGGCGGGGTGTTGATGACGCGGAGCGTGTTGATGCGGTCGGCCGGGTTGTGGAGCACCTGGAGGTAGGCCAGGACGTCGCGGACCTCGCGCCGGTCGTAGAAGCTCGCGCCGCGGATAACCTCGTACGGGACGGGGGGGCGTGCGCGGCGGAAGGCGTCCTCCAGGGCCCGCATCTGGGCGGCCGTCCGGACGAAAACCGCCTGGTCGCGGAATGCCAGGCCCTCACCGTGGGCGGCCTGGATGCGCCGGGCGATGGAGGCGGCCTCGGCCTCCTCGTCGTCCGTCTGGACGATCGTCACGGGCGTCCCCGCGGGGTTCTCCGTGTGCAGGTCCTTGGGCTTGCGGCTGTGGTTGTGGGCGATGACGGCCGAGGCGGCGGCCAGGATCGTCTTCGTGCTCCGGTAGTTCCGCTCCAGCAGGACGACCCGGGCGTCCGGGAAGTCCTTCTCGAAGTCGAGGATGTTCTGGAGCTCCGCCCCGCGCCAGCCGTAGATCGACTGGTCCGGGTCACCCGTGGCGCACAGGTTGCGGCGCGTGCCGGCCAGTTCGCGGGCGATGACGTACTGGGCGTGGTTGGTGTCCTGGTACTCGTCGATGAGGAGGTAGCGGAAGCGGTCGACGAGGAGGTCGCGGAACTCGCCGCCCGCCTGGAGCGCCTGGGCCACCTCCAGCAGCAGGTCGTCGAAGTCCAGGGCCCGGGCTTCGCGGAGGATGGCCTCGTAGGCCTCGTAGATGGCGGCGGCGCGGCGTCCGGTGAAGTCGCTGTTGTGGCGGGCGGCGTAGTCGGCGGCCCGCTGGAGGCGGTTCTTGGCGCGGCTGATGGTGGCCAGGAACTTCGGCGGGCTGAAGTGCGTCGCGTCCAGCCCCAGCCGCCCGATCGCCTGCTTGGCGGCCGCCTCCTGGTTGCCCCGGTCGTAGATCGTGAACCCGGGGTCGAGGCCGAGGACCTCGCCGTACTCGCGGAGCATGCGGGCGCAGAAGCTGTGGAACGTCGAGACGAGCGGCCGCCGGGCCTCGGGCACCAGGGCGTGCGTCCGCTCGCGCATCTCGCCGGCCGCCTTGTTCGTGAAGGTGATTGCCAGGACCTGCCACGGGGGGATATCCCGGGTGAGCAGGTAGGCGATGCGGCGGGTGATGACGCGGGTCTTGCCGCTCCCGGCCCCGGCGAGGACGAGCAGCGGGCCGTCGACGTGGGTGACCGCGTCGCGTTGGGCGGGGGTGAGGTCCTGGAGGATATCCATCGGGGGCCTTCGGCGTCCGGGGGTTCGCGGCAACACGTTGGGGCGCGGGGTCCTGGGCGGTTCTGCGTCCGCGCGGCGGCACTATAGCAGGGCGGGCAGGGGGTGTCCAGCGAGGGGCCGAGGCTAGCCCCCCGCCACACGCGGCGCCTCGTCCCGGAGCGTCTCCTGCCACGCCGCCAGGCCGCTGGCCAGGTCGGCCCGCGTGGCCGCGTACTCCGTGCGGCCGGCGAGGTCGTCGAGCTCGTCCGGGTCGGCGTCCAGGTCGAAGAGCTGCGTCCGGCCGACCGCGGGGTACCAGATGAGCTTCCATCGCTGTGTCCGGACGCACCGCTGCACGCCGCGGTAGGCGGCGAAGATGGCGTCGCGGACGCCCGCGGTCTCGCCCTTGAGGACCGGCGCCAGGCTCGTTCCCTCCACCGTCGCCGGCACGGGCACGCCCACCAGGTCGCAGACCGTCGGGAAGAGGTCGTGCAGGTAGACGAGGGCGTCCGACCGCGTCCCCGGTTTCCCGGCGCCGGGCGCCCGCACGATGAGCGGGACGCGGAGGCTGTGGTCGTACAGGTTCTGCTTCCCGAGCAGGCCGTGCCGCCCGACGGCCAGCCCGTTGTCGCCGGCAAACAGGACGATCGTGTCGCGGTCGTGGCCGCTCGCCTCCAGGGCCGCCAGCACCCGGCCCATCTGCTCGTCGGCGTGGGTAATCATGCCGTAGTAGGCGGCGATTTCGGCCTGGACGGCCTCCTTCGTGCGGGGCCAGGGCAGCAGTTTCTCGTCCCGGATGGTCATCTCGCCGTTGTCGAACGGGTGGCGGGGCATGAAGCTGCGCGGCACGGGAATCGCGGCCGGGTCGTACATCTTCTCGAAGCGCGGCGGGGGCGTCCGCGGGTCGTGCGGCGCCGTATACGGCAGGTACAGGAAGAAGGGCTTCTCGCCCTCGTACCGCTCCAGGAACCGGACGGCGGCGTCGGTGAAGAGCTCCGAGGAATGCTGTTTGCCGATCTCGGCGTCGGCGCGGCTGTACGTGCCGTCGGGGCGGAAGTCGTGGATCGGCACCCGCCAGTGGTTCGACATGCCGCCCAGATAAATCCGGTCGCCCCCCGTGAAGCCCCGGGCCAGCGAGGCCCCGCCGTTGTGCCACTTGCCCGTCGCGAACGTCTCGTAGCCGGCCTTCCTGAGTTCCTCCGGGCACAGGGCGAGGTCCGGGCCGATGTTGCGCGGCACGTGGAAGAGGCTCCGGCCCGTGAGCAGGCACGCCCGGCTGCAGACGCAGACGGCCGGGACGGTCGAGCCCTGGATATGGGCGTGGGTGAAGGTGACGCCGCTCGCGGCCAAGCGGTCGAGCGTCGGCGTCCGGATGTCGGGGTTGCCAAGGGCGGCCAGGGTGTCGTACCGCTGGTCGTCGGTGAAAAGGAAGACGATGTTGGGCGGCTTGGCCACGGACGAACCCTCCTGTGCCGACGCCCGATTCGTCAAACCGAACCTAGTCGTCCGGGTCGTAGACGTCGACGTCCTCGTCGTCGTCATCCAGGGGGATGCCGGCGCCGAACCCCTCCTCTTCTTCTTCCTCGGTTTCTTCTTCGTCTTCTTCTTCGTCTTCTTCTTCGTCGAGGTCCTCTTCCTGGTCCGTCTCGTCTTCTTCGTCGAGGTCCTCGTAGTCGTCCTCGTCGTAGATGTCTTCCTCGTCCTCGAACTCGTCCTCGAACTCGTCCTCGAACTCGTCCTCATCCTCCCCGTGGGCGGGGCCGCTGTGCGGGATGATGCGGGGTTCGGGGGCGTTGCCGTCGACGTCCACGCGGTGGACGTCGCGGGTCTTGCCGGCCTTGCCGGGCTTCGAGTCGGTCACGACCTCGAACTGGACGGGCGTGCCCTCCTCGATGTCGTCGAAGCGGGTCCCCCGGCTCAGGAACGAGAGGTGAAAGAAGTACTGTTGCTCGTTTTCGGCGGCGATGAAGCCGTAGCCCCCGTCCTCGAATTTCTTCTCGATGCGGCCGGTGAGGATGCGGCCGATGAAGCTGTCCTCCGACGGGACCGGCTCCTCCGCCTTCGGCGCCTTGGCCGCCGGTGCCCGGTCCGGCGCCCGGCCCGGGGCCCGGCTCGGGGCCCGGCTCGGAGACGGGGCCACGGGCGCCCGGCCGCCGTTGGCCGCCTGCGCCTCGAAGGCCTCGCGTTCCTTCTCGGCCTGGAAGCGGGCGCGGCACTCGGGGCAGTAGAACTTCTGGCCGCCCTTCGGGTGGAAGGTGGTCCAGACGAGCCGGTCGCCCTCGTGCTCCGGCGACTCGCACTCCAGCTGGTGCCGCTCAAAGCGCAGCTCCAGCTCGCTCAGCATGTCGTCGATCCACAGGATATCGACGTCGGAGACGCGGCTCGGGTCGGCCGGGTCGCTGTAGTCCGGGGCGCACGAGCCCTTGATGCTGGCGATGGCGACGCGTTTGCCCATGCGGCGGATGGTCTGGAGGGCCGGGATAAAGTCGCGGTCGCCCATGACCACGATGGCAACGTCGTAGGCCCCCGGGACGGCCCCCAGATGGACCATGGTCGAGGCCAGGGCGATGTCGACGCACTTCTCCTTCGGCTCGAAGTCGGTGTTCTCCCGGTCCACGCGCCGCAGCCGATGGCCGTGGAAGTTCACCGGGTAGGCTTCGACCTCGTAGTGGTACTCCTCACGGAGGAGGGCGTAGAACTCGAGGCGTCGGCCCACGAGGTCGGCGTCCTGCGGGTCGTAGTTCCCCGCGTAGCTCCCGAACATGTACGTTCGGACGACGTCGAGGCCGTCGGCGCCGATGCGGCGGGCGACCTCGCGGGCCAAGACGCGCGGGAGCTTCCCGAAGTCGATGTGGTAGTCGTCTTTTCCGTAGGCTTCGGCAAGCTGCGGGCAGCCGTAGTACAGCCACGTCCCGTCGATGAAAAGCATAGCCTTCGGCATAGAGGGGTCCTCCACCCAATCCCAATCAAGCGCGACCGGTACGCACAGCCACTCTCCCGGCCGGTTACGTTACCTTCCGGTGAGCGTCCGTCAAGAAAAACCTGTGCCGTCGCGCAAAACCCTTGCCGCCCGCCGCCGCGGGCCTATCCTCGCCTCCATGATCGTCGGCCACGGACTGGACCTGTGCGGCGTGGGGCGGATCGAACGAATGCTCGACCGCCACGGCGACCATTTTCTGGAGCGGACCTTTACCGAGGCCGAGGTCGCCCACGCCCGCCGCCGCAAGAAAGGCTTCGCCGAGACCCTCGCCGGCCGCTTTGCGGCCAAGGAGGCCGTCATGAAGGCCCTCGGCACGGGCTGGACGGGCGGCGTCACGTTCCGGGCCATCGAGGTGGTCAACGCTCCTGGCGGCCGCCCGACGGTTTGCCTCTCGGGCGGGGCTGCCGAGAAGGCGGCGGCGCTGGGCATCACGGTCTGGCACCTCTCGATTACCCACACCGAAGCGCTGGCCGTGGCGTCGGCCGTCGCCGAAGCGGTCTGAGGGGTCCTCAGCGGGCGGCTACGGCGCGTCGGTGGTCGGCGCCGTAGCGGACGGCCTCGTCCAGGAAGGCCTCGATGTTCGCAAGGGGTGTGCCGCCCACGATGCCGTTGCCGGCGGCCAGCATCATGCCGCCGTCCGGCCGGTCGAAGGTGTCGACCAGGTACCGGACCTCGGCCCGGACGCCGTCGGGGTCGGCTTCCTGGAGGGTGTGCTGGACGTCGAAGCCGACGAGGAAGGTGAGCCGGTCGCCGAAGTCGCGGGCGATGGCCGCCTCGTCCATCGTGTGCTTCTGGACGGGGTGAAACACGTCCAGCCCCGCGTCGATCAGGTCGGCCAGCACCTCGGTATTGTTGCCGCAACTGTGCAGCCAGAAGTGGAGGCCGTGGCGGCGGCAGGCGGCGCCGATCTCGCGGTAGTACGGGAGCAGGAACTCGCGGAACTGCTCCGGCCGCACCATCAGCTGCCGCTGGTTGCCCAGGTCATCGCTTGTCCAGAATCCGTCGGGCTTCAGCTCGCGGACGATGCGGTCGAGGATGGCCAGGTAGTGGTCGCAGAGGCCGCGGTGGAGGCGGTGGACCTGGTCGGGGGCCAGGTAGTAATCCATCATCAGGTTCTGCATGCCGCGGATGCCCCAGGGCCGCTCGAAAAAGAGCCGCCACCAGCCCGCGAGGACGTACTGGCCGTCGGCCCGCGCCGTCTCGCCCCAGCCGGCCACTTCCTGGAGAACCTGGGTGACGCGCGGGCCGTCCGGGTCCGGCAGCTTCTCCAGGTACTCGTCGAGTTGGGCCCAGTCGTCCAGGACGCCTTGGTCGTGGGCGCGGCCCTTGAGGGACTCGTCGTACCAAGAGAGCTCCGCCGGGTAAACGTCGACGAGGCGATTGTCGACGCGAAAGGCGGTGTCCTCGGGGAAGCGGGCTCCGAGGTCCTTGAGGGCGGCTTCGCCGAGGTCGTCCTTGAGGCCTTCTCCCCACCATTTCGCCCGGACCAGCGGCACACGCGGAGGGTTCTGGCGCTTGATGGCGGCCACGACGTCGTCTCGCGAAAGGGGCGTGAACAGGTCGGTCATCGGGGGCTCCATGGCGGCTCAGGGGACCGGTCCCAGCGTGCCACCTGCAGAGGGGCGGTGCAACCGAATTCTCGGCCCCGCGGCCGCAAAAAGCCGCCAACGGGCTGGACCTCCGCCGCGGCGTCCAGTAGGGTCGAAGGGCGCGCGGCACGGGGGCCGCGCGCCAGGAAGGACGACGCACTGGTGAGCCGCACGCTGGAGGACCGCGCCAGCCCCGCCCGGGTGCCGCGCGACGGGACGCCCGAGCAGAAGGCCCATTTGCCGCGCAACTTCGGCCTGGGGCTCCTTAGCGGGGTGGTCGGCGAAGCGGCCCGCGACTTCATCCATCCCCAGCTCATCCTGGTAGGCATGGTGGTGGTGCTGGTGGGCGACCGGCCCGGCCTGGCGTCGGTGCTGGCGGCCCTGGTGACGATTGCCGACAAGCTCGGGGCCCTCGGGCCGCAACTCGTGGTCGGCAGCCGCCTGGAACACCTGGAGCGGAAGCGGCCGGCCTTCATCGCCCTGACCAGTGCCCGGGCGGTGGTCCTGGCGGGACTGGTCGGGACGCTCTGGCTGCTGGCCGACGGGGTTACGACAGGCCGCCTGGCGCTCTTCTACGGCGTGTTCTTTGTTTCCTGCATGCTGGGCGGGTCGGGCCACGTCGCGTTCATGGACATGACCGCCCGGATGATTCCCCCGGGGCGGATCAGCCGCTTCTTCGGCCTGAGGAACTTCTTCGGCGGGGCGGTCTCGGTGGCCGTCGGGTTCCTCGTCATCCAGCCGATTCTTTCGGCCGAGGAGGGGGCCGGGGCGTACCTGACGCTGGCGGTCGTCGGCGGGACGCTCATGGTCGCCGGGACGGTCCTCTTCTGGTTCGTCCGCGAGGGCGACGGGCCCCGGGCCCGGGAGCGGACGACCTTGGGCCAGTCGTTGCGGCGGGGGCTGCGGTGGCTTCGGGAGGACCGGAGCTACCGGATGTATTTCTGGCTGCGGGTCGCGTTCCGCATCTGCTTCCTGACGCTGGCCTTTTTCATCCCCTACGGCAAGGCCCAGCTCGAAGTGGCCGGGACGGGCGTCTCCGTGGCGGTGCTGGGCGGCATCATGATCGGCACCCTGAAGCTCAGCCGCGTCGTCTCCGCCGCCGTCTGGGGCACCGTCGGCGACACCTACGGCTACCGGGTCTGCCTGCTCGGGTCGGGGGCGGCGTTCACGGTGAGCCCGCTGCTGGCGTTGGCGGCCCCGCATGTGCCGACGGCCTTTGCGGTGCCGATTCCCTTCACGACGGTCCAGCTGACGCTGCCGATCATGGTGTATCTGCTGGCCCTGGCGACGTTCGGGGTGGCCCTGCAGGCGAGCGTGATCGGCGGCCAGCGGTTCCTGCTGACCTGCGCCCCGCCGCACCGGCGGCCGTCCTACGTCGGCTTCGCCAACACGATTACCAGCCCTCTGACGTTGCTGCCGCTCCTGGCGGCGGGGGTGGTCCACTGGCTGGGCATGTCGGCCCTCTTTGCCCTGGTGGCGCTGGGCGGGGTGCTGTACGTGTGGGGGGCGCGGCACATCGCACCGGACCGATCGGTGACGCCGGAGGCGGACGAGGCCGGGGCGGTGGCCGTCAAAGCGGCGGATTAGGGCGGATCAGGGCCTGTCAGCGGCCATACCGTCCCCAGCCGCGGTGCGACACGACCCCCAGGCAGGCGATCCGCTCGCCCGTGTCCTCAAAGAATTCGAGCTTCGCGAGTTCGTCGAGAAGGCGGCTCCGCTCGGACTCGTCGTACAGCGACCGGAGCTCCGACTGCCCCGCCAGCACTTGCAACGCCTCGATGGCCGCCACGCGCCGGGCGTGGTACGTCTTCACGATCCCGTTCCAATGGAGGGCGTGGGCGCGGCCCTTGAAGCGGTCGACCCGCAGGTCTTCCAGGTGCTCGCGTTCCTGGCGGCTCATGGAGACGGCCTTGGTCGCCCCGGAGATGAAGTTCCCCGCCAGGCCCTTCATGGCCTCGCTCTCGTGTTGGCGGCTGAAACCGGGGACGTAGACGTCGGCCTTGCGCAGGTGCTCCTCGATCGACTCGATGGCCCGGTCGACGCGGGCATAGTCCTGGAGCATGGTCTGGCGGCCGGCCAGGCCCCGCGCCTCCTGGAGGATCTGGTCGGCTTTCCAGGCGGCGCCGGCCTCGAGGGCCTCTTCGAGCGTCCGGACGACCGTGGTGCCGATGCGCGGGCCCTGGGCGCGGCGAAGGGCCTCGGCGGCGGCGTACATCTTGCGGCGGGTCATCTCGTCCACGGCCAGCTTGGCCGCCACGACCAGGTTCCGCGAGGCGCTGCGGGGGTCGCCGTTCTGCAGGTGGCAGGGGACGGCGGCCCGGGCGGCCTCGGCCCGGCGGGCGTCGCCGACCGCCTTGTCATCGAGTTCCAGCAGGCCTTCGAGCAGGCTGCCGGCCTCGCGCCACCGTTTCTTGGCCAGGGCGGCCTTGGCCTCGTGGAAGGCGGTTTCCGCCCCCGCGGGGCTCACGCGGGCCGCCAGGATCGGCTCAAACCCGCTCTCGGTCGGCTCGGCGTTGATGGCCTTGATGTCGCCGCGCAGGATGGTCAGCGTTCCGGCATCGGTCACCAGGACCACCTTGAACTGGTCCTGATGCTGGATCGTCCCCGTAAGGACCTTGCCGCTCGTGAGCGTCAGCGTATCGGCTCGTGTGGCCGCGGCCAGCACAAGGGCAACGAGACAGGCGAAGACGGATCGCGACATGCCGGACCTCCCACTACGCGGAACGGGGCCGCGGGCGCCCGCGGCCGCCTGATTGTACGCGATGGCGGGCCGTCTGTCCGCGGCGTTTGTGCACCGGGCGCGACGAGGCAGGGGGGGGGGACGAAGACGGCTAGTAGCCGCCTGCACGGCGGAGTTCGATCTTGTAGCGGTCCTGCATCCCCGGTTTTCGGAGGTGGTATTCGAGGTCTTCCAGGCTTTCGAGGAGTTTGCCGACCTCGCCGCCGTCGAACATCTTCTCGATCGGCTCCTCGGCCGCCAGCCGCGTCAGATTTCGGACGCCGCCCTCGGCCTGGGCCCGGCGGCGGAGGTACCGCCCGGCCCTCTCGTTGTAGAGCCGCGCGACCTTGGTGCTGGCGGCGCTGGTCTTCCAGTAGCGGCTGAGGTCCTCGCGCTCCTCGGTGCAGATGTCGACCGCGCGGCGGGCGGCGCCGACGATGTTGTCCACGAGGGCCTTCAGCACGGCCTCGCGGTGTTTGGCGGCGTAGCCCGGAACGTACAGGTCGGCGTTCTTGAGCCGCTCCGTGGCATTGCGGATGGCCTCCTGGATGGCCTCGTACTTGTCGAGGCCGGTGGCCCCCGCAGCAATCTCCACGGCCTTGTCGCGGACCTGGTCGGCCTTCCACGGCATGGCCGCCTTCATCAGGCCTTCGAACGTATTGACGACGGTGTCTCCGACCGTGGGTGCCTGGGCCTCTTCCAGGGCCTCGGCGGCCGCCAGCAGGCGGCGCTTGTCGCTTTCGCCGGCGGCCAGGTGGGCGCGGCGCGACAGGTTCACGACGGCGCCCTTGGCGTCCTTCAGATGGAGGTAGCAGGTGATGAGCGCCCCGGTGGCCGTCAGGCGGTTCTCGTGCGGAAACGCCGTCGCATCGAGCTTCAGAAGCCCCTCCAGAAGCGACCCCGCCCGGACCCACTTCCCCGCCGCAATGCTTTCACGGGCCTCCTGGAAGGCCTCCTGGGCCTTCAGCGGGTCGATCGTGACGGGGACGATCTTCGGGCCGGTGTCCTTGCGGCCGGTGTCGATCTCGGCGATGGACGAGCGCGGGATCACGACCGACCCGCTCATGGTCTGGATCACGACCTTATCATCGGTCTCCTCGGTGAGCGTGCCCGTGAACTCCTGCCCGGACGTCGTCACCACCCGGGCCGCGCGGGCCGGACTTGTCAGCACCGCCAGCGCAGCGGCGGCGACCAGAAGGGCACCGAGGATACGGTGCGGGCGACCCATGAAACGGACTCCCCTCATCTCGTGCGGCAGGGCGGCGCGCGGCCCAGTCGGGCGCGGCCGCATACCCTCGCGGCTCATAGAGGCTATCGGCCGACGGCCTGGCCGGGCCTTGAGCCTTCTTCTGTTCGATTCGTGTGTAGGGCCTCGGAAGGCCCCGGCACACCGCCGGCAGCATACCATGCCCCTCAAGGGTTGAGGTTTGCCGGGGCATGAAAGTTCCGTGAAAATGTGCGAAAGCCGCGCCCGGGCCCGCCCGGGCGGGCGGCTACTCGCTGAACGCCTCGACGCAGTCGAGGACGAACGTGGCGTAGGTGTAGCTGGGCCCGCCGCCCATCGCGATCGCCACGCCGCATACCTCCACGATCTCCTGCTTCGTGGCCCCGGCCTTCAGACAGGCCTGGACGTGGGCGGCAATACAATAGTCGCAGCGGATGGCGATGGCGATGCCCAGGGTGACCAGTTCCTTGGTCTTGTGGTCGAGGTCGCCGTCGCTCTCGGCGGCTTGGAGCATGGTGGCGAAGCCCTTCATGACCTCGGGGACGCCGTCGCGGAGTTCCGGTTTGCGCTTGTTCATCTGGTCCAGCAGGCCTTTCGGGTCCTTCTGCATCGGGGGGTCTCCTTTCGCTCTCTTCTGCGCAGGCAGGCATCCGTTGCCGCCGGCTTCGGCCGACGAGTACGGCAGTATTGACCATCGAGGGGCCCGCGTCAAGGTACGGGCCGCCGGAGGCCGCGCACGGAACCCCGGGAAAACCCCCCAGAAAGTGCTTGCACGGGACGGCAGCGGCCCCTTAATCTTATTGACAGAAGCCCGCCCCGGACGTATACGGGGCTCATGGACGCCTCGGGAACGGGTTCCCCTGGCGTCTCGGGACGTGGACACCTGTCGCATTGAACCAGTGGAAGGGGAGAATCCATGGCCGACAAAGCGGTGGTAGTTGCCAGCCGGGTCAAGGAAGTGATCAAGGCGGCGGACATGCGGGCCGACGGGTCGCTTGCCGACGCCGTCAACGACAAGGTCGTTGAGATGCTGAAGGACGCCGTCGCTCGCGCCAAGGCGAACAAGCGCGGTACGGTTCGGCCGTACGACCTGTAGGCCGGCCGCTTCGGCCACATCCTGAGCAGGTTGGACACGTCCCGGGGCGGGGTCCGCCCCGTCCCGGGGCTTCGCACGTGGTTCCGCCAAGCTGCGTGCCTTTTTTCTGCGCTGAAAACGGCGATCTGGCGCGGTTCAGGCGGCATCCACGCGACACGCCCCCCGCTCGCAGGCCACGCCTGCAGGCCGGCCGGGGCGGTCGGAATCCGGGCGGCATCCCAGGGTCGCGCGGCGTTCAGAAACTGAACGTGATGGCCCCGTAGACGAAGTCGCGCGGCTGGCGGTCGAGGTAGGCCTGGCCGGGGTGGAAGCGGCCGTAGTGGAGCGACAGGGCCACGTCCGAGAAGAGCTGCCACTCGCAGAAGACGTCGATTTCCTGGCCGATGTCGGCGCTGGTCTTGACGGCCATGGCATCACTGATGGGGCCGCGGCTGTCGGCCTTCCACAACCAGTAGTAGTTGCCGCCGAGGTCGAGCCGCCCGCACTTGACTTTGTTCTCGTAGACCGTCAGGCGGCCGCCCAGGCGGACGAACTGGAGGTTCGTGAACCGGGCGCCCAGGGCCAGGCCGGAATTGACGTAGCCGAAGCCGAGAAACGCCTCGTCGGGCGTGCCGGCGGTGTTGCCGAAGAGGGCCGTCGTGGCGGTGCCGCGGTCGTCGTCGCCCGAGGCGTAGGCGTATTCGAGAGCGATCTCCGGGTCCATCGGGTGATCCACATACCGGGTCACCGCGGCGTCGAACGCGAACGCCTGGATCCGCTCGCGGTCGGTCGTCTGCAGGTGGGCCGGGCTGCGCCCGCGCTCCCAGACCGCCTCCACCACGTATTGGGTCCACGCGTCGAGGCCGCCTGTCAGGCCCACGCCGACGTAGTGCGAGTCGTAGCGGTAGAGCTGGAGCGGGTCCGGCGGGGTCTCCTCCGACCAGTCGCGCTGGTAGACCCAGAAGCCGTAGGGCTGGTGGTTGGCGACGGACTGGCAGGTGACCTCGACCCCGTAGACGTTCCGCCGGCTCCGCGTGAACCCCGGGACGCTGCGGTCCCGGTTGTCCATACTCTCGATGGAACGGGCGGCGAACAGGTTGGCCCGGACGTCGCGGGTCTCGAGTTCAATCATTCCGCCATCGAGGTATTCGCCAAGGACGATACCGCGTCCCACCTCCACGTACTGCCGCCCCAGACGCAACGTCAGGTTCAGCGGCCACTCGCCCCAGCCGATCTTCCGGGCGGCCGCGGCGGCGTCCAGCTCGTACCAGCCCACCTCCAGGTTCATCCCCTCCAGGTCATACTGGCGGAAGCCGCGGGCG
>CAYNLG010000063.1:20375-22226 GCA_964397995.1 uncultured Anaerolineales bacterium
CAGTCGATGTACCGCATCAGGCCGCGCGCGTAGATTCGGTGGACGCCGTCGATCTGAATCTGCGTCCAGAGGCGGAGGTCCTGGGTCGTCAAATGGGCGTGGTCATTGTCGATATCATTGAAAAAGGTGTAGGAAGGAATATAGGCGCCGCCGTACTCGACCAGGGCCGCCTGGCGCGCGGGGATGTCCGCCTCGAGCCGCTCCCGCGTCTGCTCATCGAAGAAGTAGGTCCGCTGGAAAACCGCCTCCGGGCGGTTCAGCGGCGGCCTGGCGGCCGGGGGGGCCGCGGCGTGGGCGGCGGCGACGAAGGCCGTCCAGGCGGCCAGCAGGGCAACGGCACGTCCGGTGGTCCGCATACACTCCCCTCCCGAAGATCGGCCGCAGACGGGCGGCTCAACGCCCGCATACGGTATCGGCGGGCTGCGCGGGTTGTCAACAAGAAACGCGCGGCCGGGCGCATCGGAGGGCGACCGGGACGGCGCGCGGCCGCGGAACCGACCGGCGGCATCAGAAGAATTCCAGAGACATAGAGGCCTAGGGAGCTTGGAACGCGGGCGGTCCCGTGCGGTGTCGGAACGGCCGCCCGAAGGCCGGGGAAACGGGGCGCCGGGGCATTCACGATGGTGTCGGTTTGTATCCTATAGTATCGCCCGAACGCCCCACGAGGTGCTGCGAGAAGGCATTCCACCCCCTGTTGCGTTTCAGAGTTGAATCCGCACGGTGATTGATTCGCCCTTGGCTCGCGAGTTCGAAAACGTTGCCGGCCCCGAAAGCAACGCGGTCATATCCGCTCACTCGTTTTGTGTATGGCTTCTGCGGCTATTTGCTCCGTGGGAATCCGCTTGTAGAACATCCAGAGCAATAGGCCGATGCCGAAGAGAAACGGAATGATCGAGAGATACTGGCCCATCGTCAAACCTGTCGTCTCCCGAAGATCGGTGTGAGCTTCCTTGAAGAACTCCACACCAAACCGCCCGGCAAAATACAATATGAAGAACAATCCCGCCATCAAACCAAGTGGACGCTTCTCATGCCCAGCGAGCCGATCCGCGAGAATCAGCAAGCCAAGCACGGACAGCCCTATGGCGAACTCGTAAAGTTGTGAGGGATGCCGGGCCACGGCACCGCCGTCGCTGAAATGCATGAACCGCACCGCCCAAGGCACATCAGTGGATCGACCGACGATCTCGGAGTTCAAAAAGTTGCCCAGCCGGATGCCGGCCGAACCTACGGCTGCTGAAAGCGACAGTCGGTCCATCATCTCAATGACGTGGATGTGGCTCTTCCTGGCATAAAGGATAATGGCTACCAATACGCCAAGAGTGGCACCATGGCTGGCTAGCCCACCCCGCCAGAAGAAAAGAACCTCCACCGGGTGGCTAAGAAAGTATTCGTGGTTGTAGAAGAAGCAGTGTCCCAGCCGCGCGCCGACCAGCGTCGCCAGAGCGCCCCAGCCCAAGAAGCCGTCCGCCACCTTGGGCGAGTGCTGGCCTCGCAGCATCTGCTTCCGCCAAAACAAGAAACCCAGCAAGACTGTAGCCGCGAACAACACGCCGTAATAGCGTATCTGAACTGGCCCAAACTCGATGATCACTTGGTCCAAGTCGTGGACGAATTCTCCAAGTATCATTATGCTTACCATAGCCACACGTCATCCTCGCGGCTATTATCAGCAATTGTGCGGTCAGTTTGAAGTTCAAAAACGCTGCTGGTCCGTACCGCCCTCGGTTTCTTGGACACTGAACTGACGGTAATCATGCCGCGACCTCCCGCGTGGAGCAAGCCTCTTTTCGGGCCTGGCCTGCTCCCCAGAACTTGACCCAGTCGCTATGAGAGTCTCTACTGCCCGGA
>CAYNLG010000064.1:0-5305 GCA_964397995.1 uncultured Anaerolineales bacterium
ACACTGGATCCTGGAGCGTCTCGGCTACCGGACGCCCGCCCAGGCCCGAAAAGAGGCTTGCTCGACCCTCGAGGTCGCGGCATGATTACCGTCAGTCCAGTGTCCAAGAAACCGAGGGCGGTACACACCTGTCAAGTAAAAATTGCAGGAGGATGCCGGCACAGGTGGGCCAGCAAGGAAGGACACGTCCGCCGTGCGCAGCGTAATCGCTGCCCCTGCTTGCCTCGCCCGGTCTGCGCGGCTACAGTCTGGCCGGGGACAAACCGGGAGGCGCAAGATGGCGCGGGAGACGGCGGGTACGAACGGCGGCAAGGTCTGGCCGGATGACGCGATGACGTCGCGGGAGCGGCTGTTGGCGGCCTACACGGGCCGGGAGGTCGATCGCGTGCCGTACTGGGCCAAGGTCTGTAACCCCACGTGGCGGACGACGCAGCCGGAGGCGGTGCGCACCCTCCGTGACCGGGCGCTGCTGGACTTCATCCACGCGGACGGCATCTTCGGCGTGCCGGGCTTCGTACGCGTCGAGACGCCGCATGTCGAAAGCCGGAATGCGGAATGCGGAATACCGGCGAAGGAAAACGGCAGGAACGGCCGAAACAGCCAAAACGGCGAAGACAGCCACGACAGCCATAGCGGCGTCGAGGCCGCCGCAGTCCATGAAAAACGGCAGGGCGGCGATTCAGATTGCCGCACTCCAGGACCCGGCTGCGCCGGGCAAGAAGAACGGCAAGACGCCAAAGACGGCGTGGGGGCCGCGACGGTCAAGGAGGCGCTCGCCCGCGCGGGCGGCGGCGACCGCGTCATCGTCCATCGCACGCCCGACGGCGTGCTCACCGAGCGCTGGGGGTTTGACCCGCTGACGCGCTCGTACCACCCCGTCGAGTTCCCTGTCAAGACGGCCGCGGACCTCAAGGCCTTCCGCTGGCTCTACACCGACCGTCGCCTCACGGTCGACGAGGCCGCCTTGGCGAAGGCCCGGGCCCGGGTCGCGGCCCTCGGCGAGCGGGGCATCACGCAGCTCGGCTGGGGGACGACGCCGCTGATGCACTTGGTGGAGCACGTGCTCGGGCCGGTCCAGACGGCGTACATGCTGGCCGACGCGCCGGCGGCGATGGACGAGCTGATCGGCCTGATGCACGAGGCGAACCTGGCGCTGGTGCGGTCGGTGGCGGAGGCGACGCCGTCGGACCTGGTCGTCTCGGTCGAGAACACCTCGACGACGCTGATCAGCCCGACCCAGTTCCGCCGCTTCTGCCTCCCCCACCTCATCGACGTCGGCCGCGCCGTCGAGGCCGCCGGCCGCATGCACGAGCTGCACATGTGCGGCAAGACGAAGGCGCTGCTGGCGGACATCGACATGATCCCGGCGGCGAGCATCGAGGCGTTCACGGCGCCGTCGCTGGGGGACACGCGGCTGGTGGACGGGCGGACGCTGGCCCCCTCGAAGACCCTCGTCGGCGGGACCCGGGTCAACACGTGGCTCGCGCCGCTGGAGGGCATCACGGGGTATATCGCGGGCGAGTTGGCGGCGTGCCCGGACCGGCGGCGGATCGTCCTGACGACGGCGGGCGTGGCGCCGCCGGCGTGCCGGGCGGAGACGTTTCGGGCGGTCGGCGAGTGGATGAAGGCGCACGCGCCGCGCGGGGTGTGCCTTACGGCGGGCCCATCACCCTGAGGGCCTGTTTGGCCATGAGGGCGGCGATGACGCCGTCGCCGGCGGCGGTGGCGGCCTGTTTCATCGCCCCGCCGCGCACGTCCCCGGCGGCCCAGATGCCGGGGACGCTGGTTTCGAGGCGGCAACTGTCGGTCTTGACGAAGCCGGCGTCCGAGAGGGCCAGCGTCCCCTTCAGGAACCCGGTCAGGGGCTGGAGGCCGATGAAGACGAAGACCCCGTCGCACTCGAAGCGGTCGCGCTTTCCCGTTTCGATATTGTGAATGCAGACGGCCTCGACGTGTTTCTCGCCGAGGATCTCGTCGACGGTGGCCCGCGGGCGGACCTCGACCTTGTCGCCGTGCTGGTCCAGCTCCTCCAGGAGCACCGCCTCGGCCCGCAGGCCGGAGCCGCGCGTGATGAACGTCAGCTGCCGCACGAACTTCAGGAGGTGGAGGCCCTCGTCGACGGCCGTGTTGCCGCCCCCGACGACGACCACGTGTTTGCCCTCGTAGAAGGGGGCGTCGCACGTGCCGCAGTAGCTGACGCCGTAGCCGGTGAGGCGTTTCTCGCCGGGGGCGTTCAGCTTCTTGTACTCGCTGCCGACGGCGAGGATGGCGGTGCGTCCACGGTAGACGGCGTCGCCGGCGCGGGCTTCGATGACGCGGTCGCCGCCTTCGCCGACCGGGGCGAGGGCCGTGACCTCGGAGTTATTGAGGATCCGCGCGCCGAAGCGCGTCGCCTGCTGGGTCAGGCGGTCGGCCAGTTCCATCCCGTTGATCGGCTCCGGGAAGCCGGGATAGTTCTCGACGCGGGCGGTGGTGAGGATCTGCCCGCCGGGCATGGTTCTCTCGAGGACGAGCGTGGCCATCCGTTCGCGCGTCGTGTAGATGGCCGCCGACAAACCGGCGATGCCGGCACCGACGATCAGGACGTCGTAGAGCGTCTCGCGGGGGTCCGGCAACTCGGTCGGGTCGGGCATGGGGGGCTCCGGGTCGGTCGGCGGGGTCAGGGGGTCTCGGCGGCCTCGCGGACGGCCGCCACCGCGGCCGCGTCTGTCTTCGGCTCCAGCGTGCAGGTCGAGCCAAGGACCCAGGGGCGGCCGTCCATGGCGGCGCGCGCCGCCCGGACGCGGGCGGGGACCTCGGCGGCGGCATCGGGCCGGGCTAGGGCGCGGCGGTCGAGGCCGCCCACCACGGCCGCCTCGGGCGCCACCGCCCGCAGGTCCGGCAGGGCCGGGTTCCCCTCGGCCGCGTGGTCCCAGTTCAGCAGCGCCACCGGATAGTCGGCCAGGTCCTTGACCATCGCCCGCGCCCCGCAGACGTGCAGCAGGTTGAGTGGCGCGTGGGCGACCGCGTCCAGCACCTCCAGGTCGTACGGGCGGCCGAACTCCTCGTACTGCTCGCGCGTGAAGTTGACCGTCATGGCCGTGTGCGTGGTCGCGAGGAACAGACCGTCGGCCCCGGCGTCGATGCAGCGGGCGGCAAAGTGGCCGAACGTGTCGGTGATCGTCCGGAGGCCGACGTGGACCATCGTCGCGTCGGCGGCCACGAGGGCGGCCAGGTCCTGCGGCCCGCCGGCCAGCTCCGCCGCGATCGCCATCGGCGTGAACACGGTCATCAGGATCGGCACGTCCGGCCCAAGCGCCTTCCGCAGGTCGCCCACCGCCCCGAGATGGGACTCCAGGACCGGCGACCGCAGGCCCTCGCCCTCCGGATGGCCCGGCCACAGCCGCTCCAGGTGGCGGAAGTCGTCCGGCTCGTGCACCGCCGCCGAGACGAGCACGGGCGGCAGCGTTGGCGACTCGGACGGGTCGAACCGGCAGCCCCAGTCCTCCACGTGGTACGACGCCCGGGGGTTCAGCTTGACGAAGTCCCAGTCGTACTCGGTCTGCCAGGCCCGCATCGCCTCGACGAGGCCCTCGCGGCTGCCTTCGCGGTCGAAGAAGTGCCGCCACAGGGCCACCGGCAGCCGGTCGACGGGGCGGCTGGCGATGGCGGCGTCGAGGCGCTCGCGTTTGGTCATGGCGGCAGGCATGGGCATCGGGCGCGCGGCCCCCCTCCCGGGCGTAAGCATTCCCCCATGATGGTACGGCCCCGCCGCCGGGCCGGTCAAGCACCGGGCGAGGTCGGGCGGCGTGGCGGGCGGGCGGCAAAGCGGGTGCATCGTGGGGGCGCGGCCGGTATAATGCGGCCCGCCCGCTTCAGGAGACCGTATGCGAGTGTGCCTGTGCATCCTGGCCGTCGCCGCCGGCGCCGCCTTCGCCGCGGTTGCGCGCCCCGCCCCGGCCCCGCCCGTCGCCGAGGTCCCCTCGCGGCTGGGTCTGGAGGCCGACGCCCTGGCGTACGTCCCGGCCGACGCCGACCTGGCCGCCTGCGTCCGCCTTGCGGAGCTCGCCGATACGCTCCTCTGGGTCCGCTTCGCCGACCCGCGGGCCGGCCTGTACGGGCGGCTGCGCGGGCTGCTGCCGGTCGCCCTGGACCCGCAGGAGGACGTGCGGGAGGTGGCGCTCGCGGCCAAGATGACGTACGACGAGGCCGGGCGGCCGGAGGGGGTGCGGCTGGGCCTCGCCCTGACACTCGCCCGCGAGACGACCGCCGCGGCCCTCGCCCCGGACGCCCCCCCGCCCGAACGCGTTCCCGGGTTGCCGCGCCCCGTGGTGACGCTGCCCGGCGGCTGGCGGATGATCCGGGCGAACCCGACGACGGTGCTGCTGGCGCGCGGGGGGTACCTGGCGGACCTCGTCCGGGCCCGCGAGACGGGCCCGGCGGCCCCGGGCGGCCCCGACGACTGCTCGCTTCGCCGCGCCCTCGCCCAGCCCGGCCACGCCACGCTCGCCGTCCGTGTGCCGCCGGAGTTCAAGGAGGCCGTGCGGCTGGAGTTGGCGGCCTGGCGTGAGCGGACCGTGCGGCCGGGGTTGGCCGGGCGCGACCTCTTCACCCTCGCCCTCCACGAGAATCTCTTCGGCCTGGCGGCCGACGCCGAGACGCTGGCCGGCGTCCTGGACCTGCGGCAAACGGAGGGCGCGGTGCGGCTGGCCCTGGCCCTGGAGAGCGACCGGATGACCGAGACCGCGGCGGCCGCCCTCAAGGCCCTGGCCGGGCCGCTGGCCACCGGCCTGCCCGCGACGCTCGGGGCGGAGCCGTGGGTGCGGCCGGCGGAGGCCGGACCCCTGTACGAGGTCGCGACGCCGCGCCACGCCGTCTGGGTGACCATGCGGCGAGAGGTGCTGAAGGGCTTCGTCGATCACCTGGTGGGCGGGGCGCTGCGCGAGGCGGGCCGCCGCGCGAGCGCCGACCATCTGCGGACTCTGTACGACGCCGTGGCCGCGCACCACAAGGCCGAGGGGGCGTATCCGAAGGCGTGGGCCGACCTCGGTGAGCGCGTCGCGGACCCGGCGTGGCTGCGGAACCCGGCCCTGGAGCGCGGGTTCGCGGACGCCGACTACGCCTTGGTGCCGCTCGTGCCGGAGGTCGCCCGGGAGAAGCCGTTCACGCGCGTGCTGGCGTACGAGCGGTTTCGCGGTGCGGCGCCGTCGGCCGGGGCGGTGCATGTCCTCTTCGCCGACGGGACCGTCGAGTGGATGGCCTGGGACCGCGCCCGGGCCCTCCTGGCCGATACCTACGCCGCCCTGGAACGGGCGAGCGAGACGGA
>CAYNLG010000064.1:5405-22208 GCA_964397995.1 uncultured Anaerolineales bacterium
CTGAGCATGGCATGGAGGCCGACGCGCGCGGGCGTGGAGGAGGCCGGGCGCCAGACTCCCTTACACGCATGAGCCAAGATGGGCCAGAACCACCTGGAGGGTCATACAAAGAATGGGCAGGCGGGCTGTCCCTGGTGCCCTGGAGACGGACTGAGCATGGCATGGAGGCCGACGCGCGCGGGCGTGGAGGAGGCCGGGCGCCAGATTCGCTTACACGCATGAGCCAAGATGGGCCAGAACCACCTGGAGGGTCATATAGAAAATGGGACGCATGACCGTTGATCAACTCACCGTGCCGGGCGCGCTGGTGGAGGGCGTGTACCAGGTCGCCTCGAAGGACCTCCGGACGACGAAGAAGGGGGGCCTGTTCATCTCGGCCCGTCTGCGCGACCGGACCGGCGAGATCCCCGCCGTCATGTGGGACGCCACCGAGGCCCTCTTTGCGGCCATCCCGCAGGATGGCTTCGTCCTCGTCAAGGGCCGCGCCGGCGAGTACAATGGCAAGCCTCAGCTCGTCATCGAGGCCATGCGGCCGGCGCGGGAGGACGAGGTCGACCCTCAGGCGTTCCTGCCCGTCGGTCCGGGCGAACCGGCCGAGGACCTGGCGCGGCTGCGGGCGGTGATGGACCAGGTGGAGCGCCCGCCGCTCCGGGCCCTGATGGACGCCGTCTGGGCCGACGAGACCCTGGTCGCGAGGCTGGAGCGGGCCCCGGCCGCCGAGAAGCTCCACCACGCCTACCTGGGCGGCCTGGTCGAGCACTTGCGGAGCGTCGCGGAGCTCGCGCTGCTCGTGGCGGGCCACTACCCGGACCTCGACCGCGACCTGCTGCTGGTGGGCGTCTTCTGGCACGACCTGGGGAAGGTCGAGGAACTGGCCTACGAGAAGGCCCTCGGCTACACGGACGCGGGGCGGCTGGTCGGGCACCTGGTCCAGGGGCTGATGATGCTGAACGCGAAGATCGACACCGTCCGCGCCGCCGGGACGGAGTTCCCGGAACCGCTGGCGGACGTGGTGCGGCACCTGGTGCTGGCGCATCACGGGGAGTACGCGTTCGGAAGCCCGAAGCTGCCGATGACGGCCGAGGCGTTCCTGATCCACCACCTGGACAACATCGACGCGAAGCTGCACGCCTTCTTCCGCGAAGTGGGCCAGGACCCCGACACCGACCGGCGCTGGACGGGCTGGAACCGGATGTTCGAGGGGCGGCTGTTCAAGGGAATCGCCGAACCGGCCGACGACGCCTGAGCCCCCGCCCTCTGGCGCCGCGCGCCGGCAAGCCAGGGGGCCGGGGCGCGTGACCCGCCGCTTCCCCGGCGGGCTCGACAGGGCGCATGGCGCCGCCTATGGCGTCGGCGCCTTGCGCAGGTCGTAGCAGTAGAGCGCGTCGCTGCCGCGCATCAGCAACCGCCCGTCCGCCGCCACCAGCGACGAGCACGTCCGCGCCCAGGGGAAATAGGCCTCGCCGCCGACGGGGGCGCTTTCGCTTGCCACGGTCCCGCGAAGCGCCTAGGCTGGCCGCGTACCGTACACGCCAGCGAAAGGACTCGTCATGCCGCCCGAGGCGCCCGCCCCCCCGAACATCGTGCTCATCCTCGTCGACGACATGGGGTTCTCGGACATCGGCTGCTACGGGTCCGAGATCGCCACGCCGCACATCGACGGCCTTGCCGCGGGCGGCGTCCGGTTCACGCGGGCGTACAACGCTGCCCGGTGCTGCCCGACGCGGGCGTCGATCCTGACGGGCCTGTACCCGCACCAGGCGGGCGTCGGCCACATGGTCGGCGACCACGGCCTGCCGGCCTACCAGGGGTACCTGACCGACCGGTGCGTGACCCTTGCCGAGGCCCTCGCCCCGGCGGGGTACCGGGCGACGATCAGCGGCAAATGGCACTGCGGTGGAACGTTCGCCCGGAACGATCCGACGGACTGGTCGGTGCCGGACCCGACGCGACCGTTGCCGCCCGACCGTGGGTTCGCGGACTGGTTCGGGACGCCCGCCGGCGCGGGGAGCTACTTCAACCCGAAGCCGCTCATGAAGAACTACGACTTCATCGAGCCGCTGGGCGACGACTGGTACTACACCGACGCCGTGGCCGAACACGCCTGCCGCCAAATCCGCGAGTCAGTCCGCCAAGGGCAGCCCTTCTTCCAGTACGTGGCCTACACCGCGCCGCACTGGCCGCTGCACGCGATGCCGGAGGACATCGAGCGCTACCGTGGCCGGTACGCGGCCGGGTGGGACGCGCTGCGGAGCGAGCGGTACGAGCGGCTCATGGGCCAGGGTTTCATGGACGGGGCGTGGCGCCTCTCGCCGCGCGACGAGGCCTGTCCCCCGTGGGAGGATGTGCCGGCCGAGGAGCGGGCGTGGATGGACCTGCGGATGGCGGTCTACGCGGCCCAGGTCGACCGGATGGACCAGGGCGTGGGGCGGGTGCTGCGGACGCTGGACGAGCTGGGCGTCGCGGACAACACGCTGGTGATGTTCCTCTCGGACAACGGCGGGTGCCACGAAGGCATCGGCCAGGGCCAGGCCGACCGCGAGTGGACGACGACGCGCGACGGGCGGCCGGTGCACTTCGGCAACACGCCGTCGATCGACCCCGGGCCGCGCGACACCTACCAGAGCTACGGCCGCCCGTGGGCGAACGCGAGCAACATCCCATTCCGATACTTCAAGAGCTACACGCACGAGGGGGGCATCGCGACGCCGCTCGTCGCCCGGTGGCCGGGCCGCCTCCCCGCCGGGAGCGTGACGCACGCGCTGGCCCACGTGGTCGACGTGATGCCGACGTGCCTGGAGGCCGCCGGCGCGAGCTACCCGGACGCGCGGCACGAGACGCCCACGACGCCGCTCGCCGGCGAGAGCCTCGTCCCGTACATGGAAGGCGGCGAGCCGGACGAAGGGCGGCAGATCTTCTGGGAACACGTCGGGAACCGGGCGGTCCGCGACGGGCGCTGGAAACTCGTCTCGCACTACGTGCCCGGCGACCGGCGGAACCCGAAGCAGGACCTCGGGCCGTGGGAGCTCTACGATATGGTCGAGGACCGGACGGAGCTCATGAGCCTCGCCGACAAAGACCCCGAGCGGGTCAAGCGGATGGCGTCGGCGTACGGTGCCTGGGCGGCTCGGTGCGGCGTGGTCCCGCACTGGGAGATTTTCCAGCGCCCGCCGCGGTAGCGGGGGGTGCGGTTCACGCGCCCTTGCCTTCGAGATTTTTGACGGCGCGTTCCAGCATGTCCTGCGGGTAGCGGGCCAGGCCGCCGAGGGCGGCCTTCATGCGCGGCAAGGCGGGGCGGGCCTTCTCGCCCAGGGCCTCCAGCGCCACGGCCGCCAGGTACTGGGCCTTCTCCAGGTCGTGGTCCAGCCACGCCACCAGCACCTCCAGACCGCGCTCCGCCTCGCCCCAGACGACCATCGCCTCGGCGGCCGCCACCGGCACCGACACCGCGGGGTCGTCCAGGCAGGCGGCCAGGGCCTCGCGGACGGCGTCAGGCGGGTCGCCCTCGGCGAAGGCCCGGTGCAGGCCGACGACGGCCCAGTAGCGGACGGGGCCGCTCGGGTCCTTCAGGGCCGCCAGGTACGTATCGACGGCCTCGCGCCACCGGCCGTCCCAGGCCTTGAGGGCGAGGAGGCGTTCGATCGTGCCGCTCGCGTCGAGGTCCTGCCGCCACGTCGCCGACGGGTCGGGCAGCGGCTCCGGGTCGGGCGGCAGGTTGTCGCGGGAGAAGGTCACCGTGGCGCTGTCGGCATAGCCGAGGCGGACGGCCATGGCCTCGACGGTCTCGTCGGCGCCGAGGGTGAGCGGCTCGTGGTAGAGCCGCCACCGGCCTTTGCCGCGCCCCTTCCCCGTCTTCGGGCGGTAGACGATGGACGCGCCCCGCGTCGCGCAGGCGAGGGTGACGCGGCCGGGGTCGTTCGCGGCGGCGCTCACGCAGGGGGGCGTGGTCCGCCCGCCGCCCTTCAGGGCGTCGAACTCCGCCTCGGGCATCAGGCCCACGTCGCCGATCCGCTTCAGGTGCTCGAAGAGGCCGATCTCCATGCGGGCGATCCGCTCGGTGTGGGCCGGGTCGTCGGCCAGGTTGTGGATCTCATGCGGGTCGGCCTCCAGGTCGTAGAATTCGCGGACCGGCTTCGTCGGCTCCATGTACTGGCGCTGGGGGCCTTCCAGGTCGCCGGCGGCGTCGAGGCGGCGGATTTCCTGGAGGATCGGCGTCCGGTCCATGTAGTTGATGTGCTGGCCCCGCGACAGCCACGGCATGAAGTTCCGGATCAGCTTGTACCGTTTGTCCTGCCACGAGCGGATGCAGTCGGTGGTCTCGTCCATGCGGTCGCGGGCGGCGTAGATGAACGCCGGTTCGGGACCCGTCTGCGGTCCGAGGAAGGCGCGGCCCTGCATGTGCGGCGGGACGGGCACCCCCGCCAGGCTGAGCACCGTCGGGGCGAAGTCGATGAACCGGGCGAACGCGCTCTCGGCGCTCCCGGGCGCGACCCGCGACGCGTCGCCGCCTCCCGCCCACGCCCGGTACCGCTGGGGCACGCGGATCATCAGCGGCACCCGCAGCCCCGAGTCGTACACCCAGCGCTTGCCGCGCGTCAGGCCCCAGCCGTGGTCGCCCCAGAACCAGACGATGGTATTCTCGGCCAGGCCGTCGGCCTCCAGCGCCTCGAGCACGCCCTGGGCCAGGCGGTCGAGCTCCGTCATCCGGTCGTAGTAGCAGGCGATGTTCTGGCGGACCTCCGGCGTGTCGGGGTAGTACGGTGGGACCGGCGCCTCGGCGGGGGCGTGGTCCTGCTTGCCGGGCGTCCACTGGCGCGTCAGCGATTCGTGCGTGATGGTGAAGTTGAAGACAGAGAAGAACGGCTGGGCCGCGTCGGGCCGGTGCCGCCAGTGGGCGTCCTTGTCGCACTCGTCCCAGGCGGACTCGGGCGGCGGGAACTGGTAGTCGGTCTTCGAGCGGTTCGTGCAGAAGTAGCCGGCGGCCCGCAGGTACTCCGGGAAGCAGATGGCCTCGGGCGGCGGGCAGCCGTGGCACCGCATCCAGGAGGTGCCGAGGGTGCTCGGGTACATGCCCGTGATGATGCCGCTCCGGGCCGGCGCGCAGACCGGGGCGTGGGTGAAGGCCTGGTCGTAGCGGACGCCTTGGGCGGCAAAGGCGTCAAGGTGCGGCGTGGTGGCGTAGGCGTCGCCGTAGCAGCCGAGCGTCGGCGAGATGTCCTCGGCGGAGATCCAGACGATGTTGGGCGGCCGCGGCGGGCCGTGACCCCCGCCGCCCTCCGCGGCCGAGAGCAAGCGCGGCGCGACGAGGCCGGCGGTGGCGCCGGCGGCGGTGGCCTGGAGGAATGCGCGACGGGTGGTCATCGGGTCTCCCTTCATCCGCATCATGTCGCCGACCCCCCCCCGCGGTCAGAGCCACGCCGACCAGAGGAACTGGTCCGGGTACGCCTTCCCGAGAAGCAGGGCGGACGAGATCAGCCACAGGTACGTCAGGATCCGGGCGGCCAAAAGCCGCCTCAGGCCTGTCCGCCGATAGAGCGCCCACACGGCCGCCAGGTTCCCCAGGCCCACGATCGCCACCACGAACAGGCCGCGGCTCTTGACGTACGCCAAGGCCAGGTCGCCGGGGGTCGCGACGATCAGGAAGGCATGCACCGCCAGGCCCGCGATCGGCAGCGCCACGAGCAGCCACCCCACCGGCCGCGCCCACGGCGAAAGGGGCGGCTCGTCGGGCACCGATTCGGGCGGCGGGTGCTCGGTCATTCGTCGGGGTCCACGCCGGCGGCCTCGAGGCGGGCCCGGTCGGCGGCTTCCTGGGCGATGTCGTGGCGGATGCGGCGCTGCTCGTTCTGATACGACGCCCACTTGCCGGCCGGCACCCGGCGAATCTCCCCGTTGAGTTGCAGGACGCGGACCTCGCCGTCCCTGTGGGCGTTGTGCGGCGGGCCGTCGCTGACGATCATCAGGTCCGGCGGGAACCGCGGGTCGTTGAGGCGCGGTAAGGGCTCGCTCACGTACAGGACGTACGTCACGGTCCCCAGTCTGACCCGGTAGGCCGGGCACGTCAGGTACTCCATGGAGTCGAGGTAGTCCTTGCGGGCGAGGTCTTCGAGGCTGCGCGGCACGAGGACGCCGTCGTGGTCCTTGGCGTAGGCTTCGAGGGCGGCGTAGACGGCCTGGAGGTTCTCCTCGCAGGTGTGCTGCTGGATGCGGTGGCGGGCGAAGCCGACGATGGCCCCGGCCACGCACACCAGGAACACGGCCGCGCCCCCCAGCATGCCGATCAACGCCAGCAGCCGGCCGCGCTTCAGGCCGCGGCTGCGCCGGATGGTGTGGTAGGCCGGCAGGCCCGTCAGAGCGCCCAGCAGCGCGAGGGCCGCCCCCACGGCCATGCCCAGTACCCACGCGGGCAGGAAGAACATGTCGCCGAGGAACAACGTGATCAGCACCGTCGCGGCCACGCCTCCCGCCACGAACACCAGGCTGACGATGGCCATCGTCTCCACCGGCGGGGAGACCTCGACGATCTCGTCGCCCACGCGGACGGCCGTGGCGCCCGGGTGGCCGGGGCCGAGTGTGTCGGCGCGCGGCGTCTCGGCCTTCGGGACGCGCAGCTCCACGCCGCACGTCGGGCACCGGGCGGGGCGGCCGGCGAAGGATTCGTCGACTTCCATCTGCGAGTCGCACTTCGGGCAGCGGAACCGGATCATCGGCGCGTCTCCCGTCTATTCGTTGGCCACCACCGACTCGCCGTACCCGCTCGCGAACTGGAGCCCGGCCGCCAGCAGCAGCACGAACGAGACGACCGGCAGGACGAAGTAGCGGCCGAAGTAGCAGGCCATGGCGCCGGTGTCGTCGTCGGGGGCGGCCTGGTAGCGGGCCTGGGCCGCCAGCAGCGAGTCGAACGTGAAGAACGCCCCGACGTCGATGTCCGGGAAGACGTACCACCAGGGCAAGGCCGTCGCCAGGAAGAGCAGCGTCACGAACACCGCCCGGGTGAGCTGCCGGATGCCCGCCAGCCGCCCCAGAAGGCCGATCTGCAGGTACAGGAACAGCGAAAGCCAGAGCAGCGGTCCCGTGACGATGCCGAGCATCCGGACGGGGACGAGGACCTTGGCCGAGAGGGCCCGCCACTCCGACGGGGTCATGGGCGTCTCGGCGGTCATCGGCTCGAGCTCGGGTTCCGGTTCGGGTTCGGGCGCGGCATCCGGCTCGGGGGGCGCCCCGGCGTCGGTTTCCGGCTCAGCGGCCCCCTCGGCGGGCTCGGCCGCGGGGGCGCCTTCCTCGCCGGCCGGGGCAGTGGCCACGGGGGCGGCGGGCTCGGCGTCGGCGGCGTCGGCGGCTTCGGGGGCTTCGGCGGCTTCGGGGGCGGGCTCGTCGTACAGGCCCACCCACTCGGCCGCCACGAACGCCGCCAGGTGCACCAGCAGCGCCATCATCGTGATCCAGAAGAAGACCACCGCGAAGAACCGGGTCGTCTTCAGGGCGCTGACGAACGGCTGAGCCCCCGGGTTGGGGAGCCGGACCGCCTCACGCTTCGGTTCCATTGCCATGGGTTTCGCTCCTTGTGTGGCCGCGCCGTCAGGCGGTCGCGGCCTCCAGGGCCCCGCGGGCGGCCTCGATCGTCCGGTCCAGCGCCGCCTCGTTGTGGGCCAGGCTGACGAACCAGGCCTCGAACTGGCTGGGCGGCAGGGCAATGCCGCGCTCCAGCATCCCGTGGAAGAAGCGGCCGAACGCCGCCGTGTCCGACGCCCGGGCCGACGCGTAATCCGTCACCGGCCCCGGCGTGAAGAAGAGCGCGAGCATCGAGCCGACGCGCTGGACGCGGGCGGCCGCGCCCGTCGCCGCGATCGCGTCGGCCAAGCCGGCCTCCAGGCGGGCCCCCGCCGTCTCCAGCCGCTCGTACGCGCCCGGTTCGGCCAGGGCGTCGAGGGTGGCGAGGCCGGCGGCCATGGCCAGGGGGTTCCCCGAGAGGGTGCCGGCCTGGTAGACGGGCCCGACGGGGCTGACCTGGTCCATGAGGTCGGCGCGGCCGGCGTAGGCGCCGACGGGCAGGCCGCCGCCGATGACCTTGCCGAGGGTCACGAGGTCCGGCCGCACGCCGTACCGCGCGCCCGCCCCACCGCGCGCCACGCGGAAGCCGGTCATCACTTCGTCGAAGAGGAGGAGGGCGCCGGCGGCGTCGCAGAGGCGGCGGAGCCCCTGGAGGAAATCCGCCGCGGGGGGCACCACGCCCATGTTGCCGGCGACGGGCTCGACGAGGACGGCGGCGACGCGTTTCGGATGGGCCGCCAGGACCGCTTCGACGGCCGCCAGGTCGTTGTACGGGGCGACGAGGGTGTCGCGGACGACCGCCTGGGGGACGCCCGGGCTGCTGGGCGTGCCGAAGGTGGTGGCGCCGCTGCCGGCCGAGACGAGCAGGGCGTCGGCGTGGCCGTGGTAGCCGCCCTCGAACTTCAGGAGACCGTCGCGGCCGGTGGCGGCCCGGGCGAGGCGGACGGCGGCCAGGGTGGCCTCGGTGCCGGAGTTGACGAAGCGGACCTTCTCGGCCGCCGGCACGGCCTCGACGAGGCGCTCGGCCAGATCGATCTCGCGCTCGGTTGGCGCGCCGAAACTGGCCCCGTCGCGCAGGGCCCGCTCGACGGCCTCGACGACGCGCGGGTCGGCGTGGCCGAGGATGAGCGGTCCCCAGCTCATGACGTAGTCGAGGTAGGTGCGGCCATCGACGTCCGTGAGGGTGCATCCCCGGCCGCGCGCAATGAAGGGCGGCGAGCCGCCGACCGCCCCGTAGGCCCGGACGGGGCTCGAGACACCGCCCGGCATCACCGCCTCGGCGCGGCGCAGGGCGGCCGCGGAGCGGGCGGAGGCGACGGTTGGGCGGGATGCGGGCACGGGCTCCCCCGACAGGCCTGCCGCGCGGGCAGGCGGACGGTACGCAAACGATGGCCCGCGCCAAGGGCGGGCATGACGTGCATCTTAGGCCCCCCGCCGGGCGGGTGTCAACGGATAGGCCGCACGGTCGGCCGGGCGGAGACGCCGCGCGGCCCCGGGCGCCGGGTTTTGCTCTGGCCGATTCGCGCCGTGCGGTCGATGGGACCTTTGCGGAGGGCGTCCTCCGAGCCCCGCCGCCGGCCACGGTATGGCAGCGGGCGCCGCGCCCGGCCTCGCCCTCGGCAGGGAGGTTGTCGTGAGCGCATCCGTTACGTCCGAGGGGCCGGCCGTTCGCCTTGAGGACCTTCAGCAGCGGCTGGCGGCCGTCGAGGCCGACCGTGACTGGCACGCCCGGGCCATGGAGGCGCTGGTGGCGGGAGGCAAGGCCATCCTCGGCCAGGCCGAGTTTGCCGAGACGGCTCGGGCCCTGTTCGATTTCTGCTGCGAGATGACCGGCGCGACGAGCGGTTACGTGGCCCTGCTGAGCGAGGACGGCACCGAGAACGAGGTGCTCTTCCTGGAAGCCGGGGGCATGCCGTGCTCGGTCGACCCCTCGCTGCCGATGCCGATCCGCGGTCTGCGGGCCGAGGCGTACCGCGAGAACAGGGCCGTCTACCACAACGACTTCATGAACAGCTCGTGGGCGAAGCTCATGCCCGCCGGTCACTGCGTCCTGAAGAACGTCATGTTCGCGCCGCTGGTGGTGGACAGCCGCACGGTCGGCATCATCGGCCTGGCGAACAAGGAGGGTGACTTTGACGACCGGGACGCGTTCATCGCGGGCGGGTTCGGCGAGTTGGCGGCCATCGCGCTCTGCAACAGCCGCGAGGTCGAGGCCCGCGAGCGGGCCCAGAAGGAGCTCGAGTGCCTGGCCAGCACCGATTCGCTGACCGGCCTGGCCAACCGCCGCATCTTCCTCGAAGCCGCCCGCGACGAGGTTCAGCGAAGCCGCCGGTACGGCCGGCCGCTCAGTTGCCTGATGCTGGACCTGGACCGTTTCAAGGACCTGAACGACCGGTTCGGGCACCAGGTGGGCGACGCCGTGCTCCGCGCCTTTGCGGTCTGCGGGGCGAAGGCGATGCGACGGCAGGACCTGTTGGGCCGGCTCGGGGGGGAGGAGTTTGCCGCCCTGCTGCCCGAGACCGGTACCGAGCAGGCGGCGCGCCTGGCGGAGCGGCTGCTGGAGGACGTGCGGCAGCTTGAGGTGCCGGTCGACGGGCGGGCCGTTCGTTTCACGGTCAGTGCCGGGGTCGCGCAGGTCGGGCCGGACGAGGCCGCCTTCGACGACGCCCTGAAGCGGGCCGACCGGGCGCTCTACCGGGCCAAGGAGCGCGGCCGGGACCGGGTCTGCGTCGAGGGCGTCTGAGGGCGGCGCCGCGCGCCTACTCGGCCACCTCGGTCGCCAAGGCGGCGTGGGCTTCCTTCAGTTTCTCGACGATGGCGATCTTCTGCGGGCACTTCGCCTCGCACTCGCCGCACGCCACGCACGCCGACGCCGGCTTCTTCTTCTCCTGCCACCCGTGGCCGAGGCCGCCGTAGCGCTTCCGAGCCGGCTCCTTCAGGTCGAATGCCTGATACCACTGGTAGAACTGGAAGATCTCGGGGATGGCCACTCCCTGCGGGCACGGCGTACAGTAGGCACACCCCGTGCAGGGCAGCTCCAGGAGGGCCTTGTTCTGGTCGACCAGGGCGTCGATCTTCTCGAGTTCGGCCTCCGATAGGGGCTCGGCCCGGTCGGCGGTGGCGACGTTCTCGTCGACCTCCTGGGTGCGACTCATGCCGGAGAGGGCGATGTCGAGCCCCGGGTGGGCCCAGACGAAGCGGAGGGCGATCTCGGCCGTCGAACTGCCGCCCGTCGCTTCCCGGATGACCTCGCTGGGCGTCCCCAGCCGCCCGCCGCCCACGGGGCCCATGGCGGCCGTGCCGAGGCCGGCCTCGTGGGCGTGCTGGAGGCACTCGCCGTTGGCCCGGTCGAGCAGGTTGTACTGGAGGAGGATGGACTCGAACTCGCCGGTGTCGATGAGCTTGTGGACGTTCTCGGGCGTGTCGTGGCAGGAGAAGGAGAGGTGGCGGATGAGGCCCTCTTCCTTGGCCTTGCGGGCGGCCTCCAGGGGGCCCTTCTCGTTGGTGGCCCGCGTCATGTAGGCCTTCCAGGACAAGCCCCAGAAGTGATAGAAGTCGATGGCGTCGGTCTGCATCTTCCGCAGGGAGAGTTCCAGACGCATCTTGAAGCAGTCCGGGCAATCGTTGCGGAGCGGGTACTTGGTCGAGAGGACCAACTGGTCGCGCGGGACGCCCTGGATGGCCAGGCCGACGGCGGTCTCGCTCTCGCCATGGCAGTAGAACGGGGCGGAGTCGATGTAGGTGATGCCCTGGTCGATGCCGTGGCGGATGAGGGCGGCCGCCTCGTCGAAGCCCGTGACCTTGCCGTCCTCGCCCTTCTCCAGGGGCAGCCGCATCGCCCCGAACCCGAGCCGCGATACCTGGACGCCCGTCTTGCCGAACGGCGTGTACCGCATACCGCCCTCTCCTCCGAGTCTGGGACCAGGCGCCCCCGAAAAGCGACGGGCCGCGCGGGGCGGCCCGGGGGTGCGCCGTTGCGGGCATTCTACGCGGCGGCCGGGGGGCGTCAACCCGAATGCGCGTGCCCTACTGCCCCGTCCAGAGGGTCATGACCTTGGGCGTGGCGAGGGCGGCCAGGCGCTCGGGGCCGAAGTCGAGGGCCTCGCGGGCCTCGGCCGAGAAGCCGAACAGTTCGCCCAATCGGAACCGGTCGCGGTACTCGACGACGGGGGCGTCTTCCAGACCGGCCAGGGTCCGGGCCACCTCGACGGCCCGCTCGAAGTAGCCGACCTCGTCGATGAGGCCCTCGCGAACGGCCTCGTCGGCGAGGAAGACGCGGCCGGTGGCCAGGCGGGGCATGTCCGCGGTGTCGAGGCCCCGCTCGGTCTGGACGATGCCGACGAACCGGTCGTACCCCGGCCTCAGGATCGTCTCCATGAGGTAGTTCCGCTCCTGGTCGGTCATGCCGCGGTCGGCGAACACGTTGGGCCAGTCCTTCTGGCGTCCCATGGTGAGGGTGACGGGCTCGATGCCGAGCTTGTCGCTCATCAGTTCGTTCAGGTAGAAGAACTGGGCGATGACGCCGATGGAGCCGGTGATGGTCGTGGGCTGGGCGACGATGTGCTCGCCGGCGCAGGCGATGTAGTAGCCGCCGCTGGCCGCCAACGCGTCCATGGCCACGACGACGGGCTTCTCGACGGTGAGGCGGGCCTTGACGAGGTGGTAGATCTGGTCGCTGGCGGTCAGGCCGCCGCCCGGCGAGTTGATCCGGAGGATGACGGCCTTGACGCGCTTGTCGCGGGCGGCCTGGTCGATGCGGCACTCGACGAAGGCGACCTGCTCGTCGTCGATGATGCCCTCGATGGGGATGACGGCGATCTTGCCGCGCCCCTCGCCGGGGACGACGACGCGCTCTTCGAGGCGCTCGGACGGGGCGCTGCCCATGGTGGAGCCCAGGGAGCCGACCATGGCGAAGGCCACGAAGAGCATGACCAGGAGCACGATGTTGGCCAGGGCGGAGAGGATGAGCAGGACCGTGGCGATGACGGTCCACGCCCCGCCGCGCCGACGCGGGGGTTCGGTGCCGCCGGGCACGCCGGGAGTGGGCGCGGGCGAGTAAGGGGTGTGCGTCATGGCCGGGCTCCTCCGGTTGGGGTCGGGGCCGATTGTAGCCGCCCCGGGGAAACCGGGTCAACGCGCAAACATGCCGGGCGCCGGCCTCGCGGTCGGCGCCCGGGTCCTGCGGCTCTCGCAGCCGTCTCTGGTTCGGGTGTTGGGGTCCGGCGCCGGTCAGCGGCGGCGGCGGACCAGAGCCAGCGCCCCGGCCAGGAGCAGCGCCGCCGTGGCGGGCTCCGGCGCGGTGTACGCCTTGATGCAGTAGTTGGCCGTCGGGTCGTACGTCGTCAGGTCCGTCCACGTGGCCCCGTCGAAGCTGTAGTAGCTCTGGCCGGGCGCGGCGGTGGCGGCGGAGCTGTACCCGGTATAGGCGAAGTCGAACGCGCTCGGGAACTGGCCGCCGTTGATGAACTCGACGTAGACGGCGAAGTCGTCGCCGTCCTGCACGCTGACCCATTCGTCCAGGTCGACGATGTGGAAGCCCTCGTCGGCGAGGTATCCGACGGCCTCGGTCAGCAGGCCGCTCGGCGCGCCGCCCGTGAAGGTGTCGTAGACGCGGACGACGTAGCTGGTGGCGGCCTGGTAGGTGGTCAGGCCGACCGCCTTCAGCGGGTCGTCGGAGGTGGCCTGGAAGACGTTCAGGGCGTACGGGTTGTTGACGTAGCTGACGGCGCCGAAGTCGTCATGGTAGTAGCAGTCCTTGACGGCCCCGACGGGAGCGGCCTGGAAGGCGGCGCCGTAGTTACAGGCGGCGGTGTCCTCGTAGGAGATCCAGAAGAGGCCGCTCTGGCCGAACCCGGCGCCCCAGGAGTTCTTGATCTGCCACGCGCCCGGCGCGGCCGCCCCGGGCACCGCCTTGGCGTCGTCCCAGCCGATGATGGCCACGCCGTGGTTGGTCGACGTGCCGCCCGTGTAGCGGTAGGTGGCGGTGCTCGAGTTGTAGGCGCTGCTGGTCCAGTACATGCTGGTGTGGAGGGCGCCGTGGTCCATGACGGCCTGCTTGATGTCGTCCGGGGCGTGCAGGGTGCAGGCCCCGAGGGTGAGCTGCCGCGGGCCGCCCGGCGAGGGCCGGTCGTCGTAGTCGTGGTACGGGTCGTCGGCCTCGGCGACGGGGCCGTCGAGACGGCTCATATAGGCCATGCTCATCCAGATGTTGCCGCCGTAGCACGGGCCGGGGTCGAAGCCGTGATAGTTCTTCAGGTGGTTCTCGGAGAGGTCCCAGGTGGTGCCGTCGCCCTCGACCAGGACGTTGCTCTCCATGGAGCCGTAGCTGGCGAAGGCCCAGCACGAGCCGCACCCGCCCTGGTTCTTGACAGACGTGATGCCGTCCGGCGCCCACGAGAACGACGCGGGCAGGCCAACCGGGTCGGCCTGGTCCAGGGCGCCGACGGATTCCACGACGGCGCCGCACCAGGGCGTGACGTGCAGTTCCGGCGCCATCTGGAGCGTCTGGGCCGTGACCGCCGCCGGCAAGGCCGCCACCATCACCAGGATCGCCGCCAGCGCGGCCGTCCGCATTCCCCCCCTCCCGCGAGCCGGTTGTTCGGTCATGGGTGCGTCTCCCTCTCCTCTGTGCAGCTCCGTTCTTGCATGAAAAAGGGGATCCCGGCCCCGGTGGCCGGCATCCCCGCATGGGTCCGTCAGGTTGTCGCGGCCCTCCGCCGCGTGCGGCCGTCCGGGCTACCGGGGCGGCGCGCGGCGGCGGGCGAGGAGCGCCAGGCCCCCGGCCGCCAGCATCAGCACGGTCATCGGCTCGGGCGTCATGTAGGCGTTGCCGGGCAGGCTGTGGCACCGATGGTGCCGTTCGATCTGCCCGTACTCGACGTACCCGTAGCCGTAGTCGCCCCAGTCGATGCCCCAGCTGTTCTTGATGATCCAGTAGCCGCCCGAGGCCATGACCGGGTCGTCCTGGTAGCCGACGATCATGACGGCGTGGTCGACGCTGCCGACGGCGCCGTCGCTGGTGACGAGATGGACGTCGTCGGGCGTCTCGAACGCCCCCACGGCCGCCCCCACCGGGTCGAACCAATCCTGGGTGGTGTTCATGGCCGTGACGAGGGGTCCGTCGGTCTTCAGGTGGTACTTGAGGTTCGCGGTCGAGCAGGCGAGCCAGGTGTCGACGCGGTCGATCTTGTGGACGCGGTTCTCCCAGCCGGGCTTGAGCGGCCAGTAGGGGGAGTTGTCGCGGCCGAGGTAGGGGCACTCGGCTTCCGAGACGACGCCCATGCTGAAAAGTTGGCCGATGGCCTTGTACTCGTAGCCGCCCCAGCACCCGCCGGAGGACCCGTCGCAGATCAGGTGCTGCTCGGAGAGGTCCAGGTTCAGCGTCGGGTCGGCGAAGGTGATCTCGAACTTGGCTTCGAGGGCCCCGACGGCGGAGAAGGCCCAGCACGACCCGCACCCGCCCTGCTCGCGGACGCCGGAGACGAAGTTCCCCGTGACGCCATTGACGGTGGCATTGCGCCAGTCGAAGGCGTCCTGGGCGAACGCGGGCGCGGCCCCGAGCGCGATCGCGAGGGCGAGGATGGCCAGGAGGGCCGTTCGCCTCGTCGGCTGCTGCGTCATCGCTGCCTTCCGTATGCGGCGGCCGGTGAACACAAACGGGGAGCCGCGGCCCCCCGTCGGGCCGGCCTCCCCGTTTGCGACGAGTTCGTCACGCCTTGTCCGCCCCGGCCTGCCCACCCCCGCGGGCCCGGCCGGGCCGCCGTGCCCCCACGGGCACGAAAAAAAGGGCGATCCTGGTGGGGGCTTCCCTCCAGAATCGCCCTGCGCGTACATGTCGGTGCCGAGGGGCCGCGTTTTCCCGGGCGGTGCCCTGCCCGAGACCCCTTCCGTCATCCCCGCGCGGCCCTCGCCGACCGCCCGGGAGCGGACCGGCCTCGGCATTGTCTACCCCTATATACGCGATTTTCGGCCAAAGTCAAGCAACTGGGCCGATTTTGGCCACCTGAAGCCCATCTTTCGCTTGCCTGCCGGCCCCGGGCGGCCTATCATCACCGCTTCCCGGGGCGAGGGCAGCCGAAGGTTCCCGACCATGGTCAGCCAGTACGAAGCGCACCGACGCGAAAAGGCAGATGCCCTGCGTGCGGCCGGGGTCGACCCGTTTGGCGGCCGGTACGAGGGCGCCATCGGGGCCGCCCCGGCCCGGGCCCGCTACGACGCCGGCGGCGAGGGCGAGACCGTCCGCGTCGCGGGCCGCCTCATGGGGCTACGGGCCTTCGGCAAGCTCGTCTTCGCCGACCTGACCGACTGGACCGGCCGCATCCAGGTCGCCTTCAACAAGAAGACCCTGGACGAGGCCGCCTGGAGCCGTGTCAAGGCCCTGGACCTGGGCGACACGATCGGGGTCGAGGGCCCCCTGATGACCACGCGGACCGGCGAAGTTACGGTGGACGTCCGCGAGCTGGCGGTGCTGGCCAAGGCCCTCCTGCCGCCCCCCGAGAAGTGGCACGGCCTCCAAGACGTCGAGGCCCGGTACCGGCAGCGGTACGTGGACCTGTTCGCGAACCCGGAGGTCCGAGACGCGTTCCGGCGGCGGTCGCTCATTTTCCGTGAGACGCGGCAGTTCCTGGCCGACCGGGGGTTCCTGGAGGTCGAGACGCCGGTCCTCCAGCCGCTCTACGGGGGCGCGGCCGCGCGGCCGTTCACGACGCACCACAACACGCTCGGGGTGGACTTGTACCTCCGGATCAGCCCGGAGCTGTACCTGAAGCGGCTGCTGGTGGGCGGGATGGAGCGGGTCTTCGAGTTCGCCCGCTGTTTCCGCAACGAGGGCGTCTCCACCCGCCACAACCCCGAGTTCACCATCCTCGAGGTCTACCAGGCCTACGCCGACTACGGCGACATGATGGGGCTGACCGAGACGCTGGTTGAGCACCTGGCGAAGGTCGTGACGGGCGGCGGGACGCGGGTCGCCTTCGGCGACCTGGAGATCGACTACGCGGTGCCGTGGCGGCGGGCGCCCTATGAGGCGTTGCTGCGCGAGCACGCCGGCGTCGAACTCGGCGACGAGGCCGCCATTCGCGCCAAGGCCCGCGACTTGGGCCTGGAGGAGTCGAACAAGGACCTGGACGTCGTCACGCACGCCGTCTTCGAGGAGACGGTCGAGGGGCACTTGGTGCAGCCGACGTTCGTGATGGACTGGCCGGCGCGGCTGTGCCCGCTGACGAAGCGGAAGGCCGACCGTCCGCAGATCGC
>CAYNLG010000065.1:0-21547 GCA_964397995.1 uncultured Anaerolineales bacterium
CAGCGCGCTTGTTAACAAGGGCGTGGCGCTGGGCGAGCTTGACCGGCCGGACGACGAGATCGCGGCCTATGACGAGGTGGTCCGGCGGTTCGGCGACGCCGACGCGCCGGTGCTCCAGGAGGCGACGGCCAGGGCGCTCGTCAACAAGGGCGTGGCGCTGGGCAAGCTTGACCGGCCGGACGACGAGATCGCGGCCTATGACGAGGTGGTGCGGCGGTTCGGCGACGCCGACGCGCCGGTGCTCCAGGAGGCGACGGCCAGGGCGCTCGTCAACAAGGGCGTGGCGCTGGGCAAGCTTGACCGGCCGGACGACGAGATCGCGGCCTATGACGAGGTGGTCCGGCGGTTCGGCGACGCCGACGCGCCGGTGCTCCAGGAGCAGACGGCCAAGGCGCTCCTCAACAAGGGCGTGACGCTGGGCGAGCTTGGGCAGAAGGAAGACGCGGTCCGGACATGGGACGCGGCAATCACGCGGTTCGGGCACAGTGAACTGCCGGCCGTTCAGGCATGGGTGGCGAAGGCGCGGGAATTGCGAGACGGACTCGCCGGAGACGGGGGATGAGGGGGACCGGAACGGTTCGAATGCGGAACCCGGAATGCGGAATGCAGGCGAACGGCAAAACGGAAAGACGGCAAAACAGCAAGACGGCCACAAAGCAAAACTCACGGGCTGGAAGCCCGTGCTACGGAAAATGGCAGACGGCAAGACGGGCAGACGGGGCTTGACAGCCCCTGGGGGGGGCAGTAGAATCGCGCGGCATCGGGCTGATGCGTTTCCCACGGGGTAGGTGAGTCGCCTTTCGGGGCGACCGTGGGGCTCCGGCAACGCGGCCGCTGAGTCCAAGCCCTGGAAACGCCCGACCGACCCGACGCATGGCCGCGCCTTTCCCTCGTGGATTCGCGCGCAGGAAGACAGCACGACGGCGCACGACGCGCCCGCGACAGCGCGACCGCCACCGCAGGACGGCACACCTTGTGGCCGCGCCGAAGCGAGCGCCACCGCCGGACCGCCGCCGGACCGTACCTGGACGGGCCGTCCCCCTCGGCGGGGGCCGCGCCGTCCGTAGCCGGGAGCCGCCATGGCCAAGAAGGCGCTGGCATCGGATTGGTTCAACGCCCCGCTGACGGGGATGGCGGCGCGTGCGCTGATGTACGCGACGGGGACGGTGGACCCGGAGGACATGGGGAAACCGTTCATCGGGGTGTGCTCGAGTTTCACGGACCTGATTCCGGGCCATGCGCATATGCGGCGTCTGGAGCGGAAGATCGAGCACGGGGTGTTCGCGGGCGGGGGCGTGGCGTGGCTGTTCTCGGTGCCGGGCATCTGCGACGGCATCGCGATGGGGCACGCGGGGATGCATTACAGTCTGCCGTCGCGGGAACTGATCGCCGACATGGTCGAGACGATCGCCCGGGCCCACCGGATGGACGGGCTGGTGCTGTTGACGAACTGCGACAAGATCACGCCGGGGATGCTGATGGCGGCGGCGCGGCTGGACCTTCCGTCGGTGGTGGTGACGGCCGGGCCGATGCACAGCGGCAATTACCGGATGGAGCGGCTGGACCTGGTGCACGACACGTTCGAGGCGGTCGGGCGGTACAAGCGGGGGGAGCTCTCGGACGAGGACCTGAAGGCGCTGGAGTGCGAGGCGTGTCCGGGGGGCGGGTCGTGCCAGGGCCTGTTTACGGCGAACACGATGGCGTGCGTGACCGAGGCGCTGGGGCTGAGCCTGCCGTACTCGGCGGCGGCGCTGTGCGGGAGCGCGAAGAAGGACCGGCTGGCGTACGCGTCCGGGAAGCGGGTGGTGGAGCTGGTGCGCCAGGGCGTGAGGCCGCGCTCCATCATGACGCCGGAGGCGTTCGAGAACGCGATCGCGATCGACATGGCGCTGGGGGGGTCGACGAACACGGTGCTGCACATCCCGGCGGTGGCGCACGAGGCGGGGGTGGAGCTCCCGCTGGAGACGTTCGACGCCGTGAGCCGCCGCACGCCGCACCTCACGAACTTCCGGCCGGCGGGCGACATGATGATGGAGGACCTGGACCACGCGGGGGGCATCCCGGCGGTGCTGAAGCGACTGAAGGACCGGCTGCACGACTGTGCGGGGGTGAGCGGCCTGTCGACGCACGCGGTGGCGGACGGGGCGACGATCTTCAGCGACGAGCTGATCCGGCCGGTGGAGCGGGCGTATCACGCGGAAGGGGGCATCGCGATTTTGCGGGGGAACCTGGCGCCGGACGGGGCGGTGGTGAAGCAGTCGGCCGTGCCGGACGGGATGCGGGACTTTACCGGGACGGCGCGCGTCTTCGACAGCGAGGACGCGGCGAACCAGGCGATCCTTTCGGGCGAGTTCGAAGCGGGGGACTTCCTGGTGATCCGGTACGAGGGCCCGGCCGGGGGGCCGGGGATGCGGGAAATGCTGGCGGCGACGGCGGCGCTGAAGGGCCTGGGGATGGACGACAAGGTGGCGCTGATGACCGACGGGCGGTTCTCGGGGGGGACGGCGGGGCCGAGCGTGGGTCACGTGAGCCCGGAGGCGGCGGCGGGGGGGCCGATCGGGCTGGTGCGGGACGGCGACCGCATCCACATGGACATACCGAACCGGCGGCTGGAGCTGGAGGTGGACGAGGCGGAACTGGCCGCGCGAAAGAAGCAGTGGCAGCGGCCGGAGCCGAAGATCACGACCGGCTACCTGGCGCGGTACGCGCGGGTGGTGTCGAGCGCGGCCACGGGGGCGGTGGTGCAATGAGGCATCGGGCTACCCGGTGGTGTAATTGGTAACACAGGAGGTTTTGGTCCTCCTATTCCAGGTTCGAGTCCTGGCCGGGTAGCCAGTTTTTGCGGCGGCCCTTATGGGGAGGAAGGACGCGGGGGGGCGAGCGGCGGCGTTTATAGAAGGTAGGCGCCGCGGCGACGACGGGAACACGACGGACGAGGAAGCGAACGCGACGTGAGCGACCGGCAGGCGAAGGCGATCATCCTGGCCGCGGGCAAGAGCACGCGGATGAAGAGCGCCCGGAGCAAGCTGCTGCACGAGGTGTGCGGGCGGCCGATCCTGGGGTACGTCCTGGAGGCGTGCCGCGGGGCCGGCGTCGGCGAGATGGTGCTGGTGGTGGGGCACGAGCGGGAGGCGGTGCAGGCGGCGTTCGACGCGCCGGACGTGACGTGGGTGGTGCAGGAGCCGCAGCTCGGCACGGGCCACGCCGTCATGGTCTGCCGCGAGGCCCTCGCGGGGTTCGAGGGCGACGTCGTGCTGCTGGTGGGCGACGCGCCGATGATCCGGGCGGAGACGGTGGCGGCGCTGCTGGACGCGCACCGGGAACGGGCGGCGGACGTGACGCTGCTGACGGCGATCCTGGAGGACCCGAAGTGGTACGGGCGGATCCTGCGGGACGAGGCGGGGGACGTCGTGGGCATCGTCGAGGCGAAGGAGGCGACGCCGGCGCAGCTGGCCATCCGCGAGGTCAACCCGTCGTACTACGCGTTCCGGTGGCCGGCGCTGGAGGGCGTGCTGGACCGCCTCACCCACGACAACGCCAAGGGCGAGTATTACCTGACCGACGCGCTCGGCCTCCTGATCGAGGACGGCAAGACCGCGGCCGCGGTGCCGGCGGCGACGGCCGAGGAGGTCCAGGCCGTCAACAGCCGGGCGGACCTGGCGCTGGTGGCGCGGCTGATGCGTGAGCGGATCCTGGGGGAGCTGATGGCGTCGGGGGTGACGGTGGTGGACCCGGCGACGACGTACGTGGACCAGGGCGTGGCGGTGGGCCAGGACACGGTGCTCGGCCCGTGCACGGTCATCCACGGCCCGGCACGCATCGGACGGAATTGCCGTGTCGGGCCTTTCGCGCATCTCAGGCCCGGGACGGTGCTGGCGGACGGGGCGGAGGTGGGCGCGTTCGTGGAAACGAAGGAGGCGACGCTGGGCGAGGGGGTGATGGCGCGGCACCTGGCGTACCTGGGCGACTGTGCCGTCGGGCCGCGCACGAACGTCGGGTGCGGCACGATTACGGCGAACTCCGACGGCGAGCGGACGCATCGGACGGAGATCGGCGCCGACGTCCGCCTCGGGGCGGGCACGGTGCTGGTGGCTCCGACATCGGTGGGCGACGGCGGGCGGACCGGGGCGGGCGCGGTCGTGACGCGGGCGCATCCCGTGCCGCCGGGCGAAACGTACGTGGGGGTGCCGGCCGGCCCGCGGTCGGACGGCCCCGCGGGGGAGGACGCGGATGGATAACGCGAAGATCTTCTCAGGCAGCGCGAACCGGCCCCTGGCCGAGGCCATCTGCGGGTTCCTGGACCTGCCCCTCGGCGAGGCCCTGCTGATGCGCTTCCCGGACGGCGAGACGTTCGTGAAGCTGCAGGAAGACGTGCGCGGCCAGGACATCTTCATCATCCAGCCGACGTGCTTCCCGCAGAACGACCACCTGATGGAGCTGTTGCTGCTGATCGACGCGGCCCACCGGGCGAGCGCCGAGCGGATCACGGCGGTCATCCCGTACTACGGCTACGCCCGCCAGGACCGCAAGGACGAGGGGCGCGTCCCCATCAGCGCCAAGCTCGTCGCGAACATGCTGCAGACGGCCGGGGTCGACCGCGTGCTGACGGTCGACCTGCACGCCTACCAGGTCCAGGGCTTCTTCGACATCCCGGTCGACCACCTGCTGGCCGAGCCGGTCTTCGAGGCCCACTACAAGGCCCACCCGATTGCGGACCTGACGGTGGTGTCGCCGGACGTCGGCAACGTCAAGATCGCCGGCGTCTACGCCGACATCCTGGGCGGCGACCTGGCGATCATCGACAAGGAACGCCTCAGTTGCCGCGAGGTCCGCGCGGGCGCCCTCATCGGCTCCGTCGAGGACCGCAACGTCCTGGTGGTCGACGACATGATCACGAGCGGGTCGACGGTGGCGGTGGCGGCGGAGCTCCTGAGGAACCGGGGGGCCCGGGCGATTCACCTGGCGGCGACGCACGCGGTCCTGTGCGAGGGCGCCGTCGGCCGCCTCGCCGATGCCGACGTCGATTCGATCACCGTCAGCGACACCATCCCCCTGTGTGCCGAGGCGAAGGCCCTCGACAAGCTCCAGGTCCTCTCCATGGCCGATCTCCTCGGCGAGGCCATCCGCCGCATCCATCGCCACGAGTCGGTCAGCCAACTGTTCCGACAGGCCCAGCGGGCCAAACGCTAGCGCAAAGGAGTTCACCCTTGGCAGCAGAAACGGAAACCCTTCAGGCCCGGACGCGGACGGCCGTCGGCTCGGCGGCGTGCGCGCGGCTGCGGGAAGAGGGCCTGGTGCCGGCCGTCCTCTACGGCCACGGCGAAGACGCCGTCTCCCTCCAGGTCCCCTACGACGACCTCGACACCATCCTCCGCCACCACGGCCACGTCATCGAGCTGGCCCTGGACCAGGGCAAGACCCAGCCGGCCCTGCTCAAGGAGGTCCAGCACGACGCCCTCGGCTCGACCATCCTGCACGTCGATTTCCTGCGGGTCTCGTTGGACGAGCAGATCGAGCTGGAGGTGCCCATCGAGCTCAAGGGCGCCCTGAAAGGCGAGCACGCCATCCTCCAGCAGATGCTCGACATGGCGCCGATCCAGTGCCTGCCGACGGCCATCCCGGCCGCCATCGTCCTGAGCATCGCCAACATGGAGATCGGCGACACGCGCCACGCCTCCGACCTCAAGGTTCCCCAGGGCGTGACCCTGATGGCCGACCCGGACACCGTCGTCGTGACGGTGACCGAGGCGCGGGCGGCCGAGGTGGAGGAGGAGGCGGAGCTGGCCGAGGCGGCCCCGGGCGCCGAAGAGCCCGAAGTCATCGGCCGCGAGGAAGACCAGGAAGGCCCCGACGAGGACAAGGCCTCCGAGTAGCGCGAGCCCCACAGATGTGGACCCGACCGGATGAACCTGATCGTCGGCCTCGGCAACCCCGGACGCCGGTACGCCGCCACCCGGCACAACGTCGGCTGGCGGGTCATGGAGACGCTGCGCCGGCGCTGGGGCGGGCCGGACTGGCGCGAGACGTTCCAGGCCGAACTCGCCGAGTGTCGCCCGCGCGGGCGGCGGGTGGCGCTCGTCCGGCCGCTCACCTACATGAATCGCAGCGGCGGGCCCGTGAGTCAGGCGGCCGCCTTCTGGAAGGTCGCCCCGGCGGACGTGCTGGTGGTGCTGGACGACATGGCCCTGCCGCTGGGGCGGCTGCGGCTGAAGGCGGGGGGCTCCGATGGCGGGCACAACGGCCTGGCGTCGGTGCTGCAGGCGCTGGGAACGACCGACGTGCCGCGCCTCCGCGCCGGCATCGGCCCCGCGCCGCTTACGGACGAGCACGTGGACTTTGTGCTGTCGCCGTTTCGCGAGGGGGAGCGGCCGGCCGTCGACCGCATGGTCGACCGGGCCGCCGACGCCGCCCTCTGCTGGCTGACCGAGGGCCTCGACGAGGCCATGACCCGTTTCAACCGACCCGTCCCCGACGACGGGGACGCCTGACCAAGGAGGTGGCCGTCCAGGCCAACGCATGATGCCAGACCTGAACGAAAACACACGCGTGTACGAGGGCATGTTCCTGGTCGATACGGCCATTGCCGCCACCTGGAACGACCTTACCAGCGAGCTCCAGGCCATGATCACCCGCCGCGGCGGCGAGATCATCGGCATCACCCGCTGGGACGAGCGGAAGCTCGCGTATCCGATCAAGAAGCACAAGCGCGGCACGTACGTGCTGGCGTTCTTCACGCTGGCCGACGGTGACCAGATTGCCGAGATCGAGCGCGACTGCCGCCTCTCCGAGCGGGTCCTGCGCGTCCTGCTGACCCGGGCCGACCAGTTCTCGGTCAGCGACATGCGCCTCCAGCTCGGCGAGGACATCAACGACGCCGTCGCCCAGAAGGTGGCCGACGCGCGCGGCGAGAAGGAGCCGCGGGAGGAGGCCGACGAGGTGGCCGTCGCCGACGACGAGGCCGCCCCGGCCGAGGGCGAGACCGCCTCGTAACCCGCGACCGACCCCCGGCGCCGCGCGGCGCCGAGCCCGAGCCCGTAACCCGCGAAGGAGGCACCCGTGGCCAACTTCAACCGTGTCCTGCTGATCGGCAACCTGACGCGCGATCCGCAGCTCCGTTTCACGCCGAACCAGACGGCCGTCTGCGACTTCGGCCTGGCCGTCAACCGGAAGTACCGCGGCAGCGACGGCCAGCAGCGCGAGGACACCTGCTTCGTCGACTGCACCGCCTGGGCCCGCCAGGCCGAGGTGCTGGCCAAGTACGTGACCAAGGGCAGCCCCCTGTTCGTCGAGGGCCGCCTCACCTACCGCACTTGGGACGGCCAGGACGGCAAGAAGCACTCCAAGCTCGAAGTCACCGTCGAGAACTTCCAGTTCCTCGGCGGGGGCGGCAACCGGGGGGGCGGGGGAGGCGGCGGGCGGCCCGCCGCGCGCCCGCAGGACACCGGCGAAAGCTCTCAGGCCGGCGCCTCCGACTACGATTACAGCCAGGACATGGACGACGATACGATCCCGTTCTGACCCGCGCCGGCCCGGCCGACCGCGAGGTCCGTGACACGCTAGGAGAGAACCCGTGGCAAAGAAACGCCGTTTCACCCGGTTCCGCGACCGCGCCAAGTGCCGCTTCTGCCGAGAACGCACCACCCACATCGACTACAAGGACACCCAGACGCTGCAGAAGCTGACGACGACGCGCGGCAAGCTGCTGAGCCGGAAGCGGTCCGGCAACTGCGCCCGCCACCAGCGGATGGCGGCCCGGGCCCTCAAGCGCGCCCGGTTCATGGCCCTGATGCCCTACGTCGCCTAAGGCATAAGACGCGGCCGCCCCCGCCCCGCGAGGCGCGGGCGCCACGAGGAGACCCAGGATGAAGATTCTGCTCCGTGACGATATCCGGAACGTCGGCAACGCCGGCGACGTCGTCGACGTCGCCCCGGGCTTCGCCCGCAACTACCTCCTGCCCCAAGGCAAGGGCCTGCAGCCGACCGACGCGAACCTCAAACGCGTCGCCCAGGAAAAGGTCGAACGCGAACGACGCGAAAAGCAGCGCGTTGAGAACCTCAAGGTCCTCGCCACGCGCCTCAACGACACCTCCGTCACCATCAAGGCCAAGGCCAACGAACTCGGCCACCTCTACGGCTCCGTGACCGAACGCGACATCGTCAAGGCCCTGGAGGACGAGGGCTTCCGCCTCGACCCGGACCAGGTGGCCCTGGCCGCCCCCATCCAGACGCTCGACAAGTTCCGCGTGCCGATCCACCTGGCCGAGGACATCAAGGCCGAGATCGACGTCTGGGTCGTGCCGGCGTCGTGACGGCAACGCCGTTTCCGGCCGCTGCGCTTGGGTCGCGCTTCACCCCAGGCCTGGCGCGGCCCCCCCGGCACGCTCGTCCGCCGCGGCGCCCGCGCCGCGCCTGAGGCGTGCCCTGGCGCCAGGGCACGCCCCGCGGCGAAAAGCGCCCCCGCGCAACCCCCTGCCCCGCCCCGGGTTAGCGCGACACGCATCCACCGGGGCCGATTTGCTTGCCCCCGGCCCCGGCGCGCGGTATCGTGCCTGTCCCGCGAGGCGGGGCGCCTCGCCACCCCGAGGACCGCATGCCCGACGACCCGCTGCTCGACAAGGTACCCCCCCACAGCCTCGAAGCCGAGATGGCCACCCTCGGCTCGATGATGCTCGACCCGGAGATGATCGGCGTCTGTGCCCAGCGCCTCGACGCCGACTGCTTCTACCGCCAGGAGCACCGCGTCGTCTTCCAGACCCTCCTCGACCTCTACGACGCCAACCGGCCCGTCGACCTCGTGGTCGTCCGCGAGTCGCTGCGCGACGCCGGCAAGCTCGAGGAGATCGGCGGCGTCGAGACCCTCGTCACCCTCGCCGACAGCGTCGCCACCACCGCCAACGCCGAGTACTACGCCCAGATCGTCCAGGACAAGGCCGTGCTGCGCGGCGTGTTGCAGGCGTCGGCCGAGATCATCCGCGACTGCCACGCCCAGAACGAGCCCGTCGAAGACCTCCTCGACAAGTGCGAGGAACGCATCTTCGCCGTCACCGAACGCCGCCTCACCGGCCACGCCTCCGACGTCCGCGCCATCCTCAGCCAGGTCCTCGCCACCCTCGACCTCCAGGGCGGCCAGGCCGTCACGGGCCTCGAGACCGGCTACGTCGACCTCGACGACAAGATGCGCGGCCTGCAGCCGGGCGAACTGATCATCCTGGCGGCCCGGCCGAGCGTCGGCAAAAGCGCCCTGGCCCTGAACATCGCCGAGCATGTCGCCTGCGACCGCGGCAAGCCGGTGGCGTTCTTCAGCCTCGAGATGAGCAAGTCCGAACTCGCCCTGCGCCTCCTGACGAGCCGCGCCGGCATCGACGGCCAGAAACTCCGCAAGGGCAACCTCTCCGACGCCGAGGTCCAGCTCGTCCAGCAGGCGGCCGCCCTGCTCTACGAGTGCCCCCTCCACATCGACGACACGCCGGCCATCCGCGTGGTGGACCTGCGCGCGAAGGCGCGGCGGCTGCTGCACCGGCACGAGATTCAGATGGTGATCGTCGATTACCTCCAGCTGATGAGCGCCCCGCGGAGCGAGAACCGCCAGGTCGAGGTCGCCTCCATCAGCCGCGGCCTCAAGGCCCTCGCCCGCGACCTGAACGTCCCCATCGTCGCCATGGCCCAGCTCCGACGCGAGACCGAGGAACACAAGAGGCCGAGGCTCTCGGACCTCCGCGAGTCCGGCGCCATCGAGCAGGACGCCGACGTGGTCCTCCTGCTGCACCGGGAGCAGATGCGGCACGCCCCGGGCAGCCGCGAGCACGACGAGGCCCAGGGCAAGGCCGAGCTGATCATTGCCAAGCAGCGCAACGGGCCGACGGGGCTGGTGCGGCTGGTGTGGCGGGCGGCGCAGACGCGCTTCGAGTCCTGGGCCCCCCACGAGGCCGACGACCGCTTCGAGCAGGTCGGCGTGGACCTGGGCGGCGACGACGACGAGGCATTCGAGGCGCCCTTTTAGCCCCGCCGCACACGCTTGACACCCGGCCCGGCGCCGCTAGAATGCACGCGGCCCAGACGGCCCCTTCGCGGAGAGGTGGCTGAGTGGTCGAAAGCGACGGTTTGCTAAACCGTTGAGTGGGGTCACACCTGCTCCCCGGGTTCGAATCCCGGCCTCTCCGCCAGCCTTCCCCGCCCGCCTGCCAGTCCCCGCCACGGCCCCTGCCGCGCCGCCCTCCCGGCCACTGGTGAAGCCCTGCCCGTCCTCGTGGACGGCAACGGTGTCGATGGAGCCCGCCGCCACCGGCCAGAGCCACTCGCGACGGCCGCCACCGTCGATCTTGTCCACCAGGGCCACGAGGCACGGGGCGCCCGACCGGCCGCTGTAGTCGAAGGCGATCGCCCGGAGGCTTGTCACGCCGCTGTCGCCGAAGCCGTCCGGACACCGGAGGAGGTTGCCGTCGTAGATCGGGAATTTCGCCTTCCGCCCGCCCAACGCGCGGAGCCTCGTCCGGCCGACCTCGACGGGGCCCCTCCGTGACCGGCTCCGGACCGCCGGTTCGTAGGTCCGGACGGTGGCGTAGACGTCGTTCATGTCCATCGTCATCACGGCCGAGCCGTCGGCCTCGGCCTTGAGATACACAAGGTGAGCGCAGGAGCCCTGGTTGATTTGATCGTCGGGCAGCAGGACCACGGGTTCCTGGGGCCGGTGCCCCGCGCGGCCGTCCTCGCCGCCGGCCCAGCCGCTCCGGAAGCAGTAGTAGCCGAAGTCGTCGGCCCGCCACACGAGCGGCATCTTCTCCGACGGATGTTTCGGCGCCATGTCGAGCGGGTCGTTGACGAACGCGTGGGCCAGGTTGTAGCCGCGCGCCCTTGCCGCCCAAGACGGCGGCATGCGCGGCCCCGTCCGTGACGGCCGCGAGGTAGCGCCAGGCCCAGAGTAGGTACGGCCGGTACGCGTCGGGGATCGACGGCCAGGCCCCCGCGATCAGGTGCGGGCTGAGGCCGATGGCGCCGTTGATGACCCGGCCCTCCGCCCTCCCGTCCCTGAAGACCAGGTTCATCATGCGCCGGACCACGACGTGGCTGAGGTCGGGGTAAGGAGAGACGTGCCGCCCGAACATACGGACATGGTAGCCGTTGTAGACGAGGGGGTACCAGGGGGCGGCGCCCGCGTAGCCGCCCGTTTCGGCCTGGAAGCCGCCGCTGCCGATGCCGAGGCGGGCGTGCAGGTAGACCTGGCGCCGCCCTGTCTGAGAACGGCGGGGACCTCGCCGTGGCCGCGGGGTTGAATGCAGAGGCCCTTCGCTGCGGAGGCGCCCGAACCATGAACGCGGGAGACGACGATGCGACGGAACGAACGCCGGACGGGCAGGACCCTGTGGGCCGTGACGGTCTTGGCGACGCTGGTGGCCGCGGCGCCCGCGCGCGCGGCCGAGGGAGCCGAGACGGTTGCCGCGCGCGTGGCCGAGCTGCGCCGGGTCCGCGACGCCATGGTCGCGCACCTGGAGGCGCGCCTGGCCGCGGACGCCGAGAAAGGCCCCGGCGCCGATTACGTCCTTCGCTTCGACCAGGGCGCGGACGGCGAGGCGATGGACGTGGTCCTGCGGCAGCGAGGGGGGGCGTGGCGGAGCGGCCACGCCGCCGTGCCCGTCTGGAGACAGGAGAGCTTCCAGGACAAGTTTCGCTACTATCACCGCGGCGGCCACGCGCGCGTCGTCCGCGACAAGTGGCGCTTTGCCGTGGACGCCGAGGGGCTCCGGGCGGAGGCCGGACGCCTGGGCGGCTCGGCGGTGATGGACATCCGACTGGACCTGACGCGCGAGGAGCGGTTCCCGCCCGGCACGCCGGTCCGGTGGTCGAACACGGGCGAGGTCTTCACCTGGTTCGAACGGATGAACGCCCTCTCCTTCCATACGCCGCGCCGACAGCGGTACGCCATCGACGCCGACTGCTCGGAGACGGTCCGCGAGTTCTCGCTGGTGCTGGAGGACGCCGCCGACGGGCGCTCGCCGGTGGAGGTCGTCTTCCGGGCGCCCCAGCCGACGTGGGACCGCCCGGAGGTCCGCGCGCGGTGGTGGAACGCGAGTTGGCACGAGGCGGACGCCTCCGGCGTGGTCGTCACCGACGGCCGCGTCTCCGGGACGCTCGCGATCACGTTCAAGCCGGACAAGTGGTACCCGAAGAAGCCGGTCGAGATGCGCTACGTCCTCGAGGGGCGCATCGACGGCCCGCGCTGCACGGGCACGTACCAGGGCGAGGGCGGCTTCGGGGACCTGAGCGGCTCGTTCGCCGGCGAATGCGGCGCCCACGTGACGGGCCGGTTCGAAGCCGAGGGCGCGCTCGGCCGCACCGGGTCGCGCCTGCGCGGCCGGAAGCTGCCGGTCCGCATGGACGTCGCGGCGCTTTTCGGCGGCGACGAGCCCGCGGGGACGCCCGCCCAGGCCGTCCGGGCGCTGGGCACGTTGCTGCACCAGGTCCGCGCCCTGGACATGGCGCTGAAGCAGTACCCGCTGCCGATCGAGGAGGCCCTTCGCCAGACGGCCACGGCCTGGCCGCGCTGGGGCGAGACGGGCGCCCCCGCCGAAGGCGACTGGCCGGACGCGCTGGCCCACGCCGACCGGGTCGTGGCGTGCGCCGCGGCGGCCGCGGAGCGCGCCGAGCCGGCGCCGTACGCCCACGGCCTCGTCGGCCCGGCGGACCGGACGTTCGGGCCGTTCTTCGGCGCCGAGCCGCTCACGGCCACGGGAGCCGCGTACACGATGCCGGAGGTGACGCCCGACGGGGCCCAACGCTGGGCGTACCTGCCGGCCTGGCGCATCCTGGGCCCCCTGCCACGCGATGACGACTACGACCACAACACCGCGGAGATTCCCGAGGCCTTCCCGTGCGGCGGGGCGTACGACATCGACCCGGCACTCTTCCCGTCCGAGAAGGGCAAGCCGGCGCCGGAGCCAATCGCGCGATGGACGCTCGTCGAGGTCGACGGGCCGAAAGTGCGTTCGCCCTGGCAGCAGGTCCGCCGGCGCGGCACCTTCCGCGGCCACACGGTCCATGCGGCCGCCACGCTCGAGGCGCCCCGCGCAATGGACGTGTGGGTGTCGATGGCGGCGCTGGAGCACGGCAAGCTCTGGGTCAACGACCGGCTCGTGTGGGTCTCGGACGAGCGCCAGTGGCGGACCCACGCAGGACGGGAAGCGGTGCTGAAGGTCGCCCTGCGGCAGGGCGTTAACCGGCTGCTCGTGCGATGCCGGGAGGACCGCGGCGAAGCGTGGTTCCGCATGCACGTCTGCCTCCAGGGCAGCCCGGCGAGCGAGGCGGCGGCAGACGCCGCGCTGGCCGTGGGCCCGGAGCCCGGGGCCGACGCCGAGCCGCCGCTGGCGTGGGACATCGAGAAGGGCGTGAACGTCGCCTGGGAGGCCGAGCTGCCCGAACCGGCCACCGCCGGCCCGGCCGTCCTCGACGGCAGGCTCTGCTACGGCGCCGCGGCCGGGGAGGTGACCTGCGTGGACGCCGCCAGCGGCACGCGCCTCTGGCGCCGCGACGACGCGCTTCTGGAGGCCTTTGACGGCCAGCGCCGGACGGAGGTGGCACAGGCCGTCGCGGACGTTCGGGCGTCGCGGTCGGACGGGGACGCCGGCAGGCGGCGGGCGCTCGGGCACGGGTGGGGCCGGTTCCAGCCCGTCGGCGAGCGCCTCTACGCCTATCACACGCTGGGGGCGGTTCTCTGCCTGGACGCCGCCGGCCAGACGTGCTGGGCCGCCGACACCGGCCTGGAGGACGCGACGATGCGGGTCGTCGGCAACCGTGTCCTGCTGGAGGGGGTCGTCCGCGCAGAGAAGCGCGGCGCGCCAACCACCCGCCGGCTGGCCCTGGACGCCGCCACCGGCAAGCTCGCGTGGCAGAAGGAACTGCCCGGCCGGCTGGGCGGCTCGCTGCATGCCCTGCGCCTGGCCGACGACGGGCCCGGCGCACGGATGGTCGCCTCGACGTGCGGCCAGGTCTTCGACGCCCTCGACGGGCGCATCGCCCTGGAGCGGCTGGACATCGACGCGGCCCCGCCCGGCACCAAGCCCAAGGGCATCTTCGACGAGGAAGGCGACTTCGCGTGGCATTTCGTCGGCCGCGACCTCTACTGTGCCAAGCTGGGCGTCATCTACGCCGTGCGGTTCTTCCTGGACCCGCACGGCCAGGTGGGCCATCGCGTCTTGTGGCGGAACAACTACGGCATCAAGTACGACCGCCCGATCCCCATGACCGCCTGGGGGCCGTGGGCCCTGGCGGTGAACATCGTCCAGGAGAACTGCCCGGGGCACTCGAACGCCTGGCGGCGCGAGGTGAGCGTGTACGAGCGCGATACCGGCCGGCCCGTCGTCCGGCTCAAGCCGGTGCTCGACGACTGCCAGTCGTGGGGGCCGTCGCCTCGGGCCGGGCATTACCTGTTCGTGCACGATCCCGGGGCACTGACCGACTATGGCCAGGTCGCGGTGGTCGAGCTCGGGGTCGACCGCCCGCACGTGCTCTGCCTCAACCGGGTTCCCGACGGCACGGCCGTGCCCGTCTTCGACGGCCCGCGAATGTTCCTGCGCCAGGGCAGGAAGCTCTGGTGCGTCGCGGCCACCACGGCCGAAGGCAAGCGGTACCAGCAGGCGCGGATCGGGGCGGCACTGATCGACGCGATTCTCCCGCCGCCCGCCGAGGGGCGCGACCTGGCGGCACCGGAGCCGCTGCGGGACCCGCCGTCGCGTGCCGAGGCGCCGCGGGCGACGCTGGATGACAAGGCGGGACCGGGACGCTGGCTCCTGGCGGGGCCGTTCGGTGCGCCCGACGCCGCCGACCATCCCACCCTGGCGGCCCTTCGCGCGGCGCGGGGCGAGACGCTTGCCCTGGCGGGCGGGGCCCGGACATTCGAGCCGCTGCCGGATGCCGCGCTGCACGTGGGCACCTCCTGGGGACATGCCTATTACCTCGACGGGCTGGGCGGCACGACGGCGCAGCCGTTCCGCCGGGTCGACCTGCTCCGGTGCGTCGGGGGCGACCCGGACGCCTCGGCGGTGCTGTACACGGTGCTGGACAACACGCGGGACCGGGAGGCGACGGTCCGTATCGCCCGCCGGGGTCTGGACGTGTGGCTCGGGGGACTCAAGATGCGCCCGAACCAGCGGGTCCGCCTGGCCAAGGGCTTCTATCCGCTGGTGGTGCGGATCGGTCCGGACTGCTTCGAGCGTCCCCTGCCGAAACTGGACGTCCGCACGGCCCTGGCGGATAAGTCGATGCGGCCTCTGGACTGGCCGACGCAGTGGACGGTCTTCGGCGGCGTGCCGGGCAGCGTGGACCTGGCCACCCCGGACCAGCTCCGCGAGATTCCGGAGACATTGACCCTCGGGGGCCGGACGCTCGAGCCGGTGACCCGCACGGCCGACTCTGGCGGCATGGTCGATCTGGTCGACCCGGGCGCCACGCGGGACGACGCGCCCACAAGCAAGCAGACGGCCTACTGTTTCGGGACGTTCGAGTGCGACCGTGACGCGACGCTGGTGGTCAACTGTTCGGCCGACTGGTGGATGCTCTGGTACCTGGACGGGAAGCTGGTCTACAGCACGGCCGCCAAAGGCAACGAGGCCCCGCCGGACCGGCTGAGCGCCCACACCTGGTCGGCCGCCGTCGGCAAAGGCCGCCACGTCGTGGCGGCCGTGGTGCGCAGCGGCAGCGAGGGATGGTCGGTCACCTCGTTGGGCGGACTGGTCGAGAAGTCCATCGACGAACTCCGGGCCGAGCAGGTCGACCCCAAGACGCCGCTGCCCCCGGCCGTGGTCACGCCGGTGTCCTTCGAGGTGCATCCGACGCCCGCGGACATCCTGGCGGCGCGCCTGCGGGCCGCCCGCGACCGGCGCGCTGCCCTGGAGCATGTCGTCGCGGAGGCCCCGGAGTCGCCGGCGGCGGAGGCGGCTCGCGCGTGGCTGAAGCGCCTGGCGTCATCCCCGCACGGGAGCCCCGCGACGCAAGGGGACTGATCCCGTCCGGTGCGGCGGCAACGGGCCGGACCGCGCGGGGCGGTGCGCCAGGGGTCTCGGTACCGGGCCGCCTCAGTCCAGCGACCAGGGGGCGCGGTACGCGTAGTGCAGCAGGTCGTTGGCCTCGGGAACGTTCGTGACGCGTTCGGCCTCCAGGTCCCACTCCAGGCGGCGCTTCAGGCGGAGCGCGATGTTGGCCAAGTGGGCGAAGGTCGTCGAGCGGTGGGCGTCCTCCAGCGAGCAGTACGGCTGCTGGCGCGTCGTGCAGCACGCGATGAAGTTGTCGATCAGGTTCTGGGTGGTGTCTTCGCGGGTGCCGAGGTCGCCGAAGGCGGCGTCGCCCTTGACGTCGTACGACTCTTCCTCGAAGGGCGGGGCGAACTTCTGGAACTGGCCCGGCCGGGCCGGCTTCAGGTCGTACCCGTTCTCGTTGACGCACAGCGCCCCCTTGGTGCCGCACAACATCACTTCGCGCGACGGGACGCGGTTGCCCGGCGAGGCCTCGTTGACGTCGAAGTGGATGATGCAGCCGCTCGGCATCTCGAAGAGGACGGCCATGGTGTCCGGGATGGTGCGGTCATCGGCAAGGGTGGTCTTGGAGCCAGCGGCGGTGATGGCGGCCGGGCCGAGCTCGCCGGTCATCCAGCGGATGGCGTCCATGTAGTGGACGCCCCAGTTGCCCATCTGGGACGAGTAGTCGGCCCACCAGCGGAAGTAGTACGGGGCGAGGTTCGGCTGGTACGGCCGCTCGGCGCGCGGCCCGAGCCACAGGTCCCAGTCGAAGCCGGCGGGCGGCTCGGCGGGTTTGGCCTGGCCGATGCCGTCGGGGGCCATGACGCTGTTGTGCTGGGCGTAGGCGGCCTTGACGTCGCCCAGTTTGCCGCCCTGCACCATCTCGACGCACTTCCGGTACACGCTGGAGCCGCGCCGGTTCAGGCAGACGCCCGCGATGCGGTCGGTCTTCCTCTGGACCTCGACCATGCGTCGGCCTTCGTGGACGGTGATGGTCAGCGGCTTCTCGACGAAGACGTCCTTGCCGGCGCGGAGGGCCTCGATCGTCTGGACGGCGTGCCAGTGGTCGGGCGTGGCGATGACGACGGCGTCGACGTTGTCGTCGGCCAGCAGCTTGCGGAAGTCGGCGTACTTGGCGTAATCGCCGAGGTCCTCGCCCATCTGGGGGATTTTGCCGCTCGCGAGGAACACGGGGTCGACGTCCTCGCGGCGGCGCGTCACGTACGGCTCGTAGACGTCGCAGAGGGCCGCGACCTCGCATGCGTCGTTCGCGAGGAACCCCCCGAGAAGCTGGGACCCACGGTTGCCCACGCCAATGAACCCGACTCGCACCTTTGCCATGCCATTCCTTTCGCCGGATACGCGTCTGTCGATTGCCCACGGTGCCGGCGCCGGAGCGCCGGAACAGGGACTATAGCGAACGCGGGGCCGCGCGTCACGCCTCTTGTGGCAAAACAGGGTGCGCGGTGAGCGCTGCCTTGACCCGAGCGATGCCGTGGCCGACAATCGCCCCCCTGCCCCGGCGACGCCGCCGGGGCCGGCGGAAAGGACCCAGACGATGGACTACGTGCAGTTCGGCCGGAGCGGCCTTTACGTGTCGCGGCAGGTTTTCGGGACGTGGCGGCTGGAGCGGACGCCGGAGGCCGAGGTCGCACCGCTGCTGAACCAGGCCCTGGACGCGGGCATCAACCTGCTGGATGCCGCCATCGGCTACGGCGGCGGCCAGGCCGAGGCCTGGATCGGCCGCGTCCTCCGAGCGCGCGGCGACCGCGACCGGGTCCTCGTAGCCACGAAGAGCTCCGGCCCGAAGCCGCGCGAGCCCAACGGCTTCCTGACCACGCGCCGCGCCATCATCGAGAACTGCGAGGCGAGCCTGCGGCGGCTGGGCCTCGAGACGATCGACCTGTACCAGCTGCACTGCGCGGAGCGGTTCGTCCCGATCGACGAGGCGCTGGCGACCCTGACGGACCTCGTCAAGGCCGGCAAGATCCGGTACTTCGGCACGAGCAACTTCAAGGGCTGGCAGCTCGTGGAGGCCTGCTGGGCCGCCGAGAAGTGCGGCCTGTACAAGGTCACGAGCGACCAGAGCGAGTACCACCTGTTCGACCGGCGCCTGGAGCGGGAGAACTTCCCGGCGATGCGGAGCTACGGCATCGCGGCCCTCATCTACTCGCCCCTCGGCCAGGGCCTGCTGACGGGGAAGTACCACGGGGCGCCCGAGCGCGTGCCCCCCGACAGCCGCAACGCCAAGGTCCGCGAGCGGCCCGACCACGTCTACTTCACACCACGCATCCAGCAGCCCCTTGGCCGCCTGGTCGAACTGGCCCGGGCATACGGGCGAACCCCGGCGCAGATGGCGCTGGCGTTCGTGATGGCGCAGCCGGTGCCGGCGATCCCGATCATCGGGCCGCGCAACACCGAGCAGTTGGCCGATTGCCTAGGGGCGTGCGAGATCGAGGTGGATGCGGAGCTGCAGGCGGCGTTCGACGCGATCAACCCGCCGGGCGAGAAGGTCCTCGGCCAGGGGTTCAACGCGTACAATCACGGCCCGACGGTCCGGTGGTACTGAGCCGGGCCACGCGCCGGCCGGTCATGCTTCGCGGACCGAAGCGAAGGCCTGGTCGGCCCACTTCACGGACTCGCTGAAGATGGGGGGCACGGAGCCGGCATCGACGTGCAGCCGCTCGGCGTGGTCGCGGAACCGGTCCCACTGGCCGCACTCGTATGAGGTCACGAGGTCGTAGGCCGGGCTGAGGGGCGTCTGGCGGCCCAGCAGGGCGCCTTTGAGTTCCTCGTCCAGGGGCAGGCGGCCGAGGATGGCGTCCATGGGGACGTCGAGCAGGGCGTCCATGATGGAGAACATGCCGAGGAGGAAGAGCTCGGAGGCCCGGGGCTTCAGGCCGCAGAGCGGGGCCACGCCCTCCCCCAGCCGCGCCCGCAGGATGCCGCGCCGCAGCAGCTCGTCCGGCTTGTCCGTGCCCATCTGGCGGAGCGAGACAAGGGCGAACCACTTGCGGATCTCCTTCGGGCCCAGCAGGACGAGGGCCTGGCGGATGTCGGCCACCTTGTGGCGGAGGCCGAACCAGACGGAGTTGATGTAGCGGAGCAGCTTGTAGGTCAGGGTCACGTCCTGGCGGATGGCGCTTTCCATCTCGCCGAGCGACGCGTCGGGGCGGTTGACCTGCTCCAACAGGCGGAGGTAGGCGAGCTGGTTGCCCTCGACGGTCGCGCCGCGGTGCGAGGTCGGCTTGGCGAAGAAGTAGCCCTGGAAGTACTCGTAGCCGTCGGCGGCGGCCCGCTGGAAGTCCGCCTCGGTCTCGACCTTTTCGGCGAGCGGTTTGACGCCGCGGTCGCTCAGGAGCGCCGCCAGCCGGGCCTGCTCCTCGCGGTTGGTGGCCATGAAGTCGACCTTGACGATGTCCGCCAGGTCCAGCAGCGGGTGCCGCGCGTCGGACGCCACGTAGTCGTCGAGCGCGAGGACGTAGCCGGCGTCCTTGAGGCGGCGGCAGGCGGCGACGACCTCGTCGTCGGGCGCGACGGTCTCGAGGACCTCGACGGCGACGAGGTGCGGCGGGAGGATGTCGGCGACGCGGTCCAGGAGCAGGTCGCGCGGGAAGTTGATGAACCCCCGCAGGCCGCCCGTCAGTTCGTCCAGGCCGATGTCGACGAAGCTGGAGGCGATGACGTCGCGGGTGCTGGCGCTGCCGTCGGTGCCGGTATAGACGTCGGCGTCGCCGGAACGGAAGAGTAACTCGTAGCCGCACGCCTCCCTCCCCTGCCGGAAGATCGGTTGGCGGGCGACGAAGACGGTCCGAGCGGCTTGTTGGGGGTTCATGTCAGTCCCCTGCCCCGGAGGAGCAACCCCGGCGACACCCACAGCCCGAATGCTGAGCAACGGACTTGGTACCTCTATCGGGCAGCAGAGCACGCACCTTTACTTGTTCTTGGATCGGGTGGGCGCCCGCGGCGACGGCCAGGTCGACACCGCCGACTACTTCCTCCTCTCGGGCCACTGGTACCAGTCATTGGATACGGCCCCCGCCGATGAAGCGACAGCCACGTCGGCCGCGCCGGCCAGCGCGATCGCCGACGCGGGCACGGTGCCGGCCGTGGACGTCGGGGTGCCCGCGCCGAACGCCCCTCGCGGCCCTGGAACCGCTGCCAACAGACTGAAACGCGTGCCGCCGGCCGCGCGCTTGACCCCCGCCGGGCGGGCCGCTCTAATGCCGCCCGGAAAGGGAGGCCATGCGCACCATTACTTCAGACCTGGCCGTCGAAGGTCGGCCCCTCGCGCCCGTCTGGTCGGCCTGCGTCGGCGCCGGCCGCGCCTACATCAACCTGCGGGCCGATTTCCAGGCCCAGCTGCGGCGGGCAGTCGGCGAGTGCGGGTTCCGGTACGTCCGGTTCCACGGGCTCTTCCACGACGACATGGGCGTCTACCGCGAAGACGCCGACGGCCGTCCGATGCACAACTGGCAGGTCGTCGACGCCCTGTACGACGGGTTGCTGGAGGCGGGGGTGCGGCCGTTCGTCGAGTTCGGCTTCTGCCCGAAGGACCTCGCGACCGAGACCGAGACGGTCTTCTGGTGGAAGGGCCACGGGGCGCCGCCAAAGGACCTCGGCAAGTGGTCGGCCTTGGTCGAGGCGCTGGTCCGCCACTGGGCCGCGCGGTACGGCCTCGACGAAATCCGCCGCTGGTACTACGAGGTCTGGAACGAGCCGAACCTGCAGCCGTTCTTCCGCGGGACGCGGAGCCAGTATTTCGAGCTCTACCGGGCGACCGCCACGGCCGTGAAGGCCGTCGACCGGCGGCTCCGCGTGGGCGGCCCGGCTACCGCCAACTTCGTCCCCGACGACCGGTACGCCGGCGACGCCGAAGACCCGAGCGCTGCCGCCGACGTCCGCGACAACCCCGAGGCCCACGCGTGGCGGGGCGTGTGGATCCGCGAGTTCCTCGACTTCTGCGACCGCGAGGGGCTGGCCGTCGACTTCGTCTCGACGCACCCGTACCCGACGGACCTGTCGCTGGACGAGAAGGGCGAGTCGCGCGGCGTGTCGCGGTACCGGGACGCGGTGCTCGACGACCTGCGGTGGCTGAGGGAGGCCATCGCCGCGTCGCGGTTCCCGAACGCCGAGCTGCACCTGACGGAGTGGTCGACCAGCCCCTCGTGCCGCGACCACCTGCACGACTTCCCGCCGGCGGCGTGCTACGTGGCGCGGTCGTACCTCAAGGCGGCCGCGCTATGCAACAGCCTGTCGTACTGGACGCTCAGCGACGTCTTCGAGGAGAACGGGCCGGCCCCGAGCGTGTGGCACGGCGGATTCGGCCTCGTCAACCACCAGGGCCTGCGCAAGCCCACGTACTGGACGTTCGTCTTCCTGAACCGGCTGGGCGAGACGCTGATGGCCCAGGGCGAGGGATACGCCGTGACGCGGCGCGCGGGCGGCGGCCTGGCCGCCCTGCTCTACCATTACCCGCCCGAGGTCCCGGCGACGCCGACGCTGGCGGACACGGCCGAGAAGACCCGGGCGGTGACCGAGAC
>CAYNLG010000066.1:0-21162 GCA_964397995.1 uncultured Anaerolineales bacterium
AGCGTCTTGTGCGGGCCGGAGCGCGGCGTCGCCTGGTAGCGGTCGCCGGCCGAGAAAGTGCGGCGTTGGAGCTTGGCCCGGAGCGGGGCCCGGTCGGTCGCGACGGTGAACACGTTCACGCCCCACTGGAACAGGTACTCCTTGGCCGCCACCGCCTGGGTATGCCAGGGGCAGGAGATGTCATCCATGGCGAAGTAGAGGATGGTTCGGAGGCCGTCCTGGATGCCGAAAATCTCCGGCCGCTGGTCCAGCCGGTACGGCTCGGTATAGCAGGGATGGTCGGCGCCGAGGGGGGCGAGCGGCCACTCCGGCCAGACCTCGGCCGCCAACGTCTTCATCCACGCCCGCACCTCCGGGTTGCCGCACGCCGCCTCCACCAGGAGCGTCCCGCCGGTATCGGTGAAGCGGCGGAGCTTGGCCTTCTCGTCGTCGCTGAGCCGGGGCACGGACTCGGCCGACAGGTACAGGATCGGCGCGTCGTGCCACTCCTGGACCGGGGCGGTGACGTCGACAATCTGCCAGTGGAACTGCTGTTCCTTGGCCCGCTCGGCGTAGCGCGCCAGGTGCGCGAGGTCCCGCCGGTGCGGGTTCCAGAGGCCGTCGAACCGGAGCTTGTTCGCCAGGACCGGCGCCCGGCCCTTGTAGAGGAATAGGATGGCGTAGCAGGTGTCGGGGATGCGGCCGCCGGCCCAGTTCTGCACGCCCTTGATCTTGTCGCGGTCGACCTGCTGCCAGCTGCCGTTCGGCAGTTGCTTGGCGCAGAGATAGGCGGCTCCTTCTTTGTACCAGTTGTGGCCGCCGAAGTGCTTGTAACCGCACAGGATGCCCGCCCGTTCCAGGCAGTAGAGCCAGTAGTAGACCTCGTCGAAGTTCGTGCCGGTGTACGGCCAGGCCGGGTGCGAGGTGGCGCTGAAGTTGCGCGACAGCCACTGCAGGGCGAGGCCCAGGCGGCGCTCCGTCTCGCTGGCGCCGGGCCGGCTCCGCCCGTTCTGGCACGGGCAGCCCGAGCCCGGCTCGATCAGGTCGGCGATGGTCTGGAGCGACGCGACACCGGCGGCGGTCATCGCCCCGTACGACTGGCCCGAGAGCAGGTACGACCAGCCGCCGTCCGCCCGCTGGCCGCGGGTGTAGAACTCCCGGGCCTTGACGAGGGCGTCGGTCGGAAACTCGATGCCGATACGGTCGGCCTCGTAGAGGGCGAGCAATTGCCACTGGGTGGCGGAGAAGTCGTAGTCGGCGCGGCCGTACTTGTAGCGCCAGCCGCCGATCGGCGCCTGGCCCTTCAGGAGGATCGCCAGGTCCGACTGGATGACCTGCTTCGCCCGCGCCTGCTGATCGGCCGTCATGTGCCGATACAGGTACGCCAGGGCCATGACCCGCACCGGCAGGGCGTAGCCTTCCTTGTCGCCGAACGCCGTCTCCGGGTCCAGGTTCACCAGGTACGTGAAGCCGTTCCGCATGGCCGGCCGGTTGGGGTGCTCGCCCATGTAGGCCAGGGTCATGAGGCACAGGGCCGTGTAGCAGTTCTTCCACTTCAGGTCGAGCGTGAACGACCCGTCAGGGTTCGCCATGCTCAGCAGGTACTCGCGGCCGAGCTTGATGGCCTGCTGGACCTCGCGGTCGGTGACGGAGGGCGGCGGCTCGGCGGCGCGGGCCACCGCGGCCGCTGCCAGGACGGCGGCCAGAGCCAGGGCGGCGGCCGCTCGGCGAGAGGCGGTTCGTTTCATGGGAGCCATGGTACGCGGCCACCGGGGCGGGGTCAATCCTGGCCTCCCCACAAGGTGCCCAAGGTACCTGCCCCGAAGTCTGGAGGTGTTCTCGCCGATGGTCCCGGCGCGTGGTGCCTGCAGCGCCGTGGGGGCGGCACCAGGCCTTCGTCGGCGCGGCGGGCGGCGGCAAAGGCTGCGGCACAGCGCGGCCCGGGCGGGGTTTCAGGGGGTGTCCAGGACGCCCGGTTCGTTTCAGGAGCGACCCCATGAAGGTGCCGCTGGCCATGCTGACCCTGCTGACCGCGTGCGCCGGCCTCAGGGCCGCCCGGGAGGCATCCGCCGAGGCCGATGCCGTCGAGGCCCGCATCCGCGCGGGCATCGAGGCCCACCGCAAAGGCGACTTCGTCGTCCGCGTCGTCGACGCCGACGGCCGGCCCGTCGCGGGCGCCGCCGTCGAGGTCGAGATGACCCGCCACGCCTTCGGCTTCGGCACGTGCGTCCGCTCCGACCGCCTCGCCCGCAGGGCCGACGAGCCCGACACCGAGCGGTACAGGGAGTGGATCGTCTCGCTCTTCAACCGGGCAACCCTCGGCAACGGCCACAAGTGGGGCTGGCAGGCCCGGCCCGACCGGCGAACCGACGCCGATGCCGCCACCGCCTGGCTCCGCGACCAGGGCCTCGACGTCCACGGCCACACGATGATCTGGGACTCGGTCAAGTGGAAGCCCTTCCCGAAGGACGTGCTGGACCTCGTGACGGGCGACGCCCCGGGTCGCGCGGCCGCGCTGCGCGACCGGTCGCTCGCGCACATCCTCGACGTCGGGCGGCGGTACCGGGGCCGGGTCGTGAGCTGGGACGTCGTCAACGAGCCCACCTCCGAACACGCCATCCAGGACGTCGTCTGCCCGGACGCGCCGCGCGGCCAGGCGCCGATTCTGGTCGACTGGTACCGGGCGGCGCGGCAGGCCGACCCGGAGGCGGTCCTTTACGTCAACGACTTTCACGTGCTCGTCGGCGACCACGCGACGCACAAGGACTCCTACGAGGGGACCATCCGCTTCCTCCTTGACCGGGGTGCGCCGCTGGGCGGCATCGGGTTCCAGTGCCACTACTACAACGCCAACACGACGCGCACGGCGGACCAGCTCTTCGAGACGCTGGACCGGTTCGCGGCGTTCGGGTTGCCCTTCCACATCAGCGAGTTCGACACGTTCGGCAAGGGCTGGGGCGACGCGCGCGACGTCCGCGAGCGGCGCCAGGCCGAGGCCCTGCGGACGGTGTTGCGCGTCTTCTTCAGCCACCCGCGGGCGACGGCGTTCACGATGTGGGGCTTCTGGGATGGCCAGCACTGGCACGGCGAGGCCCCGCTCTTCCGCAAGGACTGGACGCCCAAACCCGCCCTGGAGGTCTACCGCGACCTCGTCTTCGACCGGTGGTGGACCCGCGCCTCGGGCACCACGGCGTCCGACGGAACGTTTGCCTTTCGCGGCGTCTTCGGCGACTATCGCGTTCGGGCGGCGCGCGGCACCGGCGCGGGCGAGACCGCCGCAGTCCTGCGCGAAGACGGCGCCGCGGCCCGCGTGACGCTGGCGGAGGTGGCGGCGCGCCGAGACCCCGCCTCCCGACCTTGACACGGAGATGCCATGCCATCCGAATCCGCCACACGCCTTGACCCGGGGCGCCTCGCCGACCGCGTCCACGGGTGCTGGCTCGGCAAGACCATCGGCGTACGCTGGGCGGGCCCTTCGAGGGCGACAAGTCGGTCCACAACCTAACGTTCTACGACCCCGCGCCCGAGGAAGCCGCGCCCCCTGAGGCACGCGGCGCCTCGTAAGTTGTTCAGTTCCACGTCATCCACGTCTTTTCCCTTCGCTCATTCCGTATGACGCCGGGTCAGGCCAATCGCCCCGCCGGCGTTCCCCGGCGGAGATCGCCATGGCGGCCGGGCGCCCGGTAAGGGCTTCGGCCAAGGATGCGCCTCACTTCCGCCACGTCAGGGCCCCGCCGCTTACCGTCGCCTTCGCGGGCACGCCGTTGACGACCAGCGCGGGTGACGCGTTGCCGACCTGCAGCGCAAGCGCCCGCACGTCGCCGCGCACCGTCACTTGGTCCGGTCCGACGCGGACAAAGCCGTGGCCGGCGAAGGTGAAGCGCTCGCCGCCGCCTTCCAGCGTGACGGGTTCGGCCGCGCTGTCGCCCCAGCGGACGAGCAGCCGGTCGTCGACCCCGCTCCCCTCGGTGCCGCGCACGCGCGCCGCCAGCGCCCCGTCCGTCCGGGCGATCTCGTCGAAGGCCGCGACGGGCGGACCGTCGCCCTCGAAGGGAACGTGCAGCGCCGCGAAGGTGGCCGACGGGCCCCACCGCGAGGCCGCCACCGTCACCCCGTGCACGGGCGGCACCGGCGGGCTCTCGTCGCGGTTCGAGTAGGGCGTCGGCGTGTCGGCGACGTGGGCGGCCGCGTCCTCCTGGCCGAGCATATGGACGCGGACGCCGATCATGCGGCTCCACCACGCGTCGCCAAGGCGGCCGTTGGCGGGTGCCGTCTCGGGGCGGACCTGGCGGACCGTCAGGTGCCACGGGCGGCCCTTCGTCTCGAGCGTCCGCACGCCGTCGAGTTCCTTGACGAGGTCCGCGAGGGCCTCGGACGGTTGCCACGCGGCCGGCGCGTCCGGTTCCGCCTTGCCGTAGGTGTGGACGAGCCAGACGTACGAGTGCCGCTCCGTGCCGCGGGCCGCGAAGACGTCGAAGAGGTATTCCCGCGTGAGCATCAGGGCCCGGGTCTCGTCCACGCCGGGGTAGCGCTCGCGGGTGCGGGCGGCCACGAACTTCACGTCCGCGTTGAAGTCCGACCGGGTGGTGCAGTTGTCGGTGAAGGCCGGCTCCAGGCTGCCGGTGCGGCCCCAGTCGTCCTTCTTGACGTGCCCGTCCACCATCACGCCGCAATGGCTCCGGATCGACCGGCTGAACTTGAAGGCGTAGCCCGGGTCGGACTTCGGGTTCTGGTAGATCGGCCGGTTCAGCGCGTAGTACCCGCACAGGGCGAGCTGGTCGTTGACGTGGTGGGCATAGGCGGATGTCAGGCGCAGGGCGACGGCCGGGGCGGGGCTCATCCAGTGGTCCGGTCCCTCCTCGGCCCGGAGCATGACGAAGCCGCGGTCCGGGTAGACGGCCGACCGGGCGGGGGGCGGCGTGGTGTCCTTCGGGTCGATGGGCTTCAGGCCGAAGTAGAGGGTCGGGGTGTAGACGTCGGCCTCGGGCGGGCGCATGCGGGCGAGGAACCAGCCGAAACCGGCGTCCGGCCACAGTGCGTGGCCGCACTCGAACCAGAGCCGCGTCTGCATCTTCGGCGTGAAGCCGGAATACCCGTCCCACTGCGGGTTGTTGCCCCGGTAAGTGCCCCCCCAGGCGCCGGGGGCGTTCCAGAGCTTGTTGCCGCCGTCCCCGTTCGGGAAGAAGCCCTCGACGGTGGCCTGCTGGAAGGGGAGCCACGGCCGCACGTCGCCGGCGCTCATCCGCTCGAACCGCCAGCGGTCCGTGCCGGTGTCCACGCCGGGGAAAGTGAACCGGAGGACGCTCTCGATGTGGCCGCGGATGCTCGCCCCGCCCTTGCCCTGGTAGCCGAAACCGAGCTCGTCGAGGCCGAGGTTGCGCAGCGCCATGCCGTAGAGGAGCAGGGCGCCCGGTGTCGAGCCCATCTTGCTGAACTCCTCAAGGTAGAAGCCGGAGTCCCCGAGATACTCGTCGAGGTACCACTGGATGCTGCCGTGGGTGGCCCAGGTCTCGCGGATGAGCGATTCGTCGCGGAGGGCGGCGGCCATGAGGTTGGCGCTCAGCTTCCAGGGGAAGATGATGTTGGGGAGCCAGTTGGTGCGGGTGTAGCGGCCGTTCTCGCCGTCGTAGCGGGCGTAGTTGCGCTCGTTGTTGTAGACGCTCGTGTCGTACGTGCCCCCCGGCTTGATGGCGTAGCGGATGTACTCGCGGAAGATCGCTTCCAGGGAGCGGCGCTCGTCGGCTGTCAGGTCGTCGTGGAGGAGGTCGTACGCGAGGACGCGCCACTGCATGGCCGCCCCGAAGGGATGGGGTTTGCCGATGAGGCCGACGAGGCGCTTGCGCGCCGCCGTGCCGGCCTCCGCGTCGCCCATGACGGCATAGCGGAACAGGTCGCGGAGCTCCTTGTTGACGTGGCGGCCGCTGCCGGCCTCCATCTGCTCGTAGGCGGCCCGGGCCCACGGCTCGGTCTCGATGGTCCGGCGCATGGCCGCCAGGTCCGTCTTCGTCCACAGCAGAAACGGATGCTCCACCTGGGCCGGCTTCGGACCGGCGCCGAACGCCGGGGCCGCCAGCAGGGCCGCCGCCAGGGTCACCAGGTACGCGCGTCGCATGCGGGTTCCTCCGGTTCCGGTTCTCTTGGACGGCCAGGGCGCGCGGCCGATTCTCCCGCGTCGCGTCCCCGTCCGGGGCTGCCCCCGTTCCTTGATCCCGCGCGGGCCGCCGGTGTTCCGGTCAACCGCGGCGAAGGCCGGGCGGGCCGGCGACGCCTGCTGCCGACGTGCGTCAGCAGCCTTCGAGGAACTGCCGCGCGAGCACCAGGCCCCGCTGCTCGCCTTCCTCGGTCCCGTTGAAGTTGGCGTCTTCGAGCTCGATCGAGACGACGCCCTCGTAGCCGGCGTCGGCGAGCAGGGTGAAGGTGTCGATCCATGGCACGATGCCGTGCCCCGGGAGGCAGTACCGCCAGGCATAGGCGCCGAAGCCGAACTTCGGGGCGAAGGTCGCCGGGAGCTCCGTCCCGAACGCGTACCGGTTCTCGGCCGGCAGGGCGGTGTCCTTGGCGTGGACGTGGAAGACGCGGCCGACGAACTCGCGGAGGAAGCGGAGCGGGTCGATGCCCATCCGCACGAGGTGCGACGGGTCGTAGTTGACGCCGACGCGGTCCGTGCCGCACCCCTCGAACAGGGCGCGGAACGTCTCCGGCGTGCACACGAGCGACCCCGGCCCGGGCCAGCCCTCGACCGCGATCCGGGCGTCGGCCGCCTCCAGCGCGCCGGCCAGGGCGGCCACGCTTTCGAGCATGTCGGCGAAGTTCTCCGCCCGGGCGCGGCCGGGGTCCTCCGGCAGCAGCACCGCGAAGTGGACCGCCGGCCCCCCTTCGCCGCACGCCGCAATGTAGTCGGCATTCCGCGCCACGGCCTCTTCGCGGCGGGCGGGGTCGGCCGAGGCCAAGCCCTTCGGGTCCGCCAGATCCACCGTGCCGACGTCTAGCCCGGCGTCGCGGGCGGCCGGGGCCGTCCGGTTGCCGTCGCGGCCGAGGTCGATGGCGGCGAAGTCCTGCTCCAGGGCCCATCGGGCCAGGGCCGGGAGGTCCTGTTGCCATTCGGAGCCGCCGCGACGGAACCCGATGCGGACCCCCCCGGTGCGCGTGGTGGCGCTCACGTTGTCTCTCCCTGTCCCCCCCGTGCAGTTCAGTCGCAATACGGCAGGAGGCTCTCATACATCTTCTTGGCCGCCTCGGCCGCGGGCAGAGCCCACAGCGCTTCGTTGAACATCTCGATGGCGTAAGGGCCGGCGTAGCCCGCGCCTTCCAGGGCGCCGAGGATCGCCCGGAGGTCCAGGCACCCCTCGCCGGGCAGCACCCGGTCGGCGTTGCAGTGGCTCTGGTCGCCGCCCTTCGCGCGCATGTCGTTCAGGTGGACGTGGCCGACGCGGGCGACGTTCTCCCGGTTCAGCTCCGTGAACTTGGTCGGCGTGCAGTGGTAGTGGGCCGTGTCGAAGAGGACGCCGACGTTCGCCCGGCCGGTCCGGGCGGCCACGTCGGCGGCCGTGCGGAGCGACCGGACCACCGGCGACCAGTTGAATTCCAGAAGCAGGGCGACGCCCGTCGGCGCGAGGGCGTCGGCGACCTCGCCCAGGCGGGCGGCGATGACGCCCGGCGGGTCGGCCGGTGTTTCCCCGGCCGGCGGGCCGTCCGTGCCGACGACCATGCCGCCGGCGCCGAGCGCCGCGAGCAGCCCGGCGTTGTCGGCCAGCCGCGCCAGGTTCGCCTCCCGCTTCTCGGGCGGCGCGAAGCAGTCCACCGCGCACTCGAACCCGCCGAGGCATCGCAGGCCGCGGTCCGCGAGCATCGCCCGCACATCGTCGGGGGTGCGGCCGGCGTCGAGGGCCTCGCGCACGTGGGCGAGGCAGAACTCGACCCCCGTGAAGCCCGCGCCGGCATAGGCGTCCAGGGCCTCCTCCAGGCTCGCGTGCCGCGTCGATATCGAGTTGATCGCCAGGGTCTCGCGTTTCATGCGTCGCCTCCGTGGCCGGCCTGCTGGACGTGTCGGCGGTAGATGGCCTCGACGAGGCGGACGTCGGTCAGCGTGTCGGCGCCGGACGAGGCGAAGGGCGCGCCGGACCGCACGGCGTCCGCGAAGTGGCGCAGCTCGTTCATGTAGGACCAGGTGTACCCGGTCTCCGGCGTGAGCTCCGTGCGGCCGAAGCCGTCACCGTCGCCGCGGAAGACCTCGACCGCGGCCGGCTGGTTCGCCAGGAGAAGCGGCGGCGACAACGTCTTCACCCAGCCCTTCTCGAAGTAGACCTGCGTGTGCTCCTCCCACGCGGGGTACGCCACGGCCCCCGACTCGATGACCGTCCGCACGCCCGCCACGCGGAGCACGGCCAGGCCACGCATCGGCGTGTCCAGGTCCACGGCGACGACCTCGGCGTCGTCGCCGGCGTCGAGCAGCCAGCGGACCAGGTTCACGTTGTGCGTGTACTGCTGGAGGTAGTCCACGTAGGGCTTGTGGAAGGCCTCGGGCAGCCACTCGGGCATCGCGCCGGCGGGGTCGGGCGGCGGGGGCACCGGTTCGTCGGTGCCGAGGACGTCGGCGTCGCTGCCGGCGACCCAGTTGCCGCAGAAGCCGTGGTTGCGGACGTAGGTGACGGCGCCGAGCTCGCCGCCCCGCCGGAAGGCGTCGATCCGCTCGCGCGCGAGAACGTTGCCCCCGTCGTACCGCTTCATGTACGCCACCATCAGCCGCCCCCCGCCCTCGCGCTCGGCCGCCAGGATCCGCTCCGCCTGGCGCACGGAGATGGCCATCGGCTTCTCCATGAGGACGGGCTTGCCGGCGCGGAGTAGGTCGGCGGCGATGTCGCCCTGGGCCATATAGTGGCCCGAGACGACGACGGCGTCGATGTCCGGGTCCTCGGCGAGGGCGCGGTGGTCAGGATGCAGCCTGGGGATGCCCCATCGGGCCTGGACGGCGCGGCCGAGCGCGGGCCGGACCTCTGCCAGGGCCGCCAGGCGGACCCCCGCCATCCGCGCCAGGTTCGGCAGGTGCACCTTCTGCGCCAGGAACCCCGCGCCCACGTAACCGATCCTGAGGTCGTCCATCCGTGTCACTCCGCCGCCAGGTCCAGCCGCTCGACCTCTTCGCGGGCGATGCGGCTCCAGGTGGTGAACCGGGCCGGCTCGTTCATGCAGGTGTGCGTGTCCTTGAGGATGAGCTCGACGACGCAGCCGCGCGTCGCCTCCAGCCCCCGCCGCAGGTACGCCCGGATGGCGTCCGGGTCGTACTCGCCGGCCACGTGCTGGGGCTTGGGCTTCCACGAGAAGATGATGCGGTTGCCGAGCGTCTCGGCGCACGTCTCGACGTCGGCCCAGGGCGAGATGCTCACCCGCCTGAGGTTCGGCAGCGTGAGGACGTCGTCGAGCTTGCGCGTCAGGTCCTCGCAGCAGCCGTAGCCCGTCAGGCCGAACGGGGCCAAAAGCTCGCGCTCGTAGCGGAGGCTGAACTCCTCGTGCATGGCGGGGGAGACCTGGGCCAGCTCCTGGGCCTCGGCCGAGGCCCACATGTCCTTCGGCCGCACGCGCGTCCCGTCGAAGTCGTCCCGCGGGAGTTCGTCCGTCCACCCGCGCCCCCCGGAGGCGTGGTACGTGTTGTCGTTGTTCAGGTCCAGCAGGCCCGCCGCCTCGTACTGGCGTACGAGGCCCTGGTACCCCTCGGTGAGGCGGGCCATGGCCTCGTGGAGCCAGCCGGGGTTGAGGACCATGTCCATCATGACCTCTTCAAGGCCCCGGAGGCCCGTGTAAACCCGCATCAGGTGGAAGCTGACGCGGTCGACGCCCTTGCGGCGCACGTCGAGGATGCCGTCGAAGAGGCCGTGGGCCTCGTCAAGGCGGCGCTCCGTCTCGGCCTCCTCGACCGTGATCTCCGGCATCCGCAACTTCTCCAGGTCCGACGGCGCGTGGATGACCGGGTCGAATCTCCACGCCCCGCCGGTGCCGGGCGACGGGATGCGGCGCGGCTCCAGGCCCCAGCCGGCGTTCCGGATGACCGTGTACTCGGTCCACGTCGGCTCGATGACGGTGTCGTCCTGGAGCACCTCGTGCCATGTGTTCTGCATGCGAAGGGCCTTCTCGATGCCGCGGGCCCGGTCGCCCCGGCAGCGCAGGGACGTCTCGGGCACCAGCTCGCGCCACGAGCCCTCGGGCGAGATGTACACGATCGGCCGCGACGGCTCCAGCCGGTTGTGCCGCGTCCACAGGGCGACCCGCTCGGCCTGGACGGGCAGGGCGGCAATGTCGGCGACGCGGCGGGCGAGGTCCTGGAGGATGGGGCGGTCGGCGTCGGCAATACGAACGGCGTCGGGCACGGGCGCGGCTCCTCCTTGATGGCGCGCCGCGCGCCGCCGGTCCGTCTGTCGGGCCGGGGGGCCGCGCAGCCGGAGGCATGATGCGCCCGGCGGTGTGGGAGACAAGCGAAAAGCGGGCCGGGGGCAAGGTCGACGTGGTGGAATTCGTGGCGGTGGCCCCGACGCTGCGCCGGCGCCTCCAAGGCGAGACGGTGGCGTCGTGAAGGACGACCGAGTCTGCCTTGACCCCATCCGCGAGGCAGTTGGGCTCAGTCCTCGCCCGGTTCGAGGTCGTCGGGCGGCGTCGGGGCGGCCCGGGCCTTCTGGACCAGCGAGGCCGAGGCGTCGACGGCGTCCTTGACCATGCCGAGGGGGAACCCGACGACGAACCGCAGGCCCTCGACCGTCGACGCCTGGCGCACCGTTTGCCGCACCGCCCCGAAGAGTTCCGCCCGGACGAGGCGCTCCTCGACTTCGCCCTCCTCGTGGACGCGGCCGAGGCGCTTCAGGCTGTAGAGGCCGAAGACGAACGCGATGACGAACAGAAAGTCGAGCCCGCCCAGGGCGACCGCCGGAAGGTCCAGCCGCGTCTCGCCGGAGGTCCACTGCAGGGGAATCGTCAAAGTCTTGTCGCCGAACCAGTCGGCCGCCACCCCCGCCAGCAACGGCGCCACCGTGGCCGCCAGACCCGTGACCATGGCGTTGGTGGCCAGGTAGGCGGTCGCGCGGCCCTTGGGGGCGGCCTTGAGGGCGATGTTCGAGGCCGCCAGGTTCACCCCCGCCGACGACATGCCCCCCAGCACGTGAATGGCCACCAGCACCGGCACCGTCAGGACGTACGTCTCCGGCATCGTCGTGAAAGGCCAGGCGATGATGCTGACAAGGAACAGGGGGCCGGAGGCCGCCAGGACGCTCTTGTTGGTGAACCGGTCGGCCAGGCGGCCCCAGAGCTTCAGGAAGACCACGTTGGTGAGCTGGCTGACCACCGTCAGTCCAAGGACCCACCGCATGGGCACCCCGAGCCGCCTCAACAGGTAGACGGCAAAGAACGGGGCCGCCAGGTTGATCGCGAAACTCCAACTCCCGAGGAATGCCAGCAGGGGGCGGAACGAGGCGCTGCGGAAGGGCTCGGCCAGCAGCTTCAGCAGGCCGGTCTTGGCGGGCGGGGCCATGCGCGGTTCCGGGGTCCGGCCCAGGGCGACCGCCCCGACCAACCCCGCGGCCGCGCCCGCGGCGAAGACCAGGCTGTACCCGCCCAGCGGGTCGCCCGTGGCGGCCTGGTACCCGTCCAGGGCGAAGCCGGCCCCGAGGCTGAGCACCGCCCCCACCGCCACCGACCACGCCATCCGCCGCGCAAAGTACCCCCCCATCCGGCCCTCGGGCACGAGGTCGCGGACCCAGGAGTTGGTGGCGCAGCCCGCGACGTTGACGAGGGCGAACCGGGCGGCCAGGAGAATGAGCAGGGCCGGGACGCGGGCCTCGGCCGGCGCCGCCAGGGGCACCAGCGCGATGGCCGCCCACAGCAGCCGGCCCGGCACCGCGGCCGCCAGCGTGATGGCCTTCCGCGACCGCAGCCGCTCCACCAGCAGAATGGCCGGGACCTGCATCACCTGGGCGAGTGGCCCGACGGCCGCCAGCACCCCGATTACCTTGTTCGACGCTCCCAGCGCGAGCGCGAACGCCACCAGGAACGCCCCGAGCGTCAGCGAGACCATGGCCTGGGCGGCCACGCCCTCGACCATCAGCATGCGGAGGCCGGTGGCCGTCTCGGTCTCGGTCAGCGCGTCCTTGGGTCTGAGCCAACCGAGCATGGAACCCCTCGGCACGGGCGGCGCCACCTGCGTCGCCGACCCTCTACCATGCCAACGCCCACGCCTCGGGGCAAGGGATAGGCCAGAAGACGGGTCCAGCGTGATCGCGCGCTATGGTGCCGGGGCGGTCTCGTACCAGTGACCGCTCAGGATGAAGTAATCGGCCGTGTCGACGAACCCGTCGCCGGTGAAGTCGCCCTCCGCCCAGCCGCCCGGCCCGTACCAGTGCCCGCTCAGGGCGAAGTAGTCGGCCGTATCGACGGTCCCGTCCCGGTTGGCGTCGCCGGGGTAGGCCACCTCCACGGCCACGGGGCCGCTCGCGCCGGGCACGCCGTGTGAATCGACGGCCTCGGCCGTCAGCGTGTGCGGGCCCATGACGCCGGCGGGCCAGGCGCAGGTCCAGCCGTCGCTGCCGTCGTCGTCCACGCCGACGGGCGTGCCGTCGCAGTAGAAGACCACCTCGGTGACGACGTCGCCGGGGTCGGGGTCCCAGGCGTCGGCCTCCAGCGTGCAGCCCGCCTGGTAGCAGACGATGGCGCCGTCGGCGGGGGCGAGCAGTTCGCACCCGGGCGGCGTGTTCGGCGCGGTCGAAACGAGCTCGATGCCGTCGCCCGTGCCGAGGTTGCGGGTGTACTGCTTGTCGGTCGGGTTGTTCCAGTGCTCGTGCACGCCGAGGCTCGCCAGGCGCGTCCCGTCACCCTCCGGGTCGTAGTACGTGCCCGACGGCGGGGCGTGAGCCAGGGCGGCCTCGTGCAGGTGGTCGTCGGCGTCTTCCTGGAGGGGGAGCGACGCGTCGCCGCCCGACGGCCGCTGGTCCTCCGTCCGAAGGAAGTCGAGGCACACTGACTCGATGGCCACGCCGTCCTGGCTCGCGAAGAGGCTCGACGGATAATCGCCGACCATCGGCTCGACCGTGAGCCACTTGGTGGGCGTCGAGCGGTTGCCCTGGCTGTACCACCCGCCCCAGAGGCCGTCGACCAGGAAGAGCATCGTCTTGCCGCCCAGGTGCTCGTGGCCCATCAGGTCGACGAGGTTCCGGTACCGGCCCATGCCGTGCTTCTCGCGGGGCAGGTCCTGGTGCAGGTTGTAGGGCGACGGCTGGTTGGAGTAGGGGATGCGGCAAAGCGAGCCGTAGTGGTTCTTGGCGCACGAGGTCGAGCCGGCCAGCTGGTGCTTCTTCAGGATGGCCAGGTTGATCATGTACCGGGCGTCCAGCACGCACTGCGGGAGGCAGTCGGTCCCGCCGCCGTTGCTGTAGGCGATGACGGGCGCGGCCGTGGGCTGGACGAGCTCGCGGCCGTCGGTGCCCTGCTGGTCCACGAAGTGGAGGCCGGGAAACTCGGCCGCGCACCGCAGGTACGTCTTGTCGGCCACGCGCTTGATCGAGTCGTACAGGACCAGGTCCCCCGGGGCGACGCCGGCCTCGTACACCAGTTGTCGCACCAGCGCCAGCACGACCTGCGGCGAGAGGTCGGCCTCGTTGCTTTCGTCGACGTAGGCGGTCTGGGCGTTCAGGTTGAGCTTGACGGCGATCGTTTCGCCGGGGGTGTAGCCGACGTCTTCGCCGTAGCGCGCGCGGTTGAGGTCGCGGAAGAGGGCATCCCAGGCGTCGGCGTCGGTGGCCTCGCCCGTCAGCCACCGGACCGCCCGCGAGAGCATCGAGTCGACGACCGCCTGGCTTGTGTTCGTGTCGTCCCAGTGATAGCCGGTCGCGGGGACGGCCGGGTCCCAGGTGTGGTTCGTTGCGTCGGGGTCGTGGACCCAGACGACGCGCCCCGGATGGATGCCGCGCGCGACGCCGACGGGCGTGTTGGGCGGGTCGGTCGGCGCGAAGGCTCGGGCGAGGATCGCCGGCTGGGCCACGAGGGCGACACCCCCGGCCACGAGCGCCAGTGCCAGGCACCCCGCCGCGACGGCGTAGCGGGTCTCACGGAGGCGGCGGTGTGCGCGGCCGAGGGCGGCCGTCGCGCCGGCGAGGCCAAGCAGCCACACGACAAACCCGCCTGCCAGCGGGAACGCCGCCCGCTGGCACGGGTACGTCGCCCGGCTGGGCTTGGGGATGCAGCGAATCAGGAACCACGCGAGTGCCGTCGCCCCCGCCAGGGGCACCAGCCACCGCCGCCATCGGTCGCGCGGTCGCGCGGCGAACGTCGCGTGAGCGGGGGGCAACGTCTCCGGTCGGGCCATGGGTCGTCCTTCCCTGCGCAGAGCCTCCTTCTTTATACGAGAACGATACCCCGGATTCGCCGAGAGTCAAACCGCAAGGGATTTTCGGCGGCGCCTCCACCGCCCGGAACAGGCTTGAGGCCGGGCGGCCGGACCGCCATAGGTGCAGCACACCTGCTAACGGAGCGCACCAGATGGCCGAGACCACCCAATGCCCCTGCACGGGCAGCACGTTGCCGCGCCTCCTGCGGCCGGGCGGAAGCGGCGGTCAGCCCTTCAGCGCCCCGGCCCCGACGCCGCGAATGAAGAACCGCATCGTGAAGACGAACAGGACGATCAGCGGCACCGACGCGATGGCGTAGGCCGCCATCATCGGCCCCCACTCCTTCACGTACGCGTCCGCCAGCCGGTACAGGCTCACGGCCATGGGGAGCCGCTGCGGGTCGCGGATGACGAGCAGCGGCAGCAGGAAGTCGTTCCACCGCTGGACGAACTGCAGGCACGCCAGGGTCGCGATGATCGACCCGTTCATCGGCACGACCACGTTCCATACCTGGCGCAGCGGTCCCGCCCCGTCCATCTCGGCCGCCTCGAACAGCTCGTCCGGCATGTCCTCGATATAGTAGCGCAAGATGAACAGGACGAAGACCTGCCCCCCCGAGATGCCCGTCAGCACCAGGGCCGTGTAGGTGTTCAGGAGACCCATCGCCCGGAGCTCCGTGAAGAGCGGCATCAGGTTCGCCACGGGCGGCATCAGCATCAGGATGATGAACATCGACCACAGGACGCTGTGGCCCGGCATGCGGTAGCGGCCGAAGACGTAGGCCGCCAGCACGGTGATCACGAGGATGCCCGCCGTCGGGACGACCGTCAGGAAGATCGTGTTCGGGATGCTCGCGCCGATGGTCTCCCAGCCCTGGGCGTAGTTCTCGAAGTGGAAGGGCGCCGAGGGCAGCCACCGGTTGGTGAAGAATTCGCGGTTGGATTTCAGGCTGATCGTCACCATCAGGTACAGCGGGAAGAAGGCGAACGAGAGGATCGCCAGCACGAACGCGTGCTTGGCCACCTCGGCGGCCAGGCCGCGCGTCGACTTGCTCCGCATGTACCCGGTGACGGCGCCGCTCATTTGCTCACCCGGACGAACCGGTTGTTGAACCACGTCAACGCGACGATCAGGAAGAACAGCAACAGGCCGATGGCCGAGGCGTACCCCGCCTCGGTCTCGCGAAAGGCCTTCCGGAACATGTAGAGGCCGGGGACCATGAGGCGGCCCTCGGGCCCGCCGCTGTCGCCGAAGAGGATGAAGATCAGGCCCCACCCCTTCAGCGTCCCGATCACCATCAGGATCAGGTTCAGGCGGATCTGCGTCATGATGAGCGGCAACTCGATGTTCCAGAACTTGCGGAACCAGTTGCAGCCGTCGATCTCGGCGGCGTCGTAGACGCTCTGGTCAATGTTCCCGAGGCCCGAGAGGTAGATCAGGACGCTCACGACGCCCACCCACGGGAAGCCCCAGAAAATGAACGCCGGCAGGATCAGGTCGGGGTGGCCGAGCCAGGCGGGGTGGCCGCCCTCGAAGGCGTCGCTGCCGATCACTCCGCCGAACCATTGAAGCGCGTCCATCAGGTGGGTCGCCTCGAGAATCTGGTTCAGCGGCCCGAAGTACGGGTCGTAGAAGAACTTCCAGAGCAGCAGCCAGACCATCATCGGGATGATCATCGGGATGACGAAGAGCACCCGGTACAGGTACCGCGCCCGCTCGCTGGCCATCCGGTGGATGGCGACCGCTGTCGCGATCGACGGGATCATCTTGAAGAGGTTCGCGAAGATGAGGATCAGGACGATGCCGAACCCGGCCAGCAGCTTCTCGTCCCGGAAGGCCCGGGCGAAATTGGCCAGGCCGGTGAAGATGGCCCGCTCGTCGCCGTCCCAGTCGTAGAACGCGTGATAGACGGCGCTGCCTGCGGGGAAGTAGCGAAACGCCAGGATGAACGCGAGGGCCGGGATGATGAGAAGGTACAGATGCCAGCGGTGGCGCACCTGGGCCAGGGTGAGGGTCTTCATGGCAGCGCCCCCTCCTCGCGGCGCCGCTCGAGGGCCTGGCGCCCTTTCTCGAAGAGGGCCCAGTCAACGGCGCGGCCCTGCGTGCGTTTCGACTGGCCGTAGGTCAGCGACAGGACGTTGCGGGCAATCTCCGGCCTTGGGCCGAACCGGAGGAGCCGAGACCGCGCCGCCGCCAGCTGGACCTCCGTCTGGACCGCGCTGCTGTAGGTGTCTTTCCACTGGCGCTCGAAGTCGGGCACGAGGTACTTGTTCAGGTTCCGGGCGTAGCCGGTGATGAACGCCTTGTAGTGGGCGCCGAGCCACGCGTCCCGGTCGGCTTCGGCGGGCGGGTTCTTGCTGATGAAGCCCTGGTACTGCTGGTCGTAGCTGAGTTTCGAGTCCGACCCCATGTGGGGCTCGAACGCTTGGTAGATGCCCTCGACGTTCGGTCGGAACGCCTCCAGGATCGGATCCAGACTCGCGCCCCGCACCGACGGGAACCAATGGAACTGGGCGTTGGTCCACTCGTTGACGCGGCGGCTGGTGAGGAAGTGCATGAAGTCGACCGCGAGGTCCCTCTGGCGGCAGAACTTGGTAATGGCCATCGGGAACCCCGCCCGGGTCCCGGCCTCGCTGATGCGGTGCCGGATGATGTCGCTGTACGCCTGGCCCGGCGCGGGAATCGGGAAGTCGAACACCATGATTTCGAAGAGGCCCTTGACCTGCTCCTGAAGGGTGCCGGCCTCCCAGCTCCCGGTGGCCATCATGGCCGCCCGCTGCTGGGCGAACATGAAGACCGAGTCTTCGCGCTTGGCGCTCATGAAGCCCGGGTTGAACTGCTCGGAGATCCGGTAGAGCAGCTTGTGGGCGCCCTCGATGTTCGGGTCGCTGGCGAGATTGATACGGCCGGTGGCCAGCGCGAGGAACCGTTCGCCGGCGCTGACCTCGGCGTTCAGGTCCACGTCCTGCTCGTCCAGCAGGTCCCACGTGGCCATCGTCCAGTAGCGGCCCTTGAAGATGGTCGCGACGTAGTCGCTTCCGGCGATCGGCAGGACCGTCTCCCCCTGTTCCTCGCCGTAGGCCTTCAGCCGGTCGCACAGGGCGAAGAAGGTGCCCAGGTCCTTCGGCCCCTCCAGCCGCCCGGCCTCCTCGTTCCAGAGGAGGTCGTGGGCCGCCGCGTCCAGCAGGTCCCGGTTGGCAAAAATGCGGATCGTGAAGATGGACTGCGGCATGCCGTAGTAGTCCTGGAGGCGGTCGTACCACCCGCCCTCCATGTGGTCGATGAACGTCTGGCGCCACGGCACCCCATCATGGACCCCCAGGTCCGGCACCTCGGCCGGGTCGCCCCCGAGCATCTCCACGAGCCGCGCGTCCATCTCCCGGGCGTTGTACGGGTTGGGTTCGTCGATCCGCTCGGTGATGGGCACGTAGTACCGGACAATGAGATTGTCCCAGGTCCGGTTGCCGGGGCCCCAGACCTCGAGCAGGTCCGGTGCCGTTCGCCCGATGAGTTGCGTCCGCACCCACTGCGGGTAGCCGCGCTCCGGCACGCCGATCTGCTGGACCTCGACGTTGGGGTGAAGCTCTTCGTAGAGGCGGCAGGCGTTGTCGAGGGCCTTGATGATGCCGCCCTCCAGCTGCCAGTGGGCGAACCGCAGAATGGCCTTGTTGCCGGTCAGCGTCTCCTCGCCGGCCACCCAGAAGGCCTGGTACGTGACGTGCACGACCGACCACAGGAACGCCCCGATGAGGATGGCCAGGCCCACCGCGTTCTTCAGCCGGTTGCCGCGCTCCGACGGGTCGCTCATGGCGCCTCCCCGGCGGCGGCCTCGGCGGCGAGCGTGCGGCAACGCGCGGCGGACTGCTTGGCGATGTAGTACTTGTTCGTGAGGGCGATGTCCTTCCAGACGCGGTCGTACCAGTCGGCGGCCTTCAGGTACAGCGGCGCCGGCTCGGCCGCCTTTGGCGCCAGCCGCGTCTCGATCACGCTGCCGATGCGGTAGCAGAGGTTGGCCTGGTCGGCCATCCCCGCGATGCCGGCCGCAAAGGCTCGCGTCCAGGCCTCGACGGCCGCGCCGTAGTCCGCTTGGCGATAGTGGGCGTTGCCGAGCTGGTAGAAGATGGCGGCCGCCAGGATGTTCTCCGGCCGCCGCGCCGCGTGGTCCCGCAGAATCCGGATCCCGCGCGCCTCGGACGCCTCGTCGCCGACCGCCTCCAGGTACGTCATCGCGAGCCGCAGCGCCGCTTCGTCCGCCATCACGTGGTCCGGCCACGTGTCCAGGATCTGCTGATACAGGCGGCGGGCGACGTCGAGGTCGCGGTTCTCTTCGTACTCCGGCAGGTCCGCGAACCGCGCCAGGGCCATGACCGCGAAAGGGGCGGCCCGGGTGGCGGTGAAGGCGTCGGCGACGCGCCCGTAGAGCGCCTTCGCCCGCGCCAGGTCCCCCTCCGGCTGGCGCGTCTGCCAGAGCAGGGCCTCGGCGTAGAGGGCCTCGGCCTGGACCTCCGGGTCGGCCGTCGCGGCGGCTTTGTCGAAGGCCACGAGCGCGAGCTCGTAGTTGCTGTACCGGAACTCGCGCCAGCCCCGCTCCAGGGCCGCACGCGCGGGGCCCGTCGGTTCCTCAGGCGGAGTCTGCGGCGAAGGGGTCGCCGGCGCCGCTGCCGGGGCCGGCGCCGCGGGGGGTGTCTCGGCGGGCGCAGTCGGGGCCTCTTCGGCCCACGCCGGCGCCGCGGCGGCCGTCGCCGCCAGCGCCAAAGCCACCACCCACCAGCGTCCCACCAATGCGGTCCCCTCGGCTGGCCCCACACAGTGCGGTCCCACCCGCGCGGGCTTCAGGCGGCGCACTCTACCGGCCCGCCGCCCGCCCTTCAACCCTAAAGGCCGCGCCCCGCGCGCCGCTCACCCGCCCGCCGCCGGCTCCACCGGCTCGCCGCTCACGACGAGCCCGCCGGCGTCGATCACGTTCAGGTGGGCCTGGGTCGCCCCCTCGGGCAACGGGGCGCTCGCGACGCCCGCTTCCGCGTCCCAGTCGGCCGGCGCCGCCGTCCACGCCCGGTCCTTCCAGACCCCCGCGTCGCCGGTCCAGAGCAGTTCCGCCCGGGCGACCGGCCGCGCGCTCCGGAACCGGGCCCACAGACGGCCGTCCGCGATCCCTTGTTCGCGCCGCTCCGGCAGGGGCGGGCCGCCCGCCATGTGGCTTGCGAGGAACGCGTCCACCTCGCCGCGCGACCAGCCCTCCTCGTGGCCGTGCCTGTAGTGCAGGGGGAAGGAGAGGGTGTGCGGCCCTCGCGTGAGCCTCGCCGACCGGGCCACCGCCGTGACCGGGAACGCGATGTCGTCCGTCCCGACGATCCAGAGCGTCGGGGCCTCGGCGCGCGGCAAGCTGTGCCGCGGGTCGTAGCGGTCGAGCCAGGCGCGAAGCTCGCGGTCCGTCATGCCCTCGCGGCCGGCGGGCCAGGCCTCGTCCAGGAACCCGCAGCCGTACACCTGGGCGGCCGCGCGGAACCGGCGGTCGAGCCCCAGCACGTGGCCGCACAGGATCGCTCCCCACGAGACGCCCGTCAGGCCGACGCGGTCCGGGTCGACCTCGGGCCTCCTGCGCAGCAGGCAGTGGCCGAGGACCACGTCGGCCACCGCGTGGACCATCCACTGGTCGGCGACGGGCTCGTCCATCTGGTCGAACCCGCCCCAGCCGGGCGGGCCGCCGTCTGGGTGGCGCGGCCGGTTGCCGTGCGTGCCGCCCGCCACGCACCCGCACGTATCCATCGCCAGGGCGGCGAAGCCTTGGGCGGTCCAGTGGCGGACCCAGGCGGCAAAGGCGGTGCCGCCCCCGCCGTGGACCAGCACCACCCCCGGCACCCGCGCGCCCGGCGCGACCGCGGGCATCCCGACCCACGCGAAGACCCGCGTCGGCCGGCCCCGCCAAGGCAGGCCCTCGTAGAAGAGCGCCCGCACGCCCGGTTCGCCGAACCCCGGGGCGGGGAAGGTGCGCGGCGGGCGGCTGAGGGCACCGATGTCCCAGAGGTCGGTCACGAGGCGTCGTCCGCGCCCGGCAGGGCGCCCAGCGCCGCCAGCTCGTGCCGCACCTCCTGCGGGCTGAACACCTGCCGGGCCGCCATCCCGAGGGCGGCCGCGGCCGCGATGTTGTCGGCGTTGTCGTCGAAGAACGCGACCCGCGCCGCCGGCAGGCCGAGCCAGTTGAGCACCGCCTGGAACGCCGCCGGCTCCGGTTTCCGGGTCCGGAGGTCGTGCGACGTGAAGACCCGCTCCACGTGGCGGAGGACGGCCGCGGCCGTCTCGGTCCAGACCGGCGTGTGCAGCGCGTTGGTGTTGGTGAGGACGGCCACGCGGAGGCGGCCGGCAAGGTCCGCGAGCAACGCCTCCGCCCCCGGCAGGGGGTCGCCCAGCAGGGCCAGCCACCCGGCGTCGAACGCCTCGTCCGACAGCGGCACACCCAGCCGGCCCACCATGTCGGCACGGAAGGCCGTCGGCGTCAGGTCGCCACGCTCGAACGGGTCGCTGAGGATGGCGCCGAGGCGTCCGGTGATTTCGGCGGCGGGGAGGCCGGTCGTCTCGGCCCAGGCGTGGACGGTCCGCTCGGGCTCGACCTCGATCAGCACGCCGCCCAGGTCGAAGACGACGGCTTCGATGCGGGGCTCGGTCACGGCAGGGACTCCTTCCGGCGATGGGGATCGGTTCGGTGCGGCCGGCCGGGGCTCAGGCGGGCCGGCGGCCCACGAGGATAAGACGCTGCGCGGTCCGCGTAAAGGGCTCGCCGCCGGCGCTGCCGTAGGCGGCCTCGACGTCGAGGCCGGCGGCCGTC
>CAYNLG010000067.1:0-21037 GCA_964397995.1 uncultured Anaerolineales bacterium
CAAAACAAGGCTAGCAAAGGATTTAGAATGCGCCAGAAAAATTAGTCACACCCGTGTACGGTGTACCGTAGTTTGTGTAAATCGTGCGAGGCGGCGGGGGCCGGGCGATTGACAGCGTTACGTTCATGCGTAAGATTAGGTACAGAAACAGGAATGCTGGGGGGTCATGATGACAGAGAGAACGTCGGCCCACCGCGGCTCGCCTGAACCCATCGAAGCCGGTGCGCGGTACCGGGCGACCTGTTTCCGGTGCCTTGGCGCCTGGCCCGTGTGGACGTCGCTGCTCGGGGGCGGGCTCTTCGCGGGGCTCTGCACGTACCTGGCCCTCAGGTGGCTCACGCCGCCCGGCGTTATGGCCATTCTGGTTGCCGCGGCCGTCGGAGGCGTGTCGGCCGGCGTGGGCGCCGTCCCCTTCGGGTTCCTCCTCCATCGCGCGGTTCGGCGCGAACTGCGGCGCCCGCGTGCCTGGCGGTTCGCCTCGCCGACCCCCCGTGCCCCCCGGCTGCCGTCCACGTCTTGCGGCCCCCGGCGGCGGCGCCTACAATGCCGCCGACCTGAGTGCAAGGAGGGCGCGGTGAAGCGGAGCGAGATCAACGCCATCATGCAGGACGCGATCGATTTCATGGCGGCGCGCCGGTTCGCCCTGCCGCCGTTCGCGTTCTGGACACCCGACGACTGGGCCGCCAAGGGGCACGAAGCGGACGAGATTCGCGAGAACGGCCTCGGCTGGGACATCACGGATTTCGGCGGGGGCGATTTCGCCCGTCTCGGCCTGCTCCTCTTCACCCTCCGCAACGGCAACCCGGCCGCGCCCGACGCCCCGAAGAGCTACTGCGAGAAGATCATGATCGTCCACGAGGAGCAGGTCACGCCCATGCACTTCCACTGGGCGAAGGCCGAGGACATCATCAACCGGGGGGGCGGCGTGCTGCAGGTCGAGCTATGGAACGCCACCGACGACGAAGCCGGCCTCGCCGACACACCGGTGGAGGTCTCGATGGACGGGGTGCGGCACACGTTCGAGGCGGGGACGGTGGTGGACCTGGCGCCGGGCGAGTCGATCACGCTGACGCGGCACCTGTACCACTCGTTCTGGGGCGAGCCGGGCCAGGGGCCCGTGCTGGTGGGCGAGGTCTCGAAGGTGAACGACGACGCCAGCGACAACCGCTTCCACAAGCCGATCGGCCGGTTCCCGGCGATCGACGAGGACGCCCGGCCGCTGCACCTCTTGTGCACGGAGTATCCGGCGGCGGGCTAGGCGTCAGGCGGGCCCGCGCGTCCCCCCCCCTTCCCTCACGGTCCGCAGCTGCGCGACTCAGTAGCGGTAGTCGTGGAGGATTTCGGTCTTCGTGCGGTTCTGGTTGCCGCTGCTGCCGCCGCCCCCGGAGGGCTGCGTCTGGTCGGCCGGCGCGGGGGGCGTCTGGCCGGGCTGGTTCTTGGCGGCCGGGAGGGGGGCCGAGCCGACGGGCGGCAGGGGAAGGGTCACGTTTCGCCGCGTGCTCGCCACCGTTTCCTGGCCGGTGAACCCGGCCGTCGTGGGCACGTTGCTGCGGCGCTGGCTCGCCAGGTGCTGGACGGCCTGCTGGATTTTGGGGTTGGTGAACTGGCCGGTGACCAGGGTGGTGCGTTTGCCGAGGGTGTGGTTCTGGACGCCGATGCGGCCGGGTCCGGTGATGCCGAAGCGGCCGCCCGTGTCGGGCCGGTGGGAGCAACGGACGCCCTTGGTGCCCTGGACCGAGAGGGTGGCCGAGGGGGTGACGATGGCGAAGTCGCTGGCGGCCTCGCCGCGCTCGACGATTGACTGGGTGCTGCCCTGCTTGAGGTACAGGCGCGTGCGGACCGTATTGCCGTCGCGGCGGAGTTCGCCGATGCGGACGACGGTCAGAGGATCGACCTGGACGAGGCTGTCGCGGCTTTCGAGGACGGCGCGGGCGCGGAAGCCGGTCCGGACGTCGAAGCCCTCGGCCAGGGCCTGGCCGACGTCGAGGGCCTGCCAGGGCTGTTCGGCGCCGGTGCGGTACTCGACGGTGCCCTCGACCTCTTTGGCGACCGTCTGGAGGGACTCGTCGGGCGCGGCCTGGGGGTCGGGCGCGTCGGCGGGGGCGTCAACCGCCTCCGGCTCTGCCGCCCACGCCAGACCGGCCGAGAGACATAGGACACCCAACAGCGCAGCGAACGTGCGAAGAATGGCTCGTCCTCCTTAGCGCGTGCGGCCCGCGGCCCGGGCCGCCCGGTGCCAGCGTACCAGACCGACCCCCAGCGCGACAAGCAGAACCGTGGCGGGTTCCGCATTGGCCGCGACGGTCAGGCCGTCATAGTACATCGACGAGGCGGCCTCTTTGATGTAGTCGTCCGTCAGGAGGGCCAAGTGGTCGGTCCAGCCCTCGTTGATGAACGGCGCGCACTCGGCGATGAGGCTTTCGCCGTACCATACGGACATGCACATCATCTCGTGGCTCACGTAGAGTTCGAGGTTCTGCCAGATGCCCGGGGTCCAGTGGTAGCCGGTGTCGGCGCCGTTGACGTGGATCTCGCCGTTGAAGACGAAGTGGACGGCGTTGGTGACCACGTTCTCGCAGGCATCGCAGTACAGGCCGACGACGTAGTCGGCCTCGTTCAGGGCCTCGATCTTCACGGTCTGCACGGCCCAGATGTCGGCGCCGTAGGCCAGTTCCGGGTCGAAGTACCACTCGGCCGCCAGGTGGAAGGCCGGATTGTCGAAGTCGTAGGACCCGTCGGGCGTAATCTGGAGGGCCTGGGTGCCCTCGGCGGCGTCCTGATCCTGGACGACCACGTCGGTCCGGCCGCAGGTATTCCAGAAGTTCTGGCCGTGGAGCGGGCCGGTGGTGTAACCGTTCTCGGCCTCGAATCCGGCGACCGAGAAGATGGCAGCGCGTGCGCCGCCGGCGGCCAAGGCCACCGCAAAGACAGCCGCGGCTACACGTAGCGCAGCCGCACCCCTCGAGACTGTGCGCGCCACTGTTCTGCCCCCTTGGCAGCCCCTCCCCTGGTCTGCAGGCGCAGACCTCAGGCGGCGGCCGACTCCAAGACGTTAGACTCCAGCCTGCCCCTCCCCCGGGACAGTGCCACTACACTATACACGGTTTGCGGCCGGAGTCAAACGCCTGGCGGCGAAAAAGCGCGGGCGCCGGCCACCGTCGGCCGGCGCCCGCGCGCCTGCCCGCACATCCGGGCCTCCGCACGGACGGCCCTCTGGCCACACTCAGTCGCCGGTGCAGCCCTCGCCCGTGGCGGTTATGCGGTTGCTCAAGAGGTTGAGCAGCCGGTCGCGCAGGTCGCCCGGCCCGGCCATCAGGGCGCCCGAGGCCAAGCCCGCCCCCGAGCCGAAGGGGGTGGAGGTGAACGGGATGCCCCGCCGCGTGGCGGCCACAACCTCCTGACCCCGCAGGCCGGCCGCCGCCGGGACGCCGCTGCGGCGGTTCTGGGCCAGGTGCTGGACGCCGCCCGTGATGGTGTCGTCGCTCGACTGGCCGGGGACGAGGTCGGTTTCGCGGCCGGTCTGGCGGCTGGTGATGCCGATGCGGCCGGCCGTGGTCAGACCGAACTGGCCGCCCGTGTCCGGCCAGTAGCCACACTGGATGCCGCGGGTGCCCTTGACCGAAAGGGTCGTGGAGGGGGTGACGATGGCGAAGTCGCTCTTCATGCGGTCCTTCTCGACGACGGACTGGGTGCGACCGACCTTGAGATGGATGCGGGTGCGGACGGTGTCGCCGCTTGGCCGCAACTCGGCCACCCGGGCGACCGTCAGCGGGTCGATCTGGACGAGGCTGTCGACCAGGTCCAGGACGATGCGGGCCCGGAACCCGGTCCGGACGTCGGCCCCGGCGGGGAGCGTCTGGCCGACCGTGGCCGCCTGCCACGGGTCTTCCGGCGACGGGCGCCACTCGACCGTCCCGTGGACCTCCTTGACGGTGGCCTCCAAGTCGGGGACCGGCGCCGCGTTGGGCGGGTCGGCGACCTCGGCGGCCCGAGCCGGACAGGTTCCCAGTGCGATCAGGGCCAGTACCACAACGTGTCGTGTGCGCAGCATGGTGCACCCTCCTGCTGAAGGTGCCGATGGCGCGCTCTGCCGCAGCGATAGGCCACACGCGGGCCCGGCGAAGCGCTCACTAAAAGTGTACGGCAGGGGGGCAGACAATCCAAGCCGGGACGGGAAGGCGGCAGGAATCTCGCCCTAAGCCTTTTTCTGGCAGGGGCTTAGGCGAGACGGAGAAAACCGGGAAAACCGTGCGCCCTGCGCGACGCGTGCGGAAACCGCGCGAAAAAACGCCGCGGGGCCGACCCAAGGCCGACCCCGCGCCGCCGTTGCGGACGGAATTCTCAGGAAGCTCTTACCGGCGTCGGCGGCGAGCCAGGATACCCACCGCCCCGAGGCCCAGCAGGGCCAGGGTCGCCGGTTCGGGCACCCATTCGATGACGTAGCCGCGGACCTGGTCGTAGTTCACGATGTCGTTCCACAGGGGGCTCATCAGGGTGCCCGGGCCGAACAGTTGGAGCCAGTGCTCGTTGCCGCTGACGTTGTTCGGCTCGCCCGAGGCCCAGTTCAGGTAGGACGCCCAGACGGCCCCGTCTCCGGCCACCCAGTGCCAGTCGCCGGCCGGTTCGGGCCCGGCCGGGCCCTGGTAACCGCCCAGCCAGGGGCCCTGGCCGTTGCCGGCCCCGTCGATGAACCAGAAGTCGGGAGTGTCCACGAGGTCATAGACGAAGGCGTTCTCAGCGGGCGACGTGATGGTGGCCAGGTATCCGCCCCGGGCCGCGGCCGCCGCCTGCGCGTCGTCCCAGGTGATGCCGACGGAATCGGTGGGCGTCCACACCAGGACGGCCTCGTACCCGTGACCGTTTTCCGGCCACTGGACCTTGGCGTGTGCGGCGGCGGCCAGGGTCGCAAGGACCGCCAGGCTGAGCGTCATTCGCGTCATCGGACTGCCCTCCAGCTTGAGCGGGCCCCTGCCCCGCACGGTTCAGCCGCGCTGGCGACGGGCCGCCAGCCCGGCCAGACCCAGGCCCACCAGGGCGAGCGTGGCCGGCTCGGGCGTGAAGAGCTCGAACGCCAAGTCCTTGGAGTAGTCGCCGATCATGTCCGGGCCGTCGTCCGGGAACTGGTAGTACGTCTCCTGGAAGAGGTCCGGATCCTGGTCCACGTGGACTTGGCAGGGGTATTCGAGGATGGCGATGTTGTCGACCTGGCCGGTCACGGCGTCGTCCTGGAAGTGGTAGATGGCCGTGCCGTCGGGCAAGGTGCCCACGGGCTGCTCACCGGGAAGGACGTTGCCGGAGGCCAGGTCGTTCTTCACCGTGTAGTCGCGGTTGTGCCATCCCCACTCGGTCATTTCCTGCGCCCCCGCGGGCACGTCCACCAGGGCAACGATCTTGATCCAGAAGACCTCGTCCGCGAGTTGGGGGAACGGGCAGGCGAGTTCCGCGTTGTACATGTAGACCGGCTCGGCCGGGTTGCTGCCGGCGATCAACCGCTCCGTGAAGGTGCCCGACCCCGGGGCCAGCGGGCCGCGCGTCACCACCTGGTTGATGATCTGCTGGTCCGGGTAGCTGAAGGGGTGCTGCCCGGCCGGGTCGTTGGCCGGCATGTCGGTCTCGAAGCAGATCAGGAACTGGTTCACGGGCTGGTCGGCGATCTGGTTCAGGTACGAGCCCCACCACGTGACGTGGACGACGGGCCCGTCGACGCGGTCGGCAAAGTCGTCGGCCATGAAGACCCCCTGGTACAGCGGGTCGGCCGTGCCGCCATCCATGTGCCACCACGCGGTGCTCAGTTCGTCGTGGCCGTAGTAGACCTGGCCTTCGATGGGCGTCGCGATCATCGGCACCTGCGAGAACTTCGGCTTCTGCCCGGGGAGCGGGTCGGCCAGCACGGCCGAGGCCGCGACCCCAAGGACCAGCACCGTCAGTGTCGTCAGCTTGAGCGCGTTCATCGGTTCCCTCCGTTTCCGCGGTCTATCCCGCGTTTTCGCGTTCCGGCGGGGCCGCCCACCGCGGGCGGCCCCCGCCGCGTTTCGTCGTCACACATCAGGCCGTCCGGCGCCGCCGGGCAACCCAGCCCGCGAGACCCAAGCCCACCAGGGCCAGCGTCGCCGGCTCGGGGATCACGTCCAGGGCGTCGAGGTTGTCCATCGGCAGCCCCATGCGGGCCGTCGAGAGGCCGAGCGCCTCGGCCGGCATCCAGAGGCCCGGCAGACCGCCGGCAACCCCGCCGAAGCGGACCGCCATCGCCGGGTCAATCAGGATGTCCCCCGCCTCGATGGGCAGATTCTGGATGCTGTCGGGCGCGCCGATCAGGGCCGAGCCCGGCGCCACCGAAAAGAGCGCCAAGTCGATACCCGGGTCGAAGACCCCGTTGCCGTTGTCGGACATGGCCAAGGCATCCAGGTCGTCGCTGTTGGGCCCCTGGATGAGGTCGAGGCCCAGCAACGGGGCCGGGGCATAGATCGAGCCGCCCGCCGCAACCACGTCGGCCGCCGAGAGGCCCATGAGCGCGGCCGTGAGCGGGTCCACCGAGAAGAAGACGTTCTGGACCGCGCCCTGCCCCCAGGCATCCATGTCCAGAGCGTCCAGCCGGTCGCCCTGGGCCACGGGGCTGTTGGGCTCGGCCAGCAGGCCGAGCCCCGGGTACAAAGCGCCGCTGGCACTCGGCAGGCCGTCGCCGTCGAAGAGCGCCATGTTCGGCATCGGCAGCGGCGGCAGCGGGAACGGCGGCATCGGGGCCGTCATGAAGACGTCCGCCGACGCCTCGTTCGCCCCGGCGGCACCCTCGGAGGCCACGTCCGGAAAGACGCCCGGAAGGCCCACCGCCTGCCGGTCCACGGAGAAGAAGTAGTCCAGTTGAGAGGCCGGCGCCACGGCAAAAGCGTCCGTCCCGTACGACAGGGCGTCGATCTCGTCCGTCTGCAGGCCGGGCAGCCCCAGCAAGGGGCCGGGGAGGGCCACCGTCGGAGGCGGCAGCGGCCCGAAGGCCGGCGCCGGCGGCGTCGGGGTCAGCACATCCCCACCATTGGCCGGCACCAGCAGCAGTGTCGGGCTCGCATTGTCGGCCGAGAAGGTGGTCATCTGGGCGCCAGCCACACCGGCCAGCAGGCCCACGCACAGCAGTCCGGCACACGTCGTCTTGAGCAGGTTCATCGGTGTCGCTCCCAGGTTAGGCGGCCGCGGAAGGCCCGCCTGTTTGTAGCCGCCCCCTCCCCGCGAGCGGGCGGCACGCGCCCCGGACCGCGCCGCGCGGCCCGGGGCGCACGTCTCACATCAGGCGCGGCGACGGCGCTTCAGCGCCAGCCCCGCCAGGCCGAGGCCGGCGAGCAGCAGCGTCGCCGGCTCCGGCGTGATCACGAACGCCATGTCCAACTGCTCCCCGTTCTCCGGGTCGTAGAGCGCCTGCCACGTCAGTGAGACCGGGTCCAGGTAGACCGCCGCGTCATTCCAGTGGTCCAGGGAGGTCTTCCACCCCAGCTGGCCCGTCTCGCCCTCGCCGCTAAGGTCGACCGAGACGTCCAGCCAGTAGACCTTGCCTTCGACCTGCGTGATGGGGTCGGGCAGGCGCGGCACGTTGATCTGCTGGTAGTAGAAGTGGTCGTCCGGCCACCAGTCGCCGAAGACCGGGTCGTACCAGCCCTCGATACCCGTGCCATAGTCGATGACGGTGAACTGCGACGGGTCCAGGTTCCAGCTGCGGATCAGCGCCCCCGGATGACTGTGCGGCAGGTCGGGGTCGGCCCCCGCGGGCACGTCCTCGTGGATGCTGAGGTGCAGGTTCTCGATCTGGTCCTCGACGCCCTGCATCCACGAGATCCAGATGTGGACGTCCGAGACCGGCCCGGTGCTCGAGCACTCCCAGTCGTCGGCTACCACCCACTGCAGCGGCTCACCCACCTCCCGCCGCGCGTTCGTCACGCGCACATCCCATCCATTGGGATCCGGCAGCTGGGGCTTGAGCATCTTGTGCCCGTCGCCCTCGAACCAGTCCCCCGAGGCGGCCGAGGCCAGCACCGCGAGCGCCGCCACGGCCATCCCCCCCTTGCTTGCCCATTTCATGGATACGCCCTCCTGTGGGTCCGTCCTTGCGTTGTGTGTCGGCCTCCGGGACCCCGCGTCCCGGCCGGCCGGCTTCGTCCCGCCCCGGAAAGGGGAAGGGGGAAGCGGGCGCGGCCCCGTCGGAGCCGTACCGGCTTCCCCCGTCGCGACGACTTGCGACGCCCGGCCGATGCCGTCCACCCCCGTAGAGGCATTCTCGACCGGGCGGGAGACCCCAGCGCCCTCCGCGAAGGACCTCCCACGTCTACCCCGCACCTCCGTCCGCCATTCCGTCGGCCGACACCCCGCGTGCCCGCCTCGGGCGCGGAGACTCCCTCTCCGCCTGGGTTCGGCATGGCCCGTCTCCCGCGCCCTCCGCGCGGGTCTCCGCACCCGCGGAGATCGGGCCGTCGCTCTCGTCAGGGCCGGGTCCGGCCGCGGCGCACTGGCCGCGCTCGGATCAGGCCGCGTGGATCATCCGCTGAGGAGCCGCCGCGACGGGTGGCACCTGAGACGCCTTCTCGCCGAGGAGGATGCGCCGCAGCATCAGCGTCTCGGCGCGACGGTCAAGTTCGGCCTCGACGTGGCGCGGCTCGCCTGCCGCCAGGACCGCCCGGACCAGCAGGCGCTCGGCCCTCAGTCCGTGAAGTGCCGCCGTCATGTCCGCCTCCCCCCGCCGGCCGCGGCCCCACTGGCGCGGGGCAGGCCAAACGGTGCCGACCGGTCGCGTGAGGTGCGTCCCCGGGCCGGGCGAGCTCCCCCTGTGCCCGGGGGACGGTCGGCATCGCTCGCCGCAACCGCTCTCGTCTTCGTCGCGGGCCGCTCGTGGCCGCCCGGTATGCGTGTGGCGTTTACTGGAGGTGTTTGCGAAGCAGGCGGTTCTCGCGCTTCGTGGCCTCCAGGTCGAAGACCAGGTACTTGATGGCCAGGCGCAGGTGGTCGAGGCCGTCCTCGAGGGCCCGCATCTCCTGGTGCATCGCCGAGCCGCCCGCCGTGGCCGCGAAGGGCACCGCGTCGGCTTCGACCTCCTCGGTGTGGCCGCGTGCCACCGCCAGCAACTGGCCGAGCTTCTCACGCAGTCTGGCTTCGTCCACGTCACGTCCTCCAGCCGCGGCCGGGCCCCCGCCCGAGCCGCTCCATCCCACGGTCGCATGGGCCGTTGCGGCCCGCTCGCTCTATGGGCAAGCGGCATGCCGAACCGGGACGCGAACCGGCGCGGGGAGGAAATCGGCCCGGCAGGGGGCACCACGCGGGGACGGCGAGCCGCACGTTCCGGCCATGCGGCCTGTACGGCCTGGTCCGTCTGTGACGGCGGCGAGGCGGTGCGGCAGCGCGCCGGGGACGCGCAAGAACGCGGAACCGGCCTGACGCCCTCAGGACGCGGGCGCAGCGGCCCCACCGGCCGCGCCGACCGACGGCCACGTCGTCGCCCGAAAACGGCGCCCGCGGAAGACCCGGCTCAGGCCACACAGGCCGCGCAGGCGGTCCCCTATTCGGACCACCCGGTACACGCGGCACGGTCCGCACGCCCCGAAGAACCCGTCCAGGCGGTCTCAGCCGACCAGACGGAACAGACGGACCCCGGCCGCCGGCCTATCCGTCGGTCGCGCCGTGGCCCGAGAGGATGTGCACCCCGAGCTCCGCCAGCGTCAGCAGGTCGAGGGCGTTGTGATGCAGGATGGTCTGGATCTTTCGGAAGCAGGCCCCGCGCAGGGCGGCGTCGTCGCCCTGGCAGGCCCCGACGAACGCGTGGTAGGCCTCCGGGATGGCGTGCCCGGGGATGTCGCCGACCCGCCGCCGCCCGAACAGGCACTGTTCCAGGGTCTGGAGGCGGCAGTTGGGCAGGTCGCCGCGCCACCGCCGCCGCGCCTCGTGGAGCAGGTCGACGTGCCAGGGCACCTCGGGCGGGTCCCCGGCCCCGCAGACGAGCGTCCGCGAAGTCATCGCCGGCCAGTCGAAAGACTTCCCGTTGTAGGTAACCAGGCAGGCGGCCGAGGCCAGCTCGTTCCAGACGGCGGCCAGCATGGGCCCTTCCTCGGCGTAGTCGCGGGCCAGGTACTGGTCCAGGCGGAGGGCGCCGTCGCGCCACCGCAGGAGACCGACCAGGAAGATCGTCTCGTTCACCAGGCCGCACGACTCGATGTCGAGGTACGCCAGGCCCCGAACGTCGGACTCCAGCAGCGGCCGCACCCCCTCGTGGAGGTCCTCCGGGGTGACGCGGCAGCCGGCGCCGAAGAAGGCCCGCTCGTAGGCGGCCAGGAGGTCGGGGGCGGCAAAGCCGTCGGCGTCGGCCGCCTCGGCCCCGCGCCGGAGGAGGTCGGCGGCGGCGCGGCTGACGTGGTAGTACCGGCCCGGGCCGGCCTGGCGGACGGTGCCCGGCACAACCTCCTCCAGGGACGCCGGCAAGGGACCCGCCGGGGGATGCGGCGCGGGGCTCGGGGACCCCGCGTCGGTCCCGACCTGATCACCGGTGGTCACGTCGGCGGCAAGGCGCTGGCGGTTCAGGCGGCTGAGGCGTTTGAAGAGGTCCGGCGAGAGCGGCATGGGGACGTCCTTGCCCGGTCGCCGCCATTGTACGGCCTCGGGCCGGAAAGGCAACGCCGCACGGCCGGGATGGGCCGAGACGGGGCAGCGGGTCAGCGACGGAACCGCCAGAGGGGCGAATCCGGGTCCACGTACCGGCCGGACCGCAGGGCATCCAGCGCCGCCTCCTCCGCCAGGCCGATCGACTCGACGTGGCCGTCGCAGAAGAGGACGTTCGCGGTGCCGTCGTGCCGCAGGGCCCGGTAGTCGCCCGGCCCTTCGCCCGCGGCAACGTCGTCACCGTAGCGGTCGAGCCAGGCGTCGTCGTCGGTGAAGAAGAACAGGCCGAACTCGTCGTCCTCGCCGTCCCCGTTGTAGTCGGCCACGCTCTTGCCATAGTCCAGAACCAGGTAGACGCGCGAGTCGACGGCGTTGACCCAGGAGCCGGCGATCTCGTAGGCCCCGCAACTCATTCCGTAGTTGCCGGCGTTGGAGAGCGCGGCGTTGTAGCCGGCCGTGGCGTCGCCGTACGGGCTCCGGCCGCCGCCTTCCTCAATGATGTCGGACAGTTGCTCGAACGTGTAGGTCTCGCCGTAGTACTTCTTCCAGTCCTGGAGGACCATGTGGCCGTCGAGGAACATGTCGTAGTAGAAGCCGGTGCGGCCCTTCTCGATGTCGATGCGCTCGGCGTAGCCGTTCTCGTTGAAGTGGATCTTGAAGTTGAGGTCGTTCCAGTCCCAGTCGCAGCTCTCGCTCCAGGCCCAGTCCTCGATGCGGACCTGCCAGGTGCGCGGGCCGAGGGGCTCCTTGCGGCAATAGGTCCGGTTGTTGAGGTTGGCGCGGATGCGAAACTGGCCGCCCGAGTAGATGTCCCACTCCAGGTTCGGCCAGACGACACCGTTCTCGACGCGGTTCTGCCAGGCCGTGCTCCCGTCGCCGCTGCTGCTGCCGCCGCTGCTCCCGTAGACACCGACCTGGCCGATGAGGCTCTCGGCGGCGGGGCACTGGAAGACGGTCTGGTCGCCATCGACGTAGGGGATGAGCTGGCCCGCCCAGGCCGGCCCGCAAGCGAACTGGGCCGTCTCCAGGTCCGCCCGGCGCGAACTCTGGGCCTGCCACACGAGGCGCAGGTTGTGGCGGCACTGGGCGGCCATGGCCGCCGAGTGCACCGACCGCACCCCAGGGGCCAGCAGGGCCACCAGGATGGCCATGATGGCCATCACGATCAGCAACTCGACCAGGTTGAAGCCGCGTCGCATGTGGCTCCTCCCGCCGCTGACCAGAGGGTGCTCAGTAGTCCCGGAAGTACCACCGAGGATCGGTCTGCTCCAGTTCGTTCCAGGGCAGCGATTCGATGTGCCCGTCGCAGAAGAGGACGTTGGCCCGGTCGAAATGCCGCAGCGCCTGGTAGTACTCCCAGGTGATGCCGGTCGCCTCCTCTTCGAGCTGGGCCCCGTACTGCTCCATCCAAGCGTCTTCGTCGCGGATGAAGTACTTGTCCCAGGGGTCGTCGCTCGAGGGCACGCCGTAGTACGTCGCCACGGACATCGGATAGTCGAGGATGAGGAACTGCTTGCCGTCGACGCGGGGCACCCGGGTACCGAGGACCTGGTAGGTTCCCACCGACAGGCCGTAGTCGCAGTAGCCCGCGCCCTCGGCCCAATCGTAGTTCAGGTCCTCGAAGTACTGGCTCCCGCCGGTGCCGGGGTCGAACGTGCTGGACCCGTCGGGCTCCCACAGGTTGATGGTCGCCCGGGCCAGGGCCAGGGGCAGCCAATTGGAGATGAAGCAGCTGTCGTTGACCCAGAACTCGTAGCGGTACTCGTTGCGGGAGGAACTCGAGCCCGGTTCGAGGCGGAGTTCGGTCGGGTGGCCGTCCTTCATCATGATGGTGAACTGGATGTCGTCGCCGCCCTTCGAGCCGCTCACCGTCTTGTGCTCGCCGTCGTCGCAGTGCCACCGCTCGTACTGGTTGGTCTTCTCGACACAGATGGCGAAGATGCTCTGGTCGGTAAGCGGGATGGTCAAGGGATAGGCGCTGAGCGGCGTCACGCCCGGCGTGGCGTTGTCCTTGGCGTAGATGACGAACTTGAACTCCAGGGCCTCGGGAATGACCTCGCGGCTCTCGTTGGGCCGCATGCCTTCCCGGCCGTCGGACCCGCCGCTGGCCCCGCTGCCGCCCGCCCCGGCCGTGCCCATCGGAGGCATGCCGCCGGGATGGGCCGGGCAGATGAAGGTCTCCCGCACGTCCTCCACGTAGTCGTAGAGCATGGCGTGCCACCCGGGACCCCGCGTGAACGTGTCCGTGTTGTTGTCGGCCCGCCACACGGCCTGGGCCTTCCAGATGGTCTCCAGGTTGGCGCGGCACCGGGCCGCCAAAGCCGAATCCCACGCGGCCCGCCCGGCCGGCATCAGCATCATCACGAGGATACCCATGATCACAACGACGACCAGGAGCTCCACCAGATTGAATCCATGGCGTTTCATGGTTCGGCCTCCACCTTCGTTCAGTCGTTTTTGGCCTGATCGGCCCGTCGGCGTTCCACCACCAGCGGAGCCCACCAGTCCATGCGTTTCAGGGCGCTCTGTCGGTCGGCCCGCGAGGCCGCCGGGCTGTACTGGAACTCCACGTCCACGATCTGCTCGACGGCGGCCACCGCGGCCGCCTCCACCAGCCCTTCGCCGGCCCGGTGGGCCGCGTGGGCCGTCTCCATCAGCAGCTTCACGTCGTTCAGGTTCCGCAGCCGCCCGAGCGCCCCGGCCGCCGTCGCACGCACGTACGCATCCGGGTCCGTCCGGACAAGCTTTCTGACGGCATCGGCGGCGGCGTCGGTCCGCAGGCGGCCGAGCTGAATGGCCGCCTCGCGCCGGATGGGGCCCCGCGGATCGGCCAGCGCCCGATCGACGAGCACCTCCGCCACCCCGTCGACATTCAGGCTGCCGATGATCCGTACCGCCTCCAGGGCGGTCTGCTCGTCCGGGTGCCCGACCATTTCGCCGGCCTGCTCCAGGGCCTTCCGTCCGTCGGCTTCGCCAAGAAGCCGCAGGCCCCGGATCCGCGCCTCCTGGCCCTCCGAAGCCAGCAGCGCGTCCACGTCCTTGCCGCATCCGGACGCCAACAGCGCCCATCCGGCCACCACCGCCAGGGCGACCCTCGGGCCCGCACCGGTCGTCCACTCGCGTCGTCGCGTCTCTGCCGTCACGGTACCTCCGATTGGGTCGGGGGACGCCCCTGGTTCATGAGCACCGCGCCGCGGATGGCGACCTGCCGGATCCGCTGGACGGCGGCGCGACGTTCGGCCTCACTGGCGGCCCGGTCAAAGCGGAAGTCGACCTTCAGCATCGCCTCCACCGCCCCGATGGCCGCGCTCTGGACGCCGGCATCTGTCTCGGCCTCGGCCACGCCGACCAGCAGCGGGACGTCGGCCATCGTGCCCGCGTAGGCCAGTGCCCGGGCCGCCTCGGCCCGCACGCCGGCATCCACGTCGGTTTTGAGCGCGGCACGCAAGGTCTCAGCCGCCTCCGGATGCCCGCCACGACCCAAGCACTGCACGGCCAGGAGCCTCAGACGGGCCCGCGGATGGTCCAGCGCGGCCTCCGAAAGCCGCTCCCGGGCCCTCGGGGACGCCATCCGGCCGAGCGCCCGGACCGCTTCCGCACAGGTCATGGTGTCCGGATGGTGCGTCGCACGGGCCAGGGCGTCCGCAGCCGCCCCGCCGTCCCGACGGGCCAGTTCGCGGATCGCCCTGATCCGCTCCGCGGCCTGACCCGAAAGGAGCCGCTCCTCCGGAGCCGTACCACATCCGCAGACCGCCAGACAGGCCAGCCCGATCGCCAGACTCGTCCCGAACCGTCGCCTACCTTCCCTTATCAATGAACGCGTGTCTCCCGCCCGCATTGCTAGTTCCGGCCGAACTGCCACAACGGGCTGTTCGGACGCAGGTACTTGCCGGACTTCGCTTCATCCGGCGTCTCAGGGTCCACACCAAGCGTCTCGACGTGCCCGTCGCAGAAGAGCACGTTCGACTTCTCGAAGTGGCGGAGTGACTGGATGCGGTCCGGGGGCCATTCCTCGAAGCCATCCGGGCCCTCGTACGCCTCCAGGTCGATGTCGTCGATGTCCTCGATGAAGTACTTGTTGAAGTCCCCCACGTCCCGGCCGCCGTCGGTAAAGTCGATCGTCATCTTCGGGAAGTCGCACAGCATGTAGAGCTTCGAGTCGACCTGGGGGACCCGGCGGCCCAATATCTGGTACGACCCCAGGCTCATGCCGTAGTCGCAGTAAACGAAGCCGCCGGTCACCAGGTTGCTGATGCGGCCGGCACCGCTGGACGACACGATGTCCTCCAGGCCGTACTCCTTTAGTTCCTCCTCCGTCAGCTCCAGCCGCTCGCCGCTCTCCGGGGCCGGGTCGAAGATCACCTTGTCCCGGATCTTGAACTTGAACTTGTAGCCGTGGCCCGAGTGCTGGGGCGAGAAGTAGATTTCCTGCGGCGCCCCGTACTTGAACCGGACCTCGGCCACGATGTCCTTGTGGTCGCTGGTATAGTCGCCGCCCGTCCGCTGGTCCTCGACCTCGTAGCGCTTCCACTCCGGGCCGCGGTTCTCCTTGCCGGGCAGGACGAAGATGAAGTCCGAGTCCAGCGGGATGTCGTAGATGTGCTGCCCGCTCTTGTAGATCTCGTACCGCAGGTCGTTCAGCGTGAGGCCGTACTGCGGGTTCGCCTCGGTCACGGGCGGCACGTTGCCGCTGTCGCCACCAGGGCTCGCGCTGGTCCCGCCCGTCCCCGTCCGCAGGCCGTAAAGGGGCGATCCGGGGCACTGGAGGGAACTGACGTCCCCTTCCAGGTACGGCAGGAGCAGGAACGCCCAGTAGTCGCCATCGGCGAAGAAGGCCGACTCGTTGTCGGCCTGGAACGATTTCTGCGCCTTCCAGAGGTTGCCCAGGTTCATCCGGCACCGGGTGGCGTCCTTCAGGGCCACCACGCCGCCCACCGCCGGCATGAGCATGGCCACAAGGATGGCCATGATCGCCACCACGATCAGGAGTTCCACGAGGTTGAAGCCGCGCCGCTTCATGGGTTTCTCCTCTCACTCCGCATGTACTTCGCCGCGATGTCCGGGGCGATCTCCCGGACCCTGAGGAGCACCGCCCGACGGGCGTCCGCGTCCGCGCTCGGGTCGAACCCGAACTCGACGCCGACCAGCTCTTCAATGGCCTGAACACACCGGCTTTCGACCACCACGGCCCCGTCGTCCACGGCCACGTCGGCCAGCAACTGCACCTCGCTGAAGCCGCCCAGCCGCCCCAGGGCGGCCGCGGCCTCGGCCCGGACGCGCGGCGAGGGGTCGTGCTGGATCAGGCGGCGGAACATCTGGACCACCACCTTCTTGCCTTCCTGGTCCGGGGCGTACATCTGCAGCAGCGACGCCACCGCCGCGTGCCGCACCTTGTCGCGATCTTCCTCAGAAAGCACGCCCAGGAGGCCCTGGCGGGCCCTTTCCTTGTGAATCCGGCCCAGCAGCCAGACCGCCTCGGTGGCCGTCTTCTCGTCCGGATGCCGCGCCGCCTCGACCAGCATCTGGATGGCCTGGTCGTCGGTGCGGCCCTCGAGGTTCCGGAGGGCCTCCAACCGGTCGCCGAAGTCCTCGGACTCCAGCGACCCGCCGCCTCCGCAGCCGGCCACCGGCACGAGACACAGCACCCCGATGCCAAAGAACACGATGCGGCCGAGCGAGCCATGTGACATGCTTCCTCCCTCTCTCCCACGGCAGCCCGGACGGACCTTCCGCGCCGCCACACGATTCTAACCCCCGCTGCGAGGCCGTCCAGGGGCCTTTCCAGCCACCGCGCCGGACCGCCCGGGACGAGCCCGAAGGCAAGCCCCTGAAGCCTTTTGAACGCCGCCGCACCCCCAGGTTTTCGCCGCCGGACACCTGGAAAACAGGATGCGCTGCAGAAAAGCCTTTCGGTCGGGCGCCCGCACCATGGCCAAATCCTTCCTAACACAATTCTAATACGAGCGGGCGAAGGGAACCATCATTGCGGGGCCTTGGCCGCAGACCATGCATGGCGCGTCGGTGGCCGCGTCGTCCGGCACCAAACGGATCGTGGCCTTGGTTTCTTCGGCGACCCTGGCCTCGCAGGCCGCTTCGCCGCACCACGGGGCGTAGACGAAGCCGCCCTGCCCTTCCAGGACCTCGCGGAAGGCCTCGTAGGACTCCGCCGTGCGGCAATTTTCGTCCAGACGGGCCTTGGCGCGGTCGTAGAGTCCCTGCTGGATGTCTTCGAGGAGTTGTGGCACGGCCATGACGACCTCGCCGGTCGGGACGGGTCGCTTCTCGCCGGTATCGCGCCGAACGACAACCACCTGGTCGTTTTCGAGGTCCCGCGGACCAATCTCGACCCGTAGAGGCACGCCCTTCAGCTCCCATTCGCTGAACTTCCAGCCGGGGCTGACGTTGTCGCGGTCGTCGACGCGGACGCGGAAACGGTCTTCGAGCGGTTCGGCCACGCGCGCGGCCTGGGCGAGGATGGCCGAATTGTCCGCATTCGCCTTCAGAATGGGCACTACGACCACTTCCAGGGGGGCGAGCTTCGGCGGCAGCACCAGGCCGGCGTCGTCGCTGTGGCTCATGACGAGGGCCCCGATGAGGCGGGTCGAGACGCCCCAGCTGGTGGCGTAGACGTACTGGTTCTCGCCCTCGGCGTTCTGGAACTGGACGTCGAAGGCCCGGGCGAAATTCTGGCCCAGATAGTGGCTTGTGCCCGCCTGCAGGGCCTTATTGTCCTGCATCAGCGCTTCGATGGTATGGGTCACTTCGGCACCGGCGAACTTTTCGGCATCGGTCTTTTTGCCGGCCAGGACGGGCATGGCCATCCACTGTTCGGCAAAGGTGCGATAGACGCCGAGCATGCGCCGGGCTTCCTCGACGGCCTCGTTTTCCGTACTATGGGCCGTATGGCCCTCTTGCCACAGGAATTCGGCGGTTCGGAGGAAGAGGCGGGTGCGCATTTCCCAGCGCATGACGTTGGCCCACTGGTTGATGAGGAGGGGCAGGTCGCGCCAGGATTGTATCCACTTTTTGTACATTGCCCATATGATCGTTTCCGAGGTCGGACGGACCACCAGGGGCTCGTCCAGGGCTTTTCCGCCGCCGTGGGTAACGACCGCGCACTCCGGGGCGAAGCCCTCGACGTGCTCGGCCTCTTTTTCGAGGAAGGACTGGGGGATGAGGAGGGGGAAATAGGCGTTCTGGTGGCCGGTGGCCTTGAACATGTCGTCGAGGGCCCGCTGCATGCGTTCCCAGATCGCATAGCCCCACGGGCGGATGACCATACAGCCGCGCACGGGGGCGTAGTCAGCCATTTCGGCCCGAGTTACGATATCGATATACCACTGGCTGTAGTCGTCATCGCGACGGGTGATCTTGGCCACGCGGGCTCTCCTTTCGGGGCACGAGCGGGGGGCATTCTAGCCCCTGGCGGGGCCGCGGGCAACGGTCTATGTGCGGGGGTTCCGCGCGGCCGGTGCCGCGCGCGCCAGAGTATACGTTTGTAGCCTGGAGTATCGCGCCGGGTGTTCACCGCAGGCAACATTTATAGCCTAAAGTATCGCGTCGGCCTCGCCGATTATCATTTTCTGACCTTTTTTTGGCGGTTTCTGGCTTTTTTTTGGACCACATTTGTCTTTTTTTGTGGCCATTCTGCCTTTTTTTGTGGCCCGTGTGGCTTTTTTTGACCGGTTTTTGTCTCTTTTTGGATCCGGCCGCCGCGCGGCCCCGGCCGCGCCCTTCCCCCCGCCCCGGCGAGGGTGCGCCGCGCGAAACGGGGCAAGATGGGAAGGCCGGGCAAAATGCGGAATCCGGAATGTGGAACACCGGCGCCGACAAAACGGCAGATGTCCATGCGCATGAGGCGGGGGAGCACGGGAGAGGGACAGGGCCGGTCGACGAGAACGGGCCGGGAACACGGGCCAAGGCACGACAGGTTTTAGTGGCGCGCATAGCATGAAGTGCGTCGCCGAGCGCGTTTCGCTTGGCGCGAGGCCATGCACGGTGTATTCTGATGTCGGTTCAGGTCCACACGGGCACCAGCGAACGGGGGGCACGTGGGCAAGAAGCATCCTCTTCTGAGCGAGAGCGCTCAGGGCACACTTGTGACGCTGGCATCCGGCGCCCTCTCCACTGGTGCGCTCAAATCATTGGCGCAAGCAAGTCAGGCCGCGCAAGAGGGCACCGGACCGGGAACCGCCCTTGCCTTTGTCGCGGCGGTCGTGTTGACGGGCGGGCTGGCCCGCGTCGAGAGGCTGAAGGCAGGCCACGAACGAAGCCGGCTCAAGGCCGCCCTCTACCATTCGCTCAAGCCCCTTTGGGAGGATGTGAAGGACAAGGAGGTCACGGTCGAAGAGCTCAGGGGGGCGCTGGTCGTTCTCGAGTTCGATAGCCAGCAGGATTGCAATGACATTTGCGCATTAATTGGTGACCTCAAGTCCCTTGGCCTTCACCAGCAGGAAACGCTGGAGGCGGTCGTTGCGCAGCTGCGGCGGAACGCGGCGGTTTCCGATGCCCTGAAGGACCAAGTGGGCGCCAATGCTGAGCGCCTGTCGCGACTGCTTGTTCACGACCCGCACCCTCCGCCCCTTTCGTTGCCTTTGCTGGAGGCCGCCGACAGACAGGGCGAGCAGCGCGATTACACCTATCGCACGCGCCCCACAACCATGTTCGGGCGCAGGCCGGCGATGGACGCGCTCTGGGCGTTCCTTCGCGGCCCGAATCGCGAGGACGAGCAGGCGGACTCGACGGGAACGGAGCAACCGGTGTGCTGGTGGGTCGTCGCGGGTCCGGGCGGCGTCGGCAAGAGCCGCCTGGCGCTGGAGCTCTGCCTGGAGGCTCGGAGCGAAGGCTGGGACACGGGGTTCGTTTACGAGAAGGACCGAACGGAGAACAACTTCAGCCGGTGGGGACAATGGACGCCGGAGCGGCCGACGCTCGTGGTGTTCGACTATGCGGCCGGTTCCGCCGGGCGGCTTGGGGGGTGGCTCCAGGACCTGACGATGCGTGCCGCACATGGCGGCTGGACGACACCCGTGCGCGTGCTGTTGCTCGAACGGGACGCGCAGCAGGAGAGCGGGGCGTGGTACGGGACCCTGGTGAACGTGGCGCGGGACGTGCTGGAGGGTTCGTCGTATCGCGCCTACTGGCCCGCGAGCATTGCGCCGCGCGAAAGGTCGGAGCGAGGTCTGGCGATGGCGCGCACGTCGGGCATGGACGCGCCGGTGCCGCACATGGAACTGAAGGGCCTGGGGGGCGATGACCTGTGGCTGATTGTCGAGGCGGTGCACAAAAAGGCGGGGAGGCGCGCGGACGCAACCCAGAAGGATGCGGTGCTGGCGTTGCTCTTGAAGAGCGACGTGGGCGGGCGTCCGCTCTTCGCCCTCTTTGCCGCGCACGCCCTGATGGAGGGGCGCCCGGTGAACGAGTGGGACTTCGGCGACCTGGTGCGCTACGCCGTGGAGCGCGAGGAGCGGATGTGGAACGACGCGGGCATCGATGCTGGGCACCGGAACCTGCTGCTGCTCGTGACGATGATGGGCGGTTACGCGCCACCGCCAGGGAAAGAAACGATCCTGGGAGACACGGGACTGGAGGAGCTTCTTCCGACGGGGCTTGATCGGGACGCCTACCGGACGATGTCGGGGCGAAGTGTGGGTCCGGACGGCAGGCTGGAACCGCTGGAGCCGGACATCCTGGGGGAGGCGTTCGTTTTGCACCGCATGGGTCAGGTGCAGGAGGACGGCTGGGCGCGGCATCGGACGGCCCTGCGCGACGGCGCCTGGCGCCACAACGCGGAGGGCATGGCACGGTTCATCGTACGGCTGGCGCGGGACTTCGGAAAGCACGCGGGGCTGGACCCGTTCCTGGAACCGCCGTCGGTGCCCGAAGAGGCCGAGGACGCGTGGGGCGAAGCCGTGGCAGATCTTGCGGCGTACCTGGGCGGGGGCGGGCAGTTCGACCGCGTGAACGCCCTGATTGAGAGGCTGGAAGGGCTGGTGCAGGGGGCGGGCAAAGCGGGCGCGCGGCTGAGGCTGAAGGTGTCCCTGGCCAAGGCGCTCTTCAACAAGGGCGTGGCGCTGGGCCAGTCCGGCAAGCCGGACGAGGCGGTCAAAGCCTATGACGAGGTGGTCCGGCGGTTCGGCGCCGCCGACGCGCCGGTGCTCCAGGAGCAGACGGCCAGGGCGCTCTTCAACAAGGGCGTGGCGCTGGGCAAGCTTGACCGGCCGGACGACGAGATCGCGGCCTATGACGAGGTGGTCCGGCGGTTCGGCGCCGCCGACGCGCCGGTGCTCCAGGAGCAGACGGCCAGCGCGCTTGTTAACAAGGGCGTGGCGCTGGGCGAGCTTGACCGGCCGGACGACAAGATCGCGGCCTATGACGAGGTGGTGCGGCGGTTCGGCGACGCCGACGCGCCGGT
>CAYNLG010000068.1:0-20651 GCA_964397995.1 uncultured Anaerolineales bacterium
GCCGGCGCCGGCGGCGCGCGACGCGCCGAAGACGCCCGTGCGCGTGCCGCTCGAGGTCCGGCTGGTCGGCGTCCTGCACGAGCCGGGCCACTCGATTGCGATGCTCCAGCAGCGTGACGGCAGCATTGTGCTCTGCGGCGAAGGTGAGACGGTCGAAGGCGCCGCCCCGGCCCTCACGGTGACCCGCGTTCTGCCCGACCGCGTGACCGTCGAGGTCGGCGGCCACGCCCGCGAGTTGGCCCTGCCCGAGGCGGCGGGAGGGCGGCCATGACGGGGCCGGTGGTCATCTTTCTGGGCGACGGCCCGTGGCGGGTCGGCCTGGCCGACGCCGGCGGGGCCCGCGTCGAGGCCGCGGCCCTGCCCGAGGGGGCCGAGCCGACGCCGCAGACGTGTGCCGCGGCTGTTCGCGACCGTCTGGCCGAGGCGGGCTACGCCGGCGGGCCGGTCGTCCTGGCCTTGCCGTCGGCCTGGTGCCTGTGTGCGACGGTCTCGACGGACGACCTCGGGCGCGGCGGCCGGCGGCGGGCGCTGGCGTACCGGCTGGAGGAGCAGTTGCCGGTCTCGGCGGAGGACTTCACGGCGGACTACGCGGCCCATCCGGACGGCCACGCCGCCCTCGGCGTGGCCGCTGAGACGGCGCCGCTGGCGGCGGCGGTGCGGGCGCTGGAGGAAGCGGGGGTCGAGGTGCGGCATATCTGCCCGGCGGCGCTCCTGGCCGGGGCCTTTGCCGCCCAGGGCCGCGGCGAGTCGGCGGGGGCGCTGCTGGCGGCGCGCGGCACGAACGGGCAGGCGGCCCCGCGGTACGACTTGGTGCGCGTGTGGGGCGGGGAGCCGGTGGAATGGTGGTGGCTGGCGGACGACGCGGCGGCGGCGGGCGGCCGGCTCAAGGCGTGGGCCGGCGAGGACGAGCCCCCGCGGGGCGTCGCCGTCGTGGACACCGAGGCGGCCAAGCCGGCGACCGACGCCGCCAACGGCCTCGCCTGGGAGCCCGTGCCGGACGTCGACGCTGACGGGGCGGCGGTGCGGCGTGCGGCGGCGCTGCTGGACGGTACGGCCTCGCCCTGGATCGACCTGCGGCGGGACGCCCTGGCGGCGCCCGACCCGTACCAGGTGTACCATCGCCCCGCGGGGGCGCTGGCGGCCGCGCTGTTGCTGCTTCTGGTGGCGATCGCCGGGGTGACGTTCTGGCGCGGGCGGCAGTACGAGGCCATCGTCGCCCGCCGCGAGGCCGCCCAGGCCGAGGTCTTCGGCGGCGTGATGGACGACCAGCGCGTGCCGGGCAACCCGCGGATGCGCCTCGCGCAGGAAGCGAAGCGGCTGGCGGGCCTCGGGGGCCAGGAAGCCGGCCCGGACGCCGCCGCCCCGACCTCCGCGCTCGAGCACCTGCGCCACGTGCTGGAGGCCCTGCCGCGGGACGTCCGGTTCCAAATCCTGGACCTGGACCTGCGGCCGGACCTGCTTCGCGTCGAGGGGCGGGCCCGGAGCCACACGGAGGCCGAGCGGGTGGCCAACGCCCTCCGCCAGGCCGGCCGGTACGACGTCGAGCCCCCAAGCACGGCCGTGCTGAAGGGCGGCCAGGTGCGGTTCGACTTCACCGCCCGGCCGCGCGGCCCCGGCGACGGAAAGGGGGGCGGCGGATGACCCCGCCCACGCGCCGCATCCTGCTGGCGGGCCTGGTGCTCGGGTTGCTCGCGGTGGCGGCCGCCCGGAACGGCCTGTGGATGGCCGACCGCCGCCAGGCCGCACGCCGCGCCACCGAGGACCTGGCCGCCTGCGAGCACCTGGCGGCCCGGATCGAGGCGCTGCGGGCGCGGCCGGCGGTGGCGTCGGCTGAGGCGATGGGCGTCCAGGAGTTCGGCCAGCGGTTCGCGGCGGCCTCGAAGGCCGTGGGCCTGACGCTGGAGGAGGTGCCGAACGTCATCCCCCAGACCGCCCGCCGCGTCGGCAACTCGCCGTACCTGGTCAAGCCGACGGACATGATGTTGCGCGGCGTGACGCTGGAGCAGGTGGTGACGTTCCTGGGGCGGCTGACGGCGGACTCCGGGCTGACGGTGAGCGAGCTGCACCTGCGGGCGCCCCACGGCGAGGCCGTCTCGCCCATCTGGGACGCCGACGTGACCGTGACCTATCTCATGTACGCCCCGATCGAACCCGACGGGGCCTGACGGACGAGGTGACCTATGTGGGCAACGCGAGCGATCCTGGCGGGCGCGGCGGCGGTGCTGGCCGCGGCGGGGTGCGGCGGGATGACCGCCGGCAGCGGCCCCGGCGGGGCGTACCGGACGGTCCGCGCCGACCCCGGGCGCAACACCGAGGCGGCGGCCAAGCGGAACCAGGAGGGGTTGCGGCACCTGGAGGAGGGCGACCTGGAGGCCGCCCGCAAGGCCTTCGAGCGGGCCCTGACCGACGACGTCAAGTTCGGCCCCGCCCACAACAACCTCGGCAAGGTCTTCTTCAAGCAGCAGAACTGGTACAAGGCCGCCTGGGAGTTCCAGTACGCCGCCGACCTTCTGCCGACCTTCCCCCAGCCGCGCAACAACCTCGGCCTGGTCTTGGAGGAGGCGGGGCGGCTGAACGAGGCCGTCGAGGCGTACCGCGCGGCCGTGGCGCTGGACCCGAAGACGGTGGCGTACCGGGCGAACCTGGCCCGGGCGCTGGTGAAGCGCGGCGACCGGACGCCGGAGCTGCGCGAGATGCTGGTGGCGGTGGTCGCGCGGGAGACGCGGCCGGCGTGGCACGATTGGGCGCGGCTGGAACTGGCGCGGCTGGGCCCGCGGCCGGGCGGCGCGCTGGAGCGCGGGGCCGCCCTGGAGGCGGAGTAGCCGGCCGTCTATGTGCGACGTTCGCCGGAGCCCTGGCGTGACCGGAACGGAGGCGGCCACCAGGCCCTGCAGGAAGGTGCGCCCTGCGCATGGTCGGTCGCCCGGGCCGCGCCCACCGCGCGGCCTAGCCCGCCACCGCCTTCAGGTGTTTCCCGACGATGTTCATCAGCCGGTCCGGGTCGTCCAGGCCGCGCGGGTAGTAGTAGTACGAGACGTGGTCGGAGCCCTTGGCGAGGACCTCGGGGAGGCGACGGTCGACGACCTCGTACGACGCTTCCGGGATGGCCTGCGTCTCGACCAGGACGAAGCTCTTCTTGCCGGCGGCGCGGGCGGCGGCGTTGAACCGGTCCAGGCCGGGGAGCAGCGTCTTCGGCTGCCGCATCGGCCCCTTGAGGGCCTCGTTCTCCTCCTTCGACCACGGGCGACCGTCGCAGCCGAACGTGTCCAGCGACGCGATGCGGGCGCACCGCGCGAGCACCGCGTCCTCGAACCACTCGTACAGGAACATGACCACGTCCAGGTCCGGCCGCCTGGCCTTCGCGTAGGCCCCGGCCCGGTCGAAGAAGTCGGCCACGCCGGCCAGTTGCGCGGCCGCGTCCGAGGGGTCGTCCAGGGCGGCCTTGGCGGCGTCTGAGAAGTCGGGGTGAACGAGCGGCTTGGGCTCGTCCCAGATCAGGCCCGCGACGGGCAGGTCGAGAACGCGGTCGAGGCACCGCTGCAGGTACTCCATGGTGGCGGGGTGGAAGACGCTGCACATCGGGCCCCAGGTGCCGCGGAAGTTGGGCGCCCCGTCCTCGTAGCGGATCCACGTCTCGGGATGAGTGCAGGCGAACTGGCTCGGGGCGCCCGGCCAGCCGGCGATGAGGCCGCCCCACCGGCTGGGCACCGAGTAGACCGCCAAGCCCGCCTTCTCGGCCTCGCCGCAGATCAGGTCCCAGTTGGTGCGGCCGTCGAGGTCCTTCTCGTACATCGAGACGCAGACGGCCCGCGTGCCGTGGTCGGCCATCCAGCGGAAGTCCTCGGCGAGGTGCCGCGGGACGGTCGAGAAGAGGCTGCCGTTCAGGTAGTAGGCGCTCAGGTACACGGGACGCTCCTCATGGCGTGGCGGGCGCGGGCCGGGCGGGGCGCCGGGCGTCTAGAAGCCGCCCCAGTCCTGGTCGCCGGGCACCCAGTAGCTCGGGCAGATGAAGCGGAAGAGGTGGACCACCTTCGTGACACGTTCGCGTGCGGTAGCGTCCCGGGCGGCCTCCTGGGCCATTTCAGCGGCGAAGACGTCGCGGAAAAGGGCGTGGGCGGCCGCCTTCCGCTCCTCGTCGGTCGCGAACTGTTCGCGGATCGTCAGCAGCTCGCCGGCGTCCATCCAGAACCCGCCGCACGCCGGGCACTCGTCGACTTCGACCTCGCGCTTCGGGCTGTAGAAGTGGCGGATCATGACCTGGTCGTCGCAGTGGGGGCAGGTCCAATCGGCGTCGTGGTCGACCGAGACGGCCACGTGCTGCCGCAGCACCCCGAGGAGTTCCTCGCCGTCGCCCTCGCTCGACGCGTCGAGCTTCTGGAGCTCGCCGCCGTCGAACCAGATGCCGCCGCACCCGTTCTCGCAGACGTCCAGTTCGACGCCGGATACGGTGCGGCGGACCAACTCTGTCTCGCAGGCGGGACACTTCATGGTGGCACCCCTTCGCTGGGCGGACACGGGCGCCGCACGGCGCCCGGTCTGCGGGTCGTGCGTTCACCATACCGCGGGCGGCGCCGGGCGGCCAAGGGAAAAGGCCGGCCGGGGCCTCAGCGGCGGACGCGGCGCCAGCGCGTGCGCGGCAGGTCGCGCGAGAACCCCTTGCCGCGCGTCAGTTCCCGGGCCCCCTTCGCCACGTCCGGGTTCGGGTCGTAGAGGGCCAGTTCGAAGACCTCCCGATGGTCGGCCGGGTCGAGGTCGTCGCGTTGGGCGGCGGTCTCCAGGCGCACGCACGCCGCCGGGGCCTTCAGGCCGCGGGCAAACCAGGCGGCGGCCGCCGGGCGCTGCGCACCCCGTACCCGGCACCCGTTCGGCGCCGCCGCGCCGGCGGCGCTCAGGTGCCGCGCAGCGTCGCCTCGACCTCGCGGTCGAGGGCGTCCAGGATGGCGGTCAGCATCGCGTCCGCCTCCTCGCCTGTCAGGGTCCGGCCGGGGACACGGAAGACCAGGCGAAGGGCCACGCTCTTCTTGCCGGCGGCCACCTGCTTGCCGCGATAGACCTCCAGGGGCCGGGCGGCCTCGAGGGCCTCGACGCCGGCGCCGCGGATGGCGGCCTCGACGTTGGCCCAGGGGGTGGCCTCGTCCAGAACGATGGCCAGGTCCCGCTCCACCGGCGGCGTGGTGGGCAGCGGCCGGTACGACGGCACCAGCTCGGCCGCCTCGACCAACCGGTCGAAGACGAGCTCCGCGACGACGGGCGGGTCGTCCAAGTCGAACGCCTTGGCCGCCTCGCTGCCGACGCGGCCCAGGACGCCCAGCGGCCCGCCCTCCAGCAGGACGGTGACCGAGGCGGCGGGGTCGAGGTCCGGGCAGTGCGGCGCGCCGGGCTCGAAACGCGTGCGGCCGGCGAGACCCAGCCGCCCGAGGAGGGCTTCGACGGTGCCCTTCGCGCCGAGGAAGTCGTCCGGCCCGGCCAGGGCCAGCATCGTGTCTTCCCGCGGCAGGGCCTCTCCGGCGCGGGGCACGTAGCGGTCGGCGATCTCGAAGAGCGTCGCGTCGGGGGTGCCGGCGCGGCGGTTCACGCGGAGCGAGTCGAGCAGGCCCGGCAGCACGGACTGGCGGAGGACCAGCGCTTCGCCGCGCACGCGCAGCGGCTCGCCGTCGGCCTTGGCCGAGGCCAGGCGAACGGCCTTCTCGCCGGTGGTGAACGAGAAGGTGACGGCTTCGTGGTACCCGGCGGCCATGAGGACGTCGGTGGTGGCGGCCTGGACCTCCTGGCGGCGCGTCGGCGGCGCGAGCACGACGCGGGTCTCGTCGCGGACGGGGATGGCGTCGTACCCGGTGTGGCGCGCGACCTCTTCGACCAAGTCGGCCTCGCGGGTGAGGTCCTGGCGCCATGTCGGCACGCGGACGGTCACGGCGTCGGCGTCGCGCCGGGTGGGCTCGCAGCCGAGGCGCTCCAGGATGCCGACGCAGGCGTCGGCCGGGACGTCCATGCCGAGGAGCGTCGGCACGCGGGCGAAGCGGAGCGTGACCTCGCCGACGGGGGTCAGCGGCGCCCCCGCCACGACCACGCCCCGGGCCACCGTGCCGCCCGCGACCTGGCCCATGAGTTGGGCGGCGCGGCGGCTGGCCCAGTCGCTCATGTGGGAGTCGACGCGGCGTTCGAAGCGGTAGCTGGAGTCGCTCATCATGGAGAGCGTGCGGGCGGTGGTGCGGATGGAGAGCGGGTCGAAGACGGCCGCCTCCAGCAGCACATCCGTGGTGGCTTCGCTGATCTCGGTCTCGGCGCCGCCCATGACGCCGGCCAGGGCGACGGCCCGCGAGGCGTCGGCGATGACCAGCCGCTCCGGCGTCAGGGTGTGCTCGCTGTGGTCGATGGCGACGAAGCGCTCGCCGGGCCGGGCGCGGCGGACGACGATACGGCCCTCGGCCAGGCGGGCGAAGTCGAAGGCGTGCAGCGGCTGGCCGCACTCCATCATCACGTAGTTCGTCACGTCGACGATGTTGTTGACGGGCCGGATGCCGATCGCCTCCAGCCGCGCGAGCATCCAGTCCGAGCTCCGGCCCACCTTGACGCCGCGCAGAATCCGCGCCGTGTAGAGCGGGCACAGGTCGGGCTCGTCGAGCTGGACGGCGGTGGCGTCCCGGGCGGCCTCGTCGCCTTCCTCCAGGACGACCGGGGGAAAGGTGAGGCGGGTGCGGAGGGCGGCGGCGAGTTCGCGCGCGACACCGAGGTGGCCGAGGCAGTCGGGCCGGTTGCTGGTGACCTCGACGTCGAAGCAGACGTCGGCCCCCCCGCGGAACGTCTGTTCCTCGACGTTGAGGCCGACGCGGGTGAGGGCGGCGGCGACCTCGCCGGGGGGCAGGTCGGTCTCGACCAGTTCGCGAAGCCAGAGGTAGCTGCAGTTCATCGGCGTCTCTTCCCGACGGGCTCTGGTGGGCGCTGAACCGGCGATTATAGGGCCGTGCGGGGCGATAGCAAGCGCCGCCCGGAGCGCCGCGGCGCCGCCTCAGGACGCGAAGGCGACCGTGCCGGCGACGACGGTCGCCCGGACCGCGCCCGCGCCGCCGAAGACCGCCGCCAGCGGATCGCCCCCCGGCGGAACGGGCCCGACCGCCGCGAGGTCCGCCCGCAGTCCGGGGCGCAGGGCGCCGGTGTCCGCGTGGCCGAGCGCGGCCGCACCGTCGGCGGTGATCATCCTCAGGAGGTCGCGCGGCGACAGGTCGGGAGCCCTCTCGGCCAGGAACCGGGCTTCGTCCAGCATCGACAAACTCGGGCATGAGGCCAGGCTGTCGGTGCCGAGGCAGACGGTCACCCCGGCCGCACGCAGCCGCCGCCACGGATGGTCCTCGTGGCCGAAGAAGGCGTGGCTCCGCGGGCAGAAAGCGATGGTCGCGCGGCCCTCGGCGAGGATCGCGACCTCGGCGTCCGTCAGGTAGTTCGCGTGGGCCACGAGCACCGGCCCGGAAAAGAGGCCGGCTTCGGCGAGCGCGGGGATCGGCCTCTGCCCCAGTGGCCGCCAGTCGCGCGGCAGGACCCTGAAGCGCCGGAGCCACGGCACGAGCGGGCCCTCGCCGCGCTCCGCCATCGCCAGTTCCTCCGGCGTCTCGTGCAGGTGGGTCGAGAGCGGCCAGCCGCGCCGGTCGGCCTCGCGGCGGCAGGCCCGGTAGACCTCAACGCCGACGGTGTAGGGCGCGTGCGGCGAAAGGCCGACGCCCAGGCCGGTCTCGGCGGCCAGGTGCTCCAGGCGGTCGACCGCGTCGGCCAGCCGGTCGAGGCCGTCCTGCCCGTGGCGGAAGACCTCGCCGTAGACGGTCCAGCGGGCGGGCGAGGCGGCCAGGGGCGCGGCCTGGTGCGGCTCGGGCGTCAGGTCGGCGGCCGCGACGGTTCCGGCGGCCAGGCTCAGGCGGACGCCGTCGGTGACGGCGCGGCGTCCGGCGGCGGTGGTGCGGGCCATGCGGCGGACGGTGATGCCGCCCAGCCACCCGAGGAAGTCGCGCGTCGGCCTGAACCGGCCCGCCATGTCCGAGTACGCCAGGTGCGTGTGGGCGTTGACGAACCCGGGCAGCAGGGCCGTGTCGGCGTGGTCGGTGACGGCATCGGCGGCGTCCAGGTGTGCGCGGACCCGCGACCACGGGCCGAGACGGGCGATGCGGCCGCCGACGGCGACCACGGCGCCGTCCTCGAGGGGCGACCCGTCGGCGGGGACGACCCAGCGGGCGCGATGGGCGGCGGCGGTCACGTGGTGTACTCGGCGTTGATTTTGATGTAGTCGTACGAGAGGTCGCACGTGAGGACGCGGGCCTCGCCGTCGCCGGCGCCGAGGTCAAGGTGGCACAGAACGTCGTGGGCCGCCATGATCCGCTTCAGGGCTGCCGGGTCGGCCGCCGTCGGGGTGCCCGCCTCGTAGACGAGGACGTCGCCGAAGCGGAGGCTCATCGTTTCCGGCCCGGAGGCGATGCCGGCCATGCCGGCGGCGGAGGTGACGCGGCCCCAGTTGGGGTCTTTGCCGAAGAAGGCGCACTTGACGAGGGGGCTGGTGGCGATGGCGCGGGCGGCGCGGCGGGCGTCGTCGGCCGTGGCGGCGCCCGTGACGCGGACCTCGATCACCTTCGTCCCGCCCTCGGCGTCGTCGACGATCTGGTATGCCAGGTCGCCGCACACGGCCAGCAGGGCCGCCTCGAAGGCCTCGGCCTCGGGCGTGTCCTCGTTGACCTCGACGCCGGCGGCGCCGCTCGCCATGACGCTCATCGTGTCGCTCGTGGACTCGTGGCCGTCGATCGTGAGGGCGTTGTAGGTCCGGGCGACGACGCGCTCCAGCATCGCCTGGAGCAGGGCGGGCTCGACGGCGGCGTCGGTGGTCAGGAACGAGAGCGTGGTCGCCATGTTCGGGGCGATCATGCCGACGCCCTTCGTGGCCCCGGCCAGCGTGACCGTCGTCCCGCTCAGCGCCAGCCGCACCCCCGCCCGCTTCGGCCGCGTATCGGTCGTCATGATGGCCTCGGCGAAGGCGGCATCGGCGTCGGGTCCGGCGGCCATGGCGCCGCAGGCCGCGCGCACCCCCGCCCGGACCTGGTCCATCGGCAGCGGCCGCCCGATGACGCCCGTCGAGGCCACCAGGACCGCCTCGACGTCGCAGGCGAGGTCCTCGGCGACCATGGCGGTCATCTCCTTGGCGTCGGCCAGGCCCTTGGCGCCCGTGCAGACGTTCGAGTTGCCGCTCGAGACGACCCAGGCCCGCATGGTGCGGCGGTCGGCCAGGTGGAGGCGGCTGACCTGGACCGGCGCGCCGGTGACGCGGTTGGTGGTGAAGACGGCGGCCGTGGGGACGGCCTCGCGAGCGGCCAAGACGGCCATGTCCGAGGCGCCGGAGGGCTTGATGCCGCCGGTGGCGGCCCCGGCCTGGAAGCCGGCGGCCGCGGTGACGCCGAGGGTCCGGTCGATTGCCAGGTCGGTCATTGGAGGCCCGCCTTCTCGTCGTGTCCGAACATCAGGTTCATGTTCTGGAGGGCCTGGCCGGCGGCCCCCTTCGTCAGGTTGTCGACGACGGCCGTGACGACGGCCATGCGGCCGGCGACGGTCGGGTGGATGTGGACGTAGTTGGTGGTGGCGACGTGCTTCGTCGCGGGCGGCGTGGGGCGGACCACCACGAACGGCTCCCCGTCGTAGGCCGCATGGTACATCGCCAGCACCTTCTCCGCCGATACCTCCTGCAGAAGCCGCGCGTACAGCGTCGACTCGATGCCGCGGTCCATGGGGGTGAGGTGCGGCACGAAGAGGACCTCGCAGGAGGCGGCGCCGACGAGGCCGAGTTGCTCGGCGATCTCCGGCTGGTGCCGGTGGGTGCCGATGGCGTAGGCCATGAGCGACTCGTTGCACTCCGGGTAGTGCGTCAGGAGCTTGGGGGTGCGGCCGGCGCCGGAGACGCCGCTCTTGGAGTCGACGATGAGCGGCGAGGGGGCCACGAGGCCCTCGCGCACCAGCGGCGCCAGGCCCAGCACGGCGCTCGTCGGGTAGCAACCGGGGTTCGCGATCAGCCGCGCGGTTCGGATCGCCTCCCGGTTCAACTCCGGCAGGCCGTAGACGGCGTGGGCGAGGTTGGCTTCGTCGGCCGGGGTCCCGTAGACCTTTTCGTAGAGGCCCGGTTCCTTGAGGCGGTAGTCGGCCGAGAAGTCGATGACCCGGGCGCCGGCGTCCATCAGGGCCGGGACGTACTGGAGGCTGACGGTGTGGGGCAGGGCGAGGAAGACGACGTCGCAGGCCTCGGCCATGGCCTTCGGGTCGGCCGGGGTGATGTCGATGTCGAGGCGGCCGGCGAACTGGGGGAAGAGCTGCGGCAGGGGGCCGCACTTCTCCGGCAGGTCGGCCAGGGCGACGATCTTGGCCTCCGGGTGGCCGATGAGGAGGCGCATGAGGTCGGCGGCGGCGTAGCCGCTGGCGCCGATGATGCCGACGTGGGTCATCGCGGAGTCCTTTCGGGTTCGGGGGGCGGGCGTCCCGGGCGACCCGGACGGCCGGGGCGCGCGCCGGTCTGGAAAGAACGCGAGCGGCCCCAAGGGCCGCTCGCGGGATTCGGTCGGGTACCCTTGGGGGCCGTCAGCGCTTGGAGAACTGGAAACGCCGGCGGGCGCCGCGCTGGCCGGGCTTCTTCCGCTCGACCATCCGGGGGTCGCGCGTGAGGAAGTTGCCGGCCCGGAGCGCGGGCTCCAGTTCCGGCTCGGCCCGTTTCAGGGCCCGGGCGATACCGAGCTTGACGGCGTCGGCCTGGCCGGTCGTCCCGCCGCCCTTGACATTGATGAGGATGGTATAGCCGGTGAGACGGTCGGTGGCCACGAGCGGGGCCCGGACGGCGGCCCGGTCGCGAAGGGCGGGGAAGTAGTCGTCGATCTGGCGGCCGTTGATGAGGACGGTGCCGTCGCCCGTCAGGAGGCGGACCCGGGCGATGGCGGTCTTGCGGCGGCCGGTGCCCCAGATGGGGGCGTCCTTCGTGATGGTCGGGACGGTACTGGTCGGCGCTTGGGTCACGGTGCGTCTCCCCGGCGGGTCGGCCCGCCGCCTGCCTGGCTCAGACCTCGAGCGGCTCCGGCTGCTGGGCCTGGTGCGGATGGTCGGGCCCGGCGTAGACCTTGAGTTTGCTGAGCATTTGGCGCCCGAGGCGGTTCTTGGGCAACATACGCCGCACCGCCAGTTCGATCGGCCGCGTCGGGTGCTTCTCAAGCATTGTCTCGAACGAGTACGCCTTGTGGCCGCCCGGGTAGTACGTGTACCAGTCGTACATCTTCTGGACCCGCTTGGCCCCGGTCACGCGAATCTTCTCGGCGTTGACGACGACGACGAAGTCGCCCGTGTCGTGGTTGGGGGTGTAGCTCGGCCGGTGCTTGCCCATGAGGATGGGGGCGAGCTTGGCGGCGAGGCGGCCGAGGACCTGGTCCTCGGCGTCGACGACCCACCAGCGGCGGTCGACCTGCTCCGGCTTCAGGAACGGCGTCTTCGTGTTCATCGGGCTCCGCCTTCGGCTCCGGGCACCGGCCGGCCCTCGGGCCACAGCCCAGGCGCCCCACCTCCGAGACGCGGCAGTATAGAGGGGGTTCGGGGGGCTGTCAACAGCGAAACCGGGGGTTTTGAACGGCGAACGCCACGCGGCCCTGCAGGGCGGCCGGCGAAGGTATGGCGCCCATCCCCTACATCCCGAGCCGCACCTCGGGGGCGCCCATGGGCTCCAGCTCCACGCCCACGTACGTCTCGTCCTCGCCCGGGTCCAGTTCCAGCCGGAACCGGGCCAGCCACCGGTTCAGCCGCCGCGTCAGCACGATGTGCGACTGGGCGTTTTCCCCGCGGTCCCAGTCGTACTGCTCCAGGAAGGCGATGTGCCACTTCGTGTTGATGCGGTAGTCGGCCCCGATGAAGGAGCGGGACGTGTCGCCGTCGGGGATGAGGCGGTGGCCGACGTGGTAGTTGAGGCGGGGCGTATGGGCGACGCTCATGCCGACGCCGGCCATGTCGAGGGTGCCGTCGCCCAGGTTGTGGTTGACGTCGGCCCAGACGCCGACCGAGCCGGTGACGGCCCAGTCGGCCCGGAAATCCAGGTGGTTGAAGGCCTGTTTGCCGGTGGGGTCGAGTTCCAGGCCGCTCCGGTCGTCGTGGAAGAAGGCCTCCAGGTCGAGGGTCAGCCAGTCGACGGCCGAGCGGAACTCCGGCGGGCCGCGCTTTGTCTGGAACCGCTGGCGCCAGCCCAAGGCGACCGTGCCGATGTCGTTGACGCCCTGGACCTCGGGGGTCCCGGCCTCGGTGGGGTCGAAGGGGATGAGTGCGCCGGGCGGGGCGGTGACGTTCGAGGCGAAGGCGTCGACGTCCCAGGTGTGGATGTGGCGGAGGCCGTGGAGGTCGAAGAAGGCGCTGTCGACGCCCGGGAAGACGCGCCAGGCCTGGAGCGAGGCGCGGACGCCGGCCCGCTGCTGCATGCGCCAGGTGGTGTCACCGGCCAGGTCTTCCTCGAACGCGCTGCCGCGGATCATCGCGTACGGGACGATGCCGACGGGCCCGGCCCGCAGGGGCAGGTCCAGCTCGTGGACCGAGTCGGCGAGGAACGTGCCCTGGCTTGTCAGGCGCGGCAGGCCGTCGGCGGCGCGGTACCGGGCGTGGGCGATCTCGCTGTCCTGGAAGTACGTGAGGCGGTCGTCCAGGAGGCTGTGGCCGATGATGTCGTAGCCGACGCGGGGCAGGTACTCCGTGCGGGTGTACCAGTCGTTGAGGCGCCAGGAGGTGAGGACCGTGACGACCTGGTCGCTCGGGAGGCCGCCCTCGTCGGGGAGGACCTTCTTGAGGTAGAGGAGGGTCTCCTGGGCCTTCTGCTCCTCGTCCTCCTGCTCGTAGAACTCGTTGAGGAACTGGTCGTCGGAGAGGTAGGAAAGTTCGAGGGTCATCTCCCAGTCCTGGGGGAGATAGTGGCGGTGGCGCCAGCGGAGGCGGCCGCGGTTCTCGCGGGGCGGCTCGCGGTCGTCGCCGCCGATGCTGTCCTCGCCGAGGTCGCGGAGGATGTAGCCGAGGAGGTCGCCGTAGTGGGTCTCGCGCCAGTAGTTGCCCTCGACGCCGAGCCCCGGGCCGCGCTCCGACCAGTAGTCGGTGTTCAGGTAGTAGTTGTGGCCCTCGGGGGGCTCGTCGATGCCGAAGAGGCGCAGCAAGTGCCACTGGGCGCGGAAGCCGGTGCCGCGGTTCGAGCTCTCGGTCACGCGGACGGTCCGGAGGGCGGTCTCGCCCTCGGCCACGGTGCCGCCCATCTTCGGCCACCACAGGAGGGGCATCTCGCGGACGCTGAAGTGGACGTTCTCGCCGAGGAAGCGGATCTTGCGGTAGATCCGCTCGCCCTCGGGGGCGTCTTCGGGCGGCTCGGGGGTCAGGTCAACGAGCTTCAGCCTGGCGGCGCCCATCGCGTAGTTGGGCACGGCGAATTCGTCGGTCGTCATGGCCGCGTCCGTCCCGACGAAGACGTTCCTGGCGACCTGGCGGACCTCCTCGGCGTAGTAGTAGACCGGGATGTTGCGGGCGGTGGAGAAGGTGCGGATCTTGACGTTGACGGCCAGGGCCTGCTCGCGGCCGAAGTCGTAGTAGAGCCGGTCGCAGAAGAAGCGCCGACGGCCGGCGACGATCTGGACGTGGCCCTCGAAGTAGGCCTCGGTGGCCTCGGCGGCCGAGGGGCCGCCCTGGCCGCCCTCGTCCTCGCCGACGGCGCCCTGGACGGCCCCCTCCGGGGCCCAGAGGACGAGGCTGTCGGCGGTCATCTCCATCTCGCCGCGCAGCACGTACACGCCGCCCGTCCACGTGCTGACGCGGACGCCGTCGACGACGCGACTGGCGAAGTTGACTTGGCTGACGTCGTCGCGGGGGACGATGGTGATGGCCTCGGGGACGCCCGCCTCGCGGAGGCCGGGCACGGGCGGCCGGGCGTCGGGCGGCGGCGGGACGACCTCACGCGGGGGCTCGGCCTGGCCGCCCTCCAGGTACTCCTTGCGGCGTTTCTTGGCCCGGAGGTAGAGTGGCGTGGCCTCGACCGTGCCCCGAAGGGGGAGGTCGCTGTGCATGAGCACCTCGTCGCCGTCGGGAATCGCCAGGTAGACCGAGTCGTACCGCGCCGTCCCGCCGCCCGGCGTGCGGACCTCGACGTCGGTCTCGGCGAAGACGCCGAGGACAGCCTTGCCGGTGCGACGACCGGCCTCCTCGTCGAACCAGACGACGCCGTCCTGGGCGGTGACCTGGCGGTCGCCGGCCAGGACCGTGAAGCCGTCGATGGCGAGGATGACGCGGACGCCGTCGTCCTGGAGCCAGGTGTAGATGACGCGGCCGGTGATCTGGACGGTCTTGCGGGCCGGGGTGGCGGGGGGCGGGGGGCCGGCGACGACGAGGTCGGCGGGGGCGTCCGGCCGCGGGGGCGCGTCGGCCGCCTCGGGCTCGGCGCCCCATGCGGGCGTGCCGCCTGCCACCGTCGCCACCACGATGCCGAGGGCCAGGATGGCCCGTGCCGCGCTTCGCCCGCTCACCGCGCCTCCGTGCCGTCCCACGGGGAGAGCCCTGCCGCTGACGAGCGGCGAGTATAGGAGCGGCCGAAACGGGGGGTCAACAAAAATGCCCGCCGCGCGGGCGCGGCCGGCGCACGACAAGGCCGGGGCCCCCCCGGACCCCGGCCTCGCGAGATGGCAGGATGGGTCGGCCCGGCGTCAGTCCTGAGCCGGCACGTTCGGGAAGAGCTCGCCCGGCGTGCTGCGCGGCCCGGTGTCCTGGGGCTGGTAGACCATGGGCGGATCGACGGGCTCGGGCTCCGGCTTCGGCTGCATCAGGAACGCGATGGCAATCAGGCCGCCCAGCAGAACGACGGCGATGCCGACGCCGGCCAGCACGACCTTGGTGGAGTTGGCCTTGGCCTGGTGGCGGCGGCCGAGGATCTGCTCGGTCGCCGTGCCGCCCGGCGTCTTCGATTGGCCGCGCGGTGCGGTCCGGGGTGGAACGCGCCCGGTGCGGCCGGCTTTGGTCTCGGCGGCGGCTTGGGCCAGACCCGCCAGGCCCGGCTGGGCCGCGGCCTGGGGCTTCGCCTTGGCCTTCGGACGGGCCGCCTTGGCCTTGGCGGCAGGTTTGCGGGCCGCGGCGGGCTTCCGAGGCGCCGCGGCCGGCTTCGGTTTGGGGGCCTTCGCGACCGGTTGGGCCACGGGCATGGCGGCCGGTGCCGGGGGCGGCGACGCCAGGGCTTTGCGCAGGGCGTCCGGGCCGCCGGGAGCCGCTTGGCTCTTGGCGGGAACGCGGACGTGCTTGCCGCAGTACGGGCACTCGGCCAGGCGCCCGGCGTGTTCTTCAGGGACTTTGAGCCGCTTACCGCAGTCGCAATGGAACCGAATCACGCAGGTCTCTCCTCAGTCCGCCCCGTGGGCCCCCGTGGCCCGGCGTTCGGTTATACGGGCGGGGCGCGCCCGTGCGCAGCGGCTTTCCGGTGCCGCCTTCGGCCCCGTCCGCCGGGGGCCGCGGGGGCCCCCCGGGGGTCTTATCGGCCTACATGCGGAGGAAGTTCCGGAGGATGGGAAAGCCGGCGTCGGTCAGGAAGCTCTCCGGGTGAAACTGGACACCTTCCAGCGGGTGCCGGCGATGCCGGAGGCCCATAATCTCGTCCTGGTCCGTCCAAGCCGTGACCTCGAAGTCGTCGGGGACACTGTCGGGTCGGACGATGAGGCTGTGGTACCGGGTCGCCTCGAACGGGTTCGGGACGTCTTCAAAGAGGCACCTCCCATCATGCCGGATCAGGCTCGTTTTCCCGTGCATCAAGCGGTCGGCCCGCACGACGGCGGCGCCGAAACAGTGGGCCAGGCACTGGTGTCCCAGGCAGACGCCCAGGACCGGCACCTTGCCGGCCAGGTGCCGGATCACGTCGTTGGAGATTCCCGCGTCGAGGGGCGTGCCGGGCCCGGGCGAGACGATCACGTGCGTGGGCCCGAGGGCCTCGACGGCCTCCGGCGTGGTCTGGTCGTTCCGGAAGACTTCGACGTCGCAGGCGGCGTCCAGTTCCCCGATCCTCTGGACGAGGTTGTAGGTGAAGGAGTCGTAGTTGTCAATCAGGATGATCATCGGGCGCGGGGCCTCAGACCCGATCCTTCATCACCTCGATATAGTGGCGGACGGACCGGTCGTAGGTGGCTTCGGCGTCCGGCGGGAAGAGGCAGCCCGGCAGTTCGTCGCGGCCGATGTGGCTGGCGATGCACTCGCAGCACATGCCGCGCTTCCCGCACGCCGTGTACGTGCACGCGCAGTGGGCCAGGTTGGTTTCCCGGTTCGGACAGTCGGCCATGGGGGCATCCCTCCGCTCTCACTCGGCGTCTCCGGGGTACTATACGTCGGGCCGGGCCCGGAGTCAAAGCGAGGGTTCGGGACGGCGCGAAAAAAACGTGGCGGGCGACCTGAGGCCGCCCGCCACCCTCCGACTGTGGTCCATCAGGACCGTGGGCTCGGGTTTGGGGGAGCTCCGCGCCGGGGCGGGAGCGCCCGTACGTCACCTCTATTTGTAGTCCATCAGCGGCCCGGAAGCTATCGTCTGTTGCGCAAAACTTGTACGTTTTTGCGACAGCGATTGTAAGAATGGGTTCTGGGATAGCCTGCGATGCCGTTTTGGAAGCCCCCATGAGCTTCCCGATACTTTGGGGTTTCCCTGGCGCGACTGGCGGCCGATAATCTCTGCAGAGGGGTAACCAGTAGCCATCGGGGTTCTCGTATGGCTTGCGCCGCACGTCGCGTCGCTTTGGCCGTCAACTCCAGTTGGGCCGCCAACCGCCGTATCATCCGCGGGGTCGCCCAGTACGTCACCGAACACAACAACTGGGCCCTGCACTGGGGCCCCGGCCCGTTCGGGAGCGACGTCTGGCTGGAGAACTGGGAGGGTGACGGCATCATCGCCCATATTCCCACGGACCTTCTGGCCGAACGGTACGCCTCGTTCGGGGTGCCCGTGGTGAACGTCAGCACGTGGTGGGACCGGTGCCTGGCCCACCCGGGCGTGGTGCAGGACGACGCGGCGGTCGGCCACACGGCGGCCGCGCATTTTCTGGAGCGCGGGTTCCGCCAGTGCGCGTATTTCGGGCGCCCGGAGTCCCACGGCTCGGTCGTGGTCGGCGACGCCTTCGCCGCCGCGGTCGAGGAGGCGGGCTATCCCTGCGACTACTATCCGTGTGGCGACACGTTCATGCCCTGGCAGGAGGAAGTGCCGCGCGTCCGGGAGTGGCTCCGGTCGCTGCCGACGCCGGTGGGGGTGCTGGCGCCGATGGACGCGCGGGCGTGGGTGCTGAACGAGGTCTGCCGCCTCCTGGAAATCCGCATCCCGGAGGACGTGGCCCTGGTGGGGGTGGGCAACGACCAGCTCGTCTGCGACCTCTGTGTGCCGCGCCTCTCCAGCGTCGACCTGCCGCACCAGCAAATCGGCTACGAGGCGGCGGCGCTGCTGGCGCGGATGATGGACGGCGAGGTCCCGCCCGACGAGGCGACCCGGATGGCGCCGACGGGGGTGGTGACGCGGCGGTCGTCGGATGTGCTGGCGCTGGAAGACGAAGAGGTGGCGGCGGCGATGCGGTTCATCCGGGCGCACGCGAGTGACCCGATCTGCGTCAAGGACGTGATGAGCGCCGTGCCGGTATCGCGCCGGTCGCTGGAGCGCCGGTTCCGCAAAGAGATCGGCCGCACCATCTCCGCCGAAATCCGCCGCGCCCACGTCGACCGGGCCAAGCGCCTGCTCATCGAGACCGACCTGGCGATGCCCGAGGTGGCCGCCGGTGCCGGCTTCCAGTACGCCCAGCGGCTGAGCACGGTCTTCCGGCGGGAGACGGGGCAGACGCCGACCCAGTTCCGCATGACCTTCCGGACCGGCGACGGTCACCCCTGACCGGGGCGCCGCCGGCGCCGCCTTGCCCAGACCAGCCCCGCCGCCCCCGCGGCCGCCAGGCCCAGCGTGGCCGGTTCCGGCGCCGAGAGGATCTGGACGGCGTTGATGGCGGCCGTTTCGGCCGTCCCGGCGGCCGGCCAGGCCGTCAGCGTGAAGCCGGGCGCCAGGCACCCCGCGAAGCGTAGCACGTTGCCGCCCGCGTCCTCGACGAACGTCCCCGCGAAGGTTGCTCCGGCCGCGTCCGTTTCCGTGCGGACGTCGCCGTCCAGGTCGAAGCGGATGGCCCAGTCGGCGGCGGCGTTGCGGCCGTCGAAGTAGACGAGGACGTCGTAGTGGCACCCGGGCAGGGCGGCCTGGAGGCCCCAGACCGTGACCGAGGCGGCCCGGTCGGTGAAGTTCGAGACGTACCCCCGCATGAGGCGCCCGTCGCCGGGCGCGTCGGCGATGGCCGTGTTGGCCGGGCGGCCGAACCAACTCGCCCCGGCTGACGTGACCGCGCCTGAGGAGTCGGCCAAGGCCGCCAGGGTCCCGGAGGTGCCCGCGGCGTTGTTCCAGAAGGCCTGGGGCACGAGGCCCGCGGTCTCGGCCGGACCGAGGGCGGTCGTGTCGGAGCCCACGAGGTTCACCCCGAGGCTGACCGACGCCCCGGCGGTCGCGGCCGCGGCGCAGAGGAGGAGCGCGGCAACCAACGGTTCGCGGTAAGCGCCCATGCACGCCCCCCTTGCGGGTCAGTGCATTCCCCGGGTGCGGCCGCCGCCCGGCCCCCTGCCGGGCGACCCGCTCAGGCAAGAGTATACCGCACGCGCGGGCACGGGGCAAACGCGTTTCCCGTGCCCGCGCGGTCTGTGCCCGCTACGGCCCGACGCCCTCGTCGTAGACGGCCGTGTCGTACCAGTTCCCGGACAGCAGGAAGTAGTCGGCCGTGTCGACGATCCCGTCGCCCGTGAAGTCGCCGTCGGCCCATGTGCCGGGGTCGAACCAGGCGGCCGCCATGGCGAAGTAGTCGGCCGTGTCGCAGACGGCGTCGCCGTTGGCGTCGCCCGGCATCCAGGAGGTGGACCAGGCGATATTCGTCCAGCCCGACTGGACCGGCCCCGTGACGGCGCACACGCGGTAGGTGTAGGTCGTGTAGGTGGCGCAGGGGGTGTCGGTGTAGCTCTCGGTGTCGGCGCCGACGGTGTCAAGATACCCGAAGGCGCCGCCTTCGGGCTTGCGCTCGATGACGAAGCCGTCCTCGGTGGTGGCATTGTCGGTCCACGCGAGGTCGATGGTGAAGCCGCTGGTGGCGTGGGCCGTGAGGCCCGTCGGCGCGGTGGGCGGCAGGTAGGCGGGGATGACCGCCAAGGTGCCGGTGTGGAGCCGGACGCCGCCGCCCGAGCTGACCCCGACGGTGGGCTGGCCGAGGCTGAGGACGGCGCCGCCGGCGGTCGTCGACGCGCCCGCGTGGACGCCGTCGACGACGCTCAGGAGCTCACCGGGCCCGAGGGGGGCCTGGCCGATGCGGTTGCCGGCGCCGAGGATCGCGGCCAGGCCCAGAAGGCCGGCCAGGGCCAGGACGCCGCCCAAAAGCTGTGTGCGTTTCATGGCGCGTTCTCCTTTCACTCATTCGGCCAGGGCGGTGCCGTCGGGCGCGGCCGGCGGCTCGATGGGTTCGGGTGCGGGCTCCGTCCGCTCGATCCGGGTCGGGCGGCCTTCGTCGGGACCGCCTGGCTCCTCGGCCTCCAGGTCGACCGGCATGGGCAGGTCTTCCTTGGGGGCCTCGACGGGCGGCCGGTTGGCGTTGGCCCAGGTATCCTGGCGGATGCCCGTGACCTGCCACGAGACCTCCAGGCCCGGGGTGCCGCCGGCGATGGTGAAGCGGTTGTCGGCGACCTTCTCGGCGATGTAGACCGGGGCGTGGCCGCCGATGCAGGTGAGCTGGTAGCGGAAGTCGCGGTTCAGGGCCTGGAACCAGTCGGGCATCTGGACAGTGGCGCGGCCGTCGGCGTCGAGGATGACGTTACCGTTGTAGACGTTCATCATGTCCGGCGACTCGACGAAGGAGTGGTTGAGGACCTGGTTCTCCGGGTCGAGGGGGTGGTCGATCTGGAAGCCGCCGCCGGCCTTGGAGAGGTAGCCGGTGACGTAGACGGTGCCGTTGAAGTAGCCGGCATAGTTGGTGCCGCCGCCGTAGCCGTAGACGCCGGCGGTGGTGCTGCCGAGCATGCCGTACTTGCCGCTGGCGTTGCGGCCGTAGACGCCGTAGCTGCCGGAGCCGATGTAGCCGTAGTTGCCGCTCGTGTCACGCCCGTAGACGCCGTAGCTGGACGAGCCGATGTAGCCGTAGTTGCCGCCGGCGTTGCGTCCGTAAACGCCGTGGCTGGATGAGCCCATGTAGCCGTAGTTGCCGCCCGAATCCTCGCCCCAGACGCCGTACGTGGTGCCGAGGATGCCGAAGTCGCCTGAGGTGCTCTCGCCGTAGACGGCGGGGCGCGAGGTGCTGGAGGTGGTGCCCCAGACGCCGGCGTCGGGGTGACCGAGGGCGCCCTCGGTCTGGTTGGCCATGTGGCGCCCGTAGGCCCCGTAACCGATGGAGCCGAGGTACCCGAAGTTGTTGCTGCCGTCGTGGCTGCCGTAGGCGCCGTAGCTGGCGGCGCCGAGGAAGCCGTCGTTGCCGCTGGTGCCGTGTGCCCCCCAGACGCCGGAGGAGGAGGTGCCGAGGTAGCCTTCGTTGTTGGTGCTGTTGTGGCGGCCGAAGGCGCCGTAGGTG